>JADHWW010000108.1 GCA_016783285.1 Anaerolineae bacterium
ACCGGCTCTACCGTAGACACGAAGAGTGTTTACCTCTTCTTCCTGTGTTGGAGCCGATTCCGCCGCCACCGCTGTCGAAAGAACAACGTCATCCAAGTCTCCGCTGTTCACCGCGACCCTGGCGCAGGCAATCACATCGCCCGATTCGGCGAACCGTGGGCTGGCCTTGTAGGAATCCTCAAAGTCAGCCCCCGATCCAGCCACGGTGCCAGCCCATGTCGCCAACAACGCAACCGCCACTGCGAAGATGACCAATCCAGTCCTCACAAGTGTCGGGACACCAATGTGCTTATTTAGTTTTCTCATCTTACACCTCCTATGTGTATGTATGCTGTTAGATAGAAAGGCTCCGAAGGGTGAAGACAAACCTTGTCGGGTTGGTTGCCACACCAAGCATTATAGCACAAGGCTTGGCGCTATTGGGTTACAATACCGTTACGATACAGGAACAGGCGATTGCCCGCAGTGCTGGGCCTGCCCTGCCTGTTCCGAGCGTAGCCGAGGGAAGCGTGGCCGAAGGGCCTGCCCTGAGCGTAGCCGAAGGGTGCGCCGGGTGTCAGCGTCAGCGCCAACAGTGCTGCCATCGTCAAACTGAATGCCTTTGTGTGGGTCAACATCTTTTTGCCTCCTGCTGATGTATCGCTTGTGAACAGAGTGCTGTGGTACTCTCGCTCTGGCCAAGGCTGCCAGCCCAGAGCAGGACCGAGGAGCCGAGGCCCATATCCGATTGCTCGTATTTAGAACCGCGGCTTGATGTGCGCGGCCCATACGTCTTTCAAGCGTTGGGCATCGGCTGGCGAAACGTGCCCCAGTCGAAACAACAGTAGGAATTGTTCCAGGCAATCCAATCGGGACAGGCGTACAGTCGAAGGAACGCGCAACCCACCGGTACGCCAGTCTACGAGGGACACATCGGCCGGCGTGCGCGGCGCAGCCGACGTCACGGCTGCTACGATAACATCCTGGCCATCCAGCCACAGCACGAGTACAGGACGCTTTTTAGAAGCGCTGCCGTCCGTAAACGGGATGTCTGCAACCCAAAAATCACCGGGGTTGATAATCATCGTATAATCCTTCATCTTGAGGTGCGTAACTGTTCAGAAATGCGCTGTGACTGCGGACTGGCGCGGGGCAGGGGCGTATTGTGATGAGCCAACGTCTTGTGTCGGCATGGGCAATCAACGATTCCGGCAGGGTGATTAGCCTCTTACCAGGTTCAAGTTCAACTCTATAGGTCAGACTGACCAAACCGGTTTCCATAGGGCACCTCCTGTCTGTGGCGTCTATGCCTCCTGTGTGATTGTAGCACGCTCGCGTGTATCTTGTCAAGCCGGGCAGCGTGCATCCCGGAAGTATGCACTCTTCAACCGTGCAACAAACACCCCCAACCGCTTCTCCACCCCTGTCGGCTTGATTGCCACACCAAACATTATAGCACAAGGCTTGGCACTGTAGAGTTACAACACCGTTACGATACAGGAACAGAAGAATCACGGATGGAGAATTAGACGAGGGGGGAAACCACGGTGGTGTCCCTGGACAATCGAGATAATTCTGGCACACTCCATTTTCACGGATTTTTCTGTTTTGGCTCTCCAGGATTTCGCGTGGCGGGTGATTTTACCCTGCTCAGAGGGGACGTGTCGTCCCCGTATCTGGGATTAGGTTACGCCCTGCACCCGTAAGTGGGGCGCGGACGGCACGTCCGCTTGGAGCACCACGCGAAATCCGAAAGACCCTCTGTTTTTCTCACGCGTTCGACCACCCGTGCTAACTCTTGCAACTCTGTGCGAATACGCCCGGCGGTGGCTCGATAGACTTGCTTCATAGCGGCTTCCCCTCTCGAACGATGGCCTCACGCGGCGCCGGCCTACAGTGCTCCACGGCGACCAGATCGATCTTGAACTCGGGTGAAATGTCCTGTAACTTGGCCACGGCAACAAAATAGTCGTCGAATTTCAAGCCCCACGTGGCCAGGTCTATGTCCGACGTTCCGGAAAACCAAAAGCCGTGAACCAGTGACCCGAAAGCCGCCACCTGCGTAGCGCCGAACTGTTCTTTCAACAATGCCACAGCACGGTGTGCTACTTGCCAGGCGCGCTCCCGGCGTCGCGCTAACGCCTGTTGCTCTTCTTCCCACCGGCGTCGTGCAGTGGCTCGATATACAGCCATCGCTTTCGGGCTCACTTGTAGAGCAGTAGACATGCGCTTTCTCCTCCTCAAACATACAGCCTCTCACTTGCTCAATTGTAGCACAATAGCAGCCCTCACACAAACGACAGCGACTTGGCACTCGAACACGCCTCACTCAGCAGTCCAACGTCAGCCACCGGCATCAAAGATCACCTGGCCTTCCTCGATGGTCTCGCACGGGAAAGGCGCACCGGCAGCGATCTGTGCAGTCAACTCGTCTCGCGTCTTTACCACTGGCCGGACGATGCCGTCACTACAGGCGTAGACCATCTCCCAATCCACCGGGTGCTCAAAGACCACCAGCGCAGAGTTCCAGCGACACGTCGTCCACGTACATCGCCGTGACGCCGTCTGTGCCATCGTTGTAGACGCCAAATTGCAGCTTGATGGTTCGACTTTGCTCACCACAGGTGGTCTGACCGGCGTAGGCTCCCAGGTCGAACTGGTGGAACACCCACTGGCGGTCGTCAGTGCGCTGCCGAAGCAACGTGTCTAGCGTCTGGTCGTCCTCATTGAGGATGAGCACGTACTGCCAATCGCCTGCCAGAGGACGGGATGGGACAATCAGTTTGGCCAGGGACTCTCCGGTCATTGGATAGAGCCAGAATCGCAGCGTAGCGCTGAAGGCGCCGGCGGGGATGGTCACTGTCTGGCGGGCAGAGGAGTAACTGTAACGGTTGTCACCCGGCTCGACGATGCCCACGCGCATGGAGCGGTCGCCGGTGTGGGTTATGGCCGTGGTGTAGGTGGCGGGGTAGTCGGTGTCGGGGATCACCCAGGCACTGTCGTCCTCAAAGCCGCCGTTGGCGATCCCCTCGACACACGGCGCAGGTGGCGACGTATAGTTGTGCAAGAGGAGAGGGAGATAGACGCTTTCGTAGACAGTGATGTCACGGGGACGGGTGCAAGTGTCTGTGATACCTGAGCCGGAGACGGTCAGGGAGACCGTGTAGATCCCGGCGGTGGTGTAGACGTGGGTGGGACCTGGCTGCGTGCCGGTGAGACCACCTGTGGTGAGCAAAGTCGAACCACCTGTGGTGAGCAAAGTCGAACCATCACCAAAGTCCCATTGCCAGGCGGTGATGTCACCTGCCGACGCATCGGCGAACTGGACGGCAAGCGGCGCCGGGCCGCTGGCGGGATGGGCGGTGAAATTGGCAATGATGGGCTTGTCACTGACCCGGACGTAATTCGTTTTTATCTCTGTGTCGCTCCCGCCCGGCCCGCTCACGGTGAGGCTGACGGAAAAAGTACCGGTGCAGGCATACGTGTGGGTGGGGTGTTGCGCCGTGCCGGTTATGCCGCCTCCAAAGTCCCACAACTGGGTGGCGATAGAACCGGTGGAGGTGTCGGTGAACACGACAGTCAACGGCGGCTGGCCGGCCAGCGGCGCGGCGCCGAAAGATGCCTGCACTGGGATATAGATGGATATGACGTGAGTGCCGGTGACCGTGCCTCCGGCGTTGGCGGCTGTGACGGTGATGGCCTGGGTACCGGTCGTATTCCAGGTGAAGGCGACCGTGTCGCTTAAGCCGCCCGTGTTCGTGACGGGAAGCTGCCCGGTGGCCTGCCAGACGTAGGTGATAGGCGCCGTAGCCGTGATCGGGCTGGCGGTGGCGATGAAGGCGTAGCCAGCCTGGACAACACCCGTCGTCGGGCCGGCGACGGTCACACCGGACGGCGGAACGTTGTCGCTACGGGGGTCGTGCAACCAGCCACTAACCGCATTGCTTACAACCCAGTCATTGACGGTAAGTGTGTTGCTGCCATCAGGTGAACTGTTTTGTTCTATGACCACGATTGTGCCATCGCCGTTGCTGTCTACAATTGATCCGGCCACGACAGACGTGTGTCCCCAGGTACAAGTCTCGCCATAACTCAAAATGTCGTCCGGTTGGGGCGCCTGGCCTGGCGCGCCGTTTGCTATTTGCTCCAGCCAGCAGCCGTTCGTATCCACGTCACAGTTCCAGACCACCTGGCTGCCATTGGCACTGTAAGGGGCAATATCATAAGCCAGGTACATGAACCGTTTGCTCAGTTCGGGGCATTGCCACTCCAACTGTTCCACCGCGCCGGGGAAGAATGCAACCCACACCTCAGGAGCGCCGTCAGCCCACGGGCGTGGCCCACAGGCTTTCACCCCTCTATGGACAGCGCCTAGAGGGTATGCGGGTATACCTGTTTCCGCATAATAATTGTTCGTGTCGCAGTCACCATCCCACCAGGGTGGAAATGGGAGATCGGAAGTGATAGACTGTGACGCAGAGATATTATCAAGAGTGGCGTATGATCGAGGCAAGAGGCTGCCTGCTGCCGCCGCACTCGTCGAGGGGCGGCTCAAATCTGGACTATTCAACTCGGTGCTATCAAGCGGACTGACCAGAGACAACACCTGGCTGCGCGACATCTCTGCGCTGGGCAGTTTTTGACTGGCACGCACAATCCAGATGCGGCTGCCCGCTTCGACCACCCACTCTGTTATCGCGACCGGCCTGGCAACAATACCATCAACGTGCAAGTCCACCACACTGACCGAACCAACGACCCGCTGGCCGAAAAAGTGTGCGCCAGGCCCTGCCTGTGGATTTCCCCCCTGTTTCTCTCGATAGTCCCGCAGAGTGGCGCGGTACACCTCTTCACTCCGGGCAGCCGCCCTGGGCAGAGATTCCGTGCTGGGTTTCGTGCCAAAGGAAATCGCGGTGATCGAAAATTCCTCAAAGACGTCTCCGCGTCCCATTTCGACGGCCGTCGCCACCTGGATAGCGTCATCTGGGTCAGGTGTGGCAAAGTTGGCAGCGGGCAAAAAGGACGTACACAGGCGCAATTCGACACCATCGAGAGAGAGTGAGGTGCTCGGTAGACCTGTCAGGGGACAGAGTTCTGGCGCGGACGGCGGTGGTACGTGGGCGGATGCAGGCCGGGTAGACGGGCACATCAGGAGGAGCACGCCGCTCAGCAGCAGAATCAGTGCCATCACTGTGACAAAAGGCTTGTTCACTCTCATCACTCAGATGACCTCCTCGCCGTTGAATCGCTGATGGCGTCGTCAGTGCTCTCAGTGGCATCAGCGGTTCGATCTACGGCCACCAGCGGCCCACGTCCTAGATGGCGCGGAAGGTCGCGGTGATGGTCTGCTCCCCACCCGGTGCAGTGATGACTTTAGGTCAGACGAATTGTTGTTGCTTGTCTTTCTATGTCATGGTATACTATCACTACGTTTTTCCCAACGTGTAGCCGGCTTCAAGTATGTTTCTGGAAGGAGATGTAATAATGGTAACAACGATGACCTTGCACACAGAACTATTTACTGATAGAACATTGTGCATCCCTTTACCTCTCAATGTGCCACAAGGCCCATTAGAGGTAGTAGTGGTGATCATCCCCTTCCAACCTGCTCCTCATATATCTAGCCTGGCCGGACGGTGGCAATCTTATTTCCCGCCTGACTTTGACATTGATAGCACCCTCCAGGAAATCCGCCACGAGTGGGAAGAAGAATGGATGGACGCGCCTATCCTCACCCGCGATCCCCTCATCAATGCCTGCGCCGACGTGACTTGCGTTTGGTAAGGACACTCGCTTTTTAGCGCCTCAACACCCCTCGGCGGCTTCAGTGATTCCAACCTACGGCCACCAGCGGCTCACGTCTTGGATGGCGCAGAAGGTCACGGTGATGGGCTGCTCCCCACCCGGTGTAGTGATGACTTCAGGAGGTCAGACGAACTGTTGTTGCTTGTCTTTTTTGGCAGATAGGGGAGCATCTGTTCCAGCAGCGCACCAACCGCGCTCCCGGCCAGAGTTCCAGCCGGCCCGGCTACGGCCGTCCCTGCCGCGCTGCAAAAAATGCGTGTCCACGATACCATTTTGTCACACTCCTTGTCTTGTGGTACCCACCTGGAGCAGTGCGTCCCAGGCACAGTTGCTACAGCCCCTCAATCACTTCCAGAAAGAGACGCTTCCCCCGATGGCGCTGGCGCAGGCGGGCGATAAAGTCCTCCCACTCGCTCTGGGTGTCGTGGTGACGGTAGATCTGCTGGATGATGTTCAGATGGGTCCGCGCCTCTTCGTACAGGTGGCGGCGCTTGCCGGCGATGCGCTTCTCGGCCAGGCGCTCGTAGTAGGCCACCGCCCACCAGTAGTGTTCGGCCGACTTGCCGGCCTGGGCAGCGACACGCTGCGCCAGCGTCGCGCCGATAGCGGCCTCGAAGCGCTCTACGAGCCCCATCGCCCGTGGCAGATCGCCTCCGGCCAGGGCCAACTCGACCTGCAACGAGCGGCTGCCGCGCTTTTCCACCAGGGTGTCCAACTCTGACTCGAGTTGCTGCCACCGGCCCAGTTGTCCGGCCTGGTTGGCGATCAACTGGTACAGCGCAAAGGTGGGATGCGAGCGGAACCGGGCCAGATAAATGTTCATGGCTCCCGCCAGATTGTCCTGCTGGTTGTAGCGTTTCAGGAGCCAGTCGCCGATCTTGTCCAGCGGCCATCCGCCGGCGTCGGGCAGTGCGGCCTCGGCCACCTCAAAGGCCAACTGCTCGTGCCCGGCTTGCTCCAACTGTTCGATCAACGGCCAGGCCTCGTGGCTGGGAAGCGGCTGCTGCCGCACAATGCGCCCCACGTCCTGGATACGCCCAGGGCCACCAGTTTCTCGCACAGCGCCAGACGACGGGCTTGCTCTGCACACAGTGTCAAATAGTCCTCGTCGCGCCCCTCGCGCTCGTACAACTCGAGCAGCATAGTGATTAGCCCCCGCTGCTTCCACTCACCTTTGTGCTTGTCCAGCGCCTCGTGGATCCAGGACTCTAACGTCTCCACATCGGCCGGCCGGTAGGTGGCCACGATCATTTTCCTCAGATCGTCCTCGAAACCGTAGCCGCCCATGTCGTTGACGCACAACTCGAACATGTCCCGCAGCCAGGACTGGCGTTCGCTCTCGTCCCAGTCCGTTTGGGGGACGATCTTTTGTAACGCTTCGGCACACTCCTGGCCCAGAAAGCCCATACCGCCACTCGAATCGTCGCAATTTTCGATCCCTTCCACGCAGCCGCGCAGCAGTTCGGTGTAGACAATCGCCGCGTTGGTAAACTCGCCGTGTTGAGCAAAGCCTTCGGCTGTGCGCCGCACCGTGTTCAGGCCATCCGTCAGGTCACCCATGTGGTACCAATCCGCACCCTCACCGACGATGTAGGATATCTCGCTGCTGTACGCAGCCGCGCTAACCCGGTGCGGCCGGGGAGCGGGAGGTGGGGGAGCGTCCGCCGGCTGGGCCCGATAACGGTCTACCAACTCGTGCAGTGCGGGGACCTGCTGCGCCATCTCCACTATGAGCGCTACCAGCGTTTCTTTGGACCGGGTCTCCAACATCGTGACCAGGTCATCGTACACGGCGAACCGCTCCGGCTCACGGACCCAGGTCAGCAGCAACGCCACCAGGTGCTTGCAGATGCCACCGTAACTGTAGGGACAGGAGCACCAGGTCTCGGCGATGCCCGTCTCGTCGAACTCGATCCGCAGGCGATAGTTGATCGCCATTGAGCCTCCACACTCGGCGCGCAACACGTTCCCTTCACGCACGGGGTTCTGGATCGCGCCGCGCACGAAATACCCCATACCGCGCTCGAAACTGCTGGCCGTTGTCAGTTCCCGGATGTCATACTCTGAAATTGGGGGGAGTGAATTGTTCATTGGTCACCTCGGGCATATTCTTCGCGCTTGCAGAAGCGGGACAAGATGGCATCTTGTCCTACCGTCCTACCGCCGCCAGCGCAGCGCGCAATGTCATCAAGTTAAGCAACGCCCAGACCTCCGAGGTCTAGCGCGGTGCTTGTCTGGCAGAGATTTTCAGCCAATACGCCGTGCTTTGCGTCCACGTGAGGTGCTATCGAAGACCTCGGATGTCTTATCTTAATAACATTGGCCGGTCTGCTCATTCTAGCACCTTCGTCACAGAGGCCGGCCCGTCAAGCAAGAGACGCAGCCTGTTGAGTACATTGCGTCCCAGTATGATCTCGTCGCTGCGCTCATCCCCCACCACCTCAATGGCAGGGAGGCACAGCGAGCCAACGCCTATATCCACGGTGAACATCCGTGCTCTGTGCCACTCCCCCCACTGGCTGCGCAATCGCACATCGTCTACGAAGGGGGCTTCTAGACGCTCGATGAGTCCGATTGGAATGATGGTGCCATCGGCGGCGGTGTCCACGATGGCGATGTATGGCCCTAATGAGAGGCTTTCCTCTGGATAACCAAGCCATATCTCCAGCACCGGCATCGGGGGATACCAGGTCTTGGCATAGTGGTGAATCATACTCCACCTCGCTCAAAGCGCGGACTACGAAAAGTCAGCACGCGATAGGGCTCAGAGTCCACCCGCCGCAGGAGAACAGATGTGCGGCCAAAGCGCTGCCGGATGCGTCGGTGTAGCCCCACAAAGTCCTCGTCGTGGTCCACGACCTGCCCCTCGTGGATGGCTACTATCTGGCCCAGGTATTGCTTCACCAGTTCGGTGTGCATGGAGCGGAAAGCCCTTGCTTCTTCCTGAATCTTCTGCTCTTGTACCTGGCGCATATAGCGGCGGAGGGCAATAACGATAATGTTCTCTGGCGGTACACGCTGGTGGATCGCCAGTCTCTTCAAATCCTCCGTCAAATCGGCCTGGAGGGTGATAACAGTCTCCGTCTGTATTTCTCGTAGGCTCATAATCTCACCTCACAATCCTTCTTTAGCAACCAACTCCCGCCCCAGATCAATCAACTCTTGGATGGTGACGATAAACCCTTCGGCGGCTTTAACGCTAGGAGGCGGGGCTTCCTCTTCGTCCTCGGCCGGCGGAGCGGTGAGGGCGCGGACGCGGTCCACGCGGGCGGCCAGGCCGGTGGGGACGTGGCCGGGGGCGACCAGTTCCGCCTCGACCAGACGCGGGGAGGGCAGTGTTTCGCCGGGGGCTTTGTCCTTGACGAGGGAGAGTTGCGCGCTCAGCGTCCAGCCCAACGCCTGGCGCACGGGGCGCATCACTTCCTCCGGGAAGCCGCCCTGCAACACGACGGACGCCAGTTTGAGCCGCTTGTCAGCCGCGTCGAACCCCTTGTTGGCACGGCGCAGTTTCTTTTCCAGTGCCTTGCGCGCGTCGTCGCGGGCCGGGGCGGGGATGGCCGGGGCCCGGTAGACGGTAGCAGGCTCGGCCATCTGCTCCATCAGTCCGCCAGTGAGGGTGGCGAGTGCCCGGTAGCCCTCCTGCTCCATCAGCAACAGGCCCGGCGGGGAAAAGTCGGCGTAGTGCTCGTTGAGCAACGCTTCAACCCTGGAGCGCAGTTTGGCCGGTTCGCGGTCCACGACGACGAGGGCGTTACCGTCGGTGGGGACGCCGGGGAGTTGCGGCGCCTGTCGCACCAGGAGGACACGCCCCGGGTAGCGTCCCACCAGCAGATCAGCGAAGCCTTGCAACGTGGGCACAGGCATGGCTTCTGGTTCTGGCTCAACTACGGTCGGTGCGAGCACCAGTTCCGGCTTGATCGCCTCCCGCGCGCCCAGGAGCACCTCGAGCCGCTGCAACACCCCCTGGCCCGCGTCCTTGAACGAGAGGTCAGTGACGATACTCTCCTCGTTGAACGCGGCGTCAAAGACGGCCCGCTTGGCGGCCAGCGTGTCGAGCATGCGCTCCTCAATGGTGCCTTTGGCGATCAGGTTGATGACGTTGACCACGTGCCGCTGGCCGTGACGGTGGGCGCGGGCGATGCGCTGAGACAGCACAGCCGGGTTCCAGGGCAGGTCGAGATTGACGACCATACTGGCCGCCTGCAAGTTCAGCCCCACGCCGCCGGCGTCGGTGGAGAGAAACACTTTGCACCGGGGGTCTTCAAAGAATTGCTCGATCAGCGCGCCGCGTTTCTTGGTGGGCACGTCGCCGGTCAGTTTGACCCAGCCCAATTTGAGCCGCTCCAACGCCGGTTCGGTCAGGTCGAGCATGCGCGTCCATTGGCTAAACAGGATCGCCTTGCGCCCGTTGCTGGCGATCTCCTCGTCGAGGATCACGCGCAGTTCGCGTAACTTGGGCGAAGTCTTTTCGCGGTCCTGGGGTTTGATCTCGGGGTCGTGGAGCGCCAGCGCGTTGCAGATCAGGCGCATTTTGACCAGGGCCCCCAACAGGATATTGTGCTCCTTCGGCGTGAGCGGGCGCCGGCGTGCTCGCGCCATCAACTGGGCCACTCTCTGCTCGTACTCGGCGTACGCGCCCCACTGGGGATCGGTCATCTCGACGAAAAAGTTGCTGTCAATGCGCTCCGGCAGGTCGAGCAACACCTCCTCGCGCACGCGGCGCAGGACGTAGGGCGCGATGCGGTGGCGCAGTTCGTCCAGGTTCTTGTAGCCCAGCACCTTGTAGGAACCGGAGGGCCGCCGCTCTGTCTCATAGTAGCGCTGGTTAAAGCGCCATAGAGGGCCGAGGATGGTGGGGTCAATGAACTGCAAGACCGAGTAAAGTTCGTCCAGCCGGTTTTCCAGCGGCGTGCCGGTCAGGACAAAGGCGTAGGGACTGCGCAGTCGCTTGACCTTGTCGGCAGTTTTCGTGCGCCAGTTTTTGATTCTCTGCGCTTCGTCGAGGATCACCAGGTCGAACTCGCGCCGGGTGATCTCCTCCTCGTCGAAGCGCACCAGTTCGTAGTTGATGACGTTAAAGAACTGGAGGTCGCGATAGAGACTGCGGCGCTGAATGGGGTTGCCCTCGATGACCTGGACGGAGAGCGAGGTGAAGCGTTGGATTTCGCGCGCCCACTGGTGCTTGAGCGAGGCGGGGCAGACGATCAGGACGTGCTGGATGTCGCGCAGTTGCTTGAGCAGGGCGGCGGCGGCGATGGCCTGCACCGTCTTGCCCAGGCCCATGTCGTCGGCCAGCAGTGTGCGCCGGCCAAAGGTCAGGTGGAGCAGCCCCTCCTCCTGGTAGCCGTAGAGCGGCGTCGAGAGGACGCTGAGCGAGCGGTTGCCCTGTTCCACCTGGTCGAGGAACCAGTGCTTTTGTTGTTGCACCGCTTCAATGTCCCGTTGATTGTTCAAGTAATCGTGCACAGCCTGATCCACGTGAATCTGCTCGCGGTCACGTTTGGGCAAGCGGTTCAGTTCACTGAGCAATACGGGCAGGCTCTGCGTGACCTTGCCCTGCAACACCCCCTCGGTGTCAAAGTAACGGGTCAGCAGCGCGTGCAGTCTCTTGCGTTCCGGGAGAGGCAACGTGACGCGGACGGTGGTGCGCTCGGCGTGGTGGACGTACATCTGGGTGATGGGTGGGGCCTGGGCAACAAACTCCTCCCACTGGTCGGCGAACTCTTTTTCCAGGTTCGCCAACACGCCCTCAATGTGCTTGCACGTGCCGATGGTGTTGGTGTGATAGTCGGGGCAGGTGCAGGTATTGAGCCGCTCGGTGAGCGAGCGAATCTGGACGGTGTAGACTCGTTCAGACGTCGAGGTCACCTCAAAGGTGCTGTAGACCGGATGCTGGCCCTGGTTGACGATCTTGACTAGTTCTTCCTTGCCGCGTTTGCGGCGGCGCTCAATCTGCACCTGCAGCATATCCGTTTGTTGTTGTGCTTGACTCATTTGGTCCTCCTTAACTTCAGCCTCAACCTCAACCTTAACCTCAACCTCAACCAATCACAAACGTCCCACACCCAAAATGTGTCTGTCTCCCGATGTGGAGTATGGAGGCCAGTTCCAGATAGGGGATGATTGGATGCGGGATAGAGGGAAAGGTCTGTGTGCCTATCCAACGCCCTGGCCAATACTTGGGCGCCGGTTTGAGACTCGTGTGATGAACGGGAATACGGGCGGCCTGTTCCATGGCAGCCTGGAAAGATGCCCGCTCTTCCGCGCCCAAGACGGCCCACACGTCGTCGGGTGTGTGGTGTTTTCCGGGTAATAGTTGCCCCATCCGGGCCACCAGGGATTCCAGTATACGCTGTAAGGTTGGCACTTGATGGCGGGCTATTTTTTTCCTGCGGTGGCGTCTACCACTCTCGCTGGTCAGATCAAAAGGCGTGAGCCAGGTCAGGCGGTCGAATATGCGCTCTGATCCTGAATCGAAAGTCAATCCTTCGGCCCACTGCGTGGGGGTGACGCGATAACTCAGGTCCAATCGCCCGTCACTCACGACAGTCTCCCACTGGCGGCCCCGCGCCGCGTAGACCGCCTGAATGTCGAAATGGCCCCACAGGACATTCCAGTGCTGCCACTGCGGATCGAGAACACTCCCCAATTCTTCTATGGCCGGCAAGATGACTTCCAGGAAAAGCCCATGATCGGCATTTTCCCCCATCAGTTCGAGTTCCCATAGGATCAACTCTCCCTGGCCATAAGTCAGTTTGCCCGGATAGACGAATAACACTGTCTCAATCGGCCACGACACGTCTGGCACCTCCCTGGGCCTTTTTTTCCACAAGAGCGAGACATCACCGTATTCACCCCAGGGAGCCAGGGCTTTGCGCCAGGGATGGGCCCGGCGAGTGGGGAGACGGTTGGCAATCGCGGTTCCCAGGAGCAGGGATATCTCTGTGGACAGACATCTCGGCAAGCGGACCAACGAACTATTGACCCGCCACACGAGCAGATAACGGATCAGTTTAATGGGTTTGATAAAAGGCCACATAGTCAACCAGTTCGTACAACAATTTGATGCGATTCTTGGGCCAGTGCCGAATGTTCCAGGAACTCAGCATGTCTTTGGCTTCCTGGCTCAAGCGTCCCACGAACCTGCCCCAGTAGAACTGTTCCTCGCTGGGGTCCTCCAAGTTCACCAACTCGTGGAGCGACGCTTGTTCTTCGGGGCGCAATAGCGTCCGAAAGACCGCCGCCATCTCCAGCAGGCTCAGAAATTCAGAGACCTCGAAAGTGAGCAATCCCTCTCGGTCACGTGTGCGGGGTGTCAAAAGTTGATAAGGAGCAGAAAAGAAGCGCACGCGCAACCGGTCCATAGAAAAACGCGCTTCGAGATGAACGGCCCGGCACAGAATCTCGCCCATGCTGGCCCCCTGTCTGGCGGCCGTCGTGGGAAATATCTGCATCAGTCCTTTCAGGTCAGCCCCGTGATATATGACCAGTTCCCGCAGCCAGGTCTTTAACTCGTACCGGCGCATCAGCAGCAGAAAATGGTGCTCGTCGTGGACATAGGTGCCCAAAGCATCGTGCTCGTAAAACCCTTCACTCGTCCAGAGTTGCTGCGGCAAACGATTGACGAAACCCCAGACGACGATGGATGGACGGGACACCTTGTTCAACTTGCGGGCCCGGGCCAGAATAGCCTGGCAAACTCGGCAATACTTGCGCCGGGGAGAAGACAGACGAGGATAAACCCAGCATCGTTGGCAAGGGCCGTTGAGGGCAGAATGAGGCGGCCCGATCTCTTCCCCGGTGGGGAAAAGATCGGGCTCGGCCGTCAGGTATTGCAGGGTGGCTAACAGTTCAGCGCCGGTTCGACTGCGGCGCAGCCAATCAAAGCTGCTTAACATTCAACGCTCTCTGCAGGGCCCGATAATGCAGGATCACATTGGGCTTGATCCATTCCTCGACCTGGATGGGCAAACGCCAGTCCTGTTCGGGCGGGCCCGCGTACCGCTTGGCCCACTCAATCAGAAAACTGTCCGGGAGAACGTGCAAGCGCAGGCTGCCAAAACCGAGGTAGCGGTTGTTTCCCATCTTGTGCGCGAGTCCCGGCTTTAGTGCCACACACCACATCAACCGTTGCAGTTCCTGTTCGTCGAGGTTCCAGAAGCGAATCGTGAAACGGGCGCGCGCGCCGGGCAGTATGGCTCTAAAGTAGCGGGCCTGGAACGTGTCGGGTTGGAAACCATCCAGCCGCTTGACGATTGGGGCCAGCGGGGCGTGGGGAAAGACCCGCCAGGTCTTGTCAATGAGCATCTTGGTGGCCGGCCTATCCGGCGCGTGTTTCCATTGACCTCCGGTGTACTGCCACTCACCGTAGGGATATGGCACTTTGAACCAGGCCAACTCGGGCTTATCGAACAGGCCAAACCCAAAGGATAAGCGCCCCATGATAGCCTGATTGGGCCCCGTTCCCACCCAGCCGAACAAACCATCCGTCGGGTTCAAGCGGCTGATGTCGGAACTCGGCTCACGGGAATCGCTGGCGATGGTATAGATGTGGCGCAACATGCCCTTAATGCTCCGGCTGGGGAGTGCGTAGACTTTGTGGGGGCCGCGCTGGGCGGCCTCGGGAGGGGCCATGGAAAAGAAATCCCAGCCGTTCACTGGCCCATCCGCCAGGGTGGTCCTGAAGGACGGCTCGCCACTCTCGCGTATGTTGAGCGGTGTCAGTACCTCCGCTTCCACCGCCAGCGTGCCACAGTAGCCGCCAAAAGAGCGGTGCGAGATAAAGCCGGCCCTGGCCCTGGGCGGAGTTGACGAGACTTGCGCCCGGTCGGGGACGAGAGGGTAGATGGCTCGCAAGACATTGCTGGCCGCCTCACCCTCGAGGTCCAGCCTGTGCCACACGCCATCCTGTCGCAGCGCCTGTTTTCCAAACAACTTTTCTCCTACACCATCTGGGCTCGCCGTCAGCCACGCCAGCCTGGACACATTTGCCTTGACCCAGCCAAAACCACTGGTCTTTTCGCCACCCAGGGGGATGTCGCCCCCTTGGAAATCGTGAAGCAGATGCACCAGGAGAGAGACCGCCTCCAAATCCCGCTCCTCAATATCCTGAACGTCCACCTGGAGTTGAAAAGCCAGAGTATCGCCGTAGGCAAAGAGATAGTCGTGTTTGGCAGTCTCTATCGGGCAGCCCGTTTTGGGATTCATCTTGACCCCGTCCATAGAGCACCAGGCCCGTTCCGGGTCGTGCGGGTCTGTGAGATAAGCGTCGGAGAAAAAGACCAGTCCCCGTCGCCTCTGGGCGCCAAAGAGACTGTCCAACACTTCAGTCGTCTTGGCAGATTCACCCCATAGTGTCTTTAACACCTGCGAGGCGCGTTTCCTAAACGCCCCCTTGATCGTACTGCCGGGAATGTAGACCTCCCAGGCGCCCTGTTCTCGCGAGGATGGCGACCAGGACAGCATACGCATGAATACCGTGTCGTAGGGCTTGCCATACTTGCGGGATATTTCTCGATTGGACGCGCCGCCGGCCCGAAAGTCAACGTGGTGGGGCTGCGCCAGTTCCTGGCGGGTACGATCACGATAGCCTTCGAGAAAGGCTATCATATTCTTGTCGTTGGTGATACTCTTGTTCAGATTTCTGGGGTTCAACAGGTGGCGGAATCGTACTCGCCGGTGAGCGTCGAGAAACTCTCTCCATATCGCGGGGCTGACACCTTCTGGAACCAGGTTCGGGTCGCCCCACTGCCGCTCGCCGATCTTGCCCTCGAGCAACATGTTTTTGATGCGCAAGTGTCCCGCACGATTTTCGATTTCCACGTCTACCCAGGCGTCGCTCCGGAGCAGATTGATCTGTTGATCCACCTGTTGGTAGAGGCGGGGGAGGATCTTTTGACACGCGGGGGTCAGAATCTTTACCAGGGCCTCTTCGCTTTGGACCTGTTCTGCAAGGTGGTCTTCCAGGGTGACATCCAACCCCAGGCCACCGGCGACCTCTAGCCAAGCCTCGTGATCGAGTTGTTGACTGGTCCGGCGTTGGCGCGTCATGACCTTGAGGATACGCCCAGCCATATTGGCTTTATCCTCCAGGGCTTTGACGAGGGCGGCTTCGGACGCTTCTTTGCTGGGGAAAGGCTGGTCCACCAGGGGTTCAACGCGAGCGCGTACCTTTTTGGAGAGACCATATTTCCCCTTGCTCAACTTGGCCAGGGCTTTGGCCGGCAAGACCCAGGTCTCGATTTCTCCGACAGAACGCTCCCGCAACCATATCGCCACGACCCTGGGGAGATACTCGGCGAACCTGTGCTTCCAATCCTCTGGGCTGAGGATCGGCCCCGCCAGTCCCATCTCTAGCCGCTCACGGATGGCATCTGGCAGGTCGCGCATCGCTTCCACCAGCACACGGCCTTCGACAGCGGCAAAGGAGGGCACCGCCGGGTCTACCTTGCCCCAGTTCCAGCCGACCAGAACTGGGTTCGTGGCGTCAAAGGTCAAGAATATCCTGAGATGATTGGCCCCAGGACACAGGCGGGGAAGTGTCTCGGAGGCCAAAGGCGCCAGATCCGCTTCGAGGCGAATGCGCCCCAACCCCTTGCTCTTGCCGGCCCCGAACCAGAACCGTCCTGCTTCCAGTTCCCGCAGGACGTAGTACAGCCGGGCCGCATTTTCACCTTGCTTCAGGAGCGAATCGTTCACGGTCAGGAGGAAATCGAAAACAGAGTTGCGGAACACTGTTTCCATCTTGTAATTTGCGTTCGCTTCCGCAGCCCAACGATCCTCGTCCAACCTTATGCCCATGCGCAAGTCAAAAAAGTGGTCCCGCGGATAACTATCTTGTTGTAACTCACATTCTACTCTAGTGACGAGGCCTTTCGGCATAGAAGAGTCGTACAACCGCCGCCATAAACGATTGAGCAGACCCACGTTCCCGCCCTTGCGCGATTGGCCGATAAAGGCATCCATCAGGGACTGCGCCGTACCCGCGACTTGACCGGCCAGCGAGACCAGCCGGTGGGTGCCATCTCCATCCCGCGTGAAAAGGGTCTTGCGTGCATTTCCCCTGTAGATCGGGGATTCCGCGTAAAGTTTACCTTTCAGAATCACGATAACCTCCTATTCTCATCTCTACTATGTAGAATACAACATGGCCTCGCCCACTGACGCCTTTGCCACTCTATTGTACATCAAAGTCAACTGTCGGTCAAATTCACCTTACTCCAACTTGCATCTTCCCCCTCTCCGAGTACAATAGACTCCACACCACACCAGGAGGCGACGATGAGCGCAAGTGACGAGCGAGGCAAATTCTACCTGGGCCGCGAGTACGACCTGAAGAAAGGTCAAGTCACCGACCGGCCCGTACTCTACAAAGCCCGGCATCTTACCACCCACGGGGTCATCCTCGGCATGACCGGCTCCGGCAAGACCGGCGCGGGACTGGTCATGCTGGAGGAGGCGCTGCTGCAAGGCATCCCCGTCCTGATCATTGATCCCAAGGGGGACATCGCCAATCTCCTCCTCACTTTCCCCGACCTGCGCGCAGAGGATTTTAGCCCCTGGGTGGACCTGGAGGGAGCGCGGCGGCGCGGGGTGAGTGTCGAGGAGTACGCCGAGCAGGAGGCCCGCAAGTGGCGAGAGGGGCTGGCCGAGTGGAACATCACTGGCGAGCGCATCAGACAGTTGCGCCAGGCAGCGCAGTTCACCATCTTTACGCCCGGCTCGGAGGCCGGGCAGCCGGTGGACGTGCTCCACTTTTTCGACACGCCCACCCTCGACTGGGACGAGCACGAGGAATCGCTGCGGGAACGCATCGGGGGCATCGTCTCGGCGCTACTAGGCCTGGTGAACGTCGAGGCCGACCCGCTCCAGAGCCCCGAGCACATCCTCATGGCACGCATCATCGAGCACGTCTGGCGCGCCGGCGAGTCGCTCGACCTGCCTACGCTGATTCGCCTGCTGCAGAACCCCCCCTTCCAACAGGTGGGCGTCTTTGAACTAGAGACCTTTTTCCCGGAAAAAGACCGCTTCGCGCTGGCCCGGTCGCTCAATAACCTCATCGCCGCGCCCGGCTTTGAGAACTGGCAGCAGGGCACGCCGCTCGACGTGGGGGAGTTGCTCTACGCCGCCGCCGGCCGCCCCCAGGCCAGCATCTTTTACCTGGCGCACCTCAACGACGCGCAGCGGGCCTTTTTCATCACCCTGTTCCTCGAAGCCGCGCGGGACTGGCTGCGCGCTCAATCGGGCACCACCGATCTGCGGGCGTTGCTCTACTTTGACGAGGTCTTTGGCTACTTTCCACCGTACCCGTCCAACCCGCCCACCAAGACCCCGCTCATGGCGATCATCAAGCAGGGCCGCGCCGCCGGCCTGGGTGTCATACTGTCCACCCAGAACCCGGCCGACCTGGACTACAAGGGGCTGACCAACGCCGGCACGTGGGTGATCGGCGCTCTACGGGCTGAGCGGGATAAGGAGCGCGTGCTGGAGGGACTGGAGGGCGCGATTGCCGAGGCCGGCGCCGCGCTCGACCGGCGCACGCTCGACCGGGCGCTGGGCGCGCTCAAGCCCCGCGTCTTTTTGCTCCACGACATTCGCGAGGGGGCGCCGGTCTTTTTCCACACCCGCTGGGCGATGTCTTACCTGTGCGGGCCGCTCACCCGCAAGCAGGTGCGGGAGGTGACGAGGAGACAAGGGGAGGGGGAGACAGGGAGACAGGGGGAGAGGGAGACAAGGAGACAAGGTGACAAGGTGACAAGGAGAGCGGAGGAACGGGGGAGCAGGGAAGCAGAGGGTTTGAGCGCTGCCCCGCCCACGCTGCCGCCTGAGGTGCCCCAGGTCTTCCTCCCGCCGACCATTGCCTTCGAGTGGGCGCTGCGGGGTTACGAGGAGCGGGGCGGGCGGGCGGTGCTGGTGCGGGAGCGGCATAAGGTCTACACTCCCCGCCTGCTGGCCCTGGGCACGGTGCGGATGCTGGATCGGAAGCGAGGTGTGGATCACCAGCAAGCCGTGGCGCGGTTGGTGCAGGCCGGCGAGAGACTCGCGATGGTGGATTGGGACGCGGGGCAGGCCATGGTGAGCGAAGACGACCTGGCGTCGAAACCGGTGGGAGAGGGCTTTTACGCACCGGTGCCTTCGGCGTTGGCCCGCGCGCGCGACCTGAAGCGGTTGGAGAAGGACTTTAGCGATTACCTCTACCACGACATATCCGTCGCTATCTGGCACAACCCGGCGCTAAAGTTGCACGGCACAGTGGAGGATAGCCGCCGCGATTTCCGCGTGCGCTGCGAAAAAGAGGCCCGTCAGAAGCGCGACGCCGAAGTGAAAAAGGCCCGCGCTCGCGTGGAGAAGCAGATGGCCCGCGTGCAAAGTAGACTGCGCCGCGAGCAGCGAGAACTGGCCGAGGATCAGGACGAAGTGGAGGCCCGCAAGCGGGAGGAACTCTTGTCGTTGGGTGAATCGGTGTTCAACCTGTTTGGCGGGCGGCGGTCATCGGCGATGCTCTCCCGCGCCAGCCGCAAGCGGCGCATGACCCAGCAAGCAAAGGCCGACGTCGAGGAATCACTGGCGACCATCGAGGACCTGGAAAATCAACTGGAGGCACTGGCAGAGGAATGGGAAGAGCAGGCAGCCGAGATCAACGACCGCTGGGCCGACACGCTAGAGGAGATTGAGACGACAGAGATCACCCCCCGCCGCGCCGACGTGACGGTCGAGTTCTGCGGCCTGGCCTGGACGCCGGTCTGGCGCGTGACGCTGGAGGATGGGCAATGTCTCGATCTGCCGGCCCGCGAACTATCTGCTCAAGCAAAGTGAGGCGGCCACCTTTAACAGAATGGAGGGTATTAAGATGGCAGGAGGTGAAAAACTGGTGTCAGCAAGAGTGAGACTACCATTGACGCTTACGGGCATTGTCAAACGAGAAGGAGATCAGTACGCAGCGCTCTGTCTGGAACTAGACGTGGCCTCGTGCGGAGAGACACGTGAGAGGGCAATGGTGGCGCTGCGAGATGCAGTTGAAACATACCTGGAGTACATGCAAGATACGGGACGCAAAGACAAGATTCTGCGTCCCGTTCCCATTGAGGCGTTGCGTGAGTTTCTGACTGAGACCTACAAATCCGTTACTGTCCTGGCATCCGTGTTCTCCGGCACGATCACCCGCAGCCGTCCCGGCAGGATCGTGTATTCGACGTGCGTCGCGGACAACTCGAACAGTTCTCCGTCAGCCTGGATAGGAGTAGGCGGGTCGCACTCGATGGTCAGGCAGGTGGTGCGGGCGTATTGCACCCGTGGGTGCTCGACGTGGCTACCGTCAAAGGTCCTGGGGAGCAGACGCAAGAGCGTCAGTCGCCCCATCGCCTCGCCAAAGATAAAGTCCAGGTAGCCGTCGTCCACCTCGGCCCGGGGCGTCATCCAGAACGCGCCCCCGGTGCGGCGGGTGTTGCCCACAGAGACCAGCGCGACCGGCCCCTCGTACTCCCCGTCATCCCAGGCGAGCCGCATGTGCCAGGGCTTGTGGCTGAGGATGGTTTTGAGCGCAGCAATGACGTAACGCGGCGCGCCCTTGATCCGCTTCATCGCCGCCTGGGTGATGGTCACCATCGGTTCCAGCCCGACCGCCGAGTTGTTGTCAAAGTAGCGACCGTTGACGCATCCCACGTCAATGAGACGCGTGTGCCCCGCCAGGATGACCCGGCAGGCGGCCTCGACCTCCTTTTCCAGGCCGAGCATGTCAGTGAAATCGTCGGCCGAACCAAGGGGGATGACACCCAGCGGCCCGGCCACCTCATCACCCGCGGCCTGCATCAGGCCGTTGACCACCTCGCTGATGCTCCCGTCACCGCCGGCGGAGACGATGGGCGAAAAGCCCGCCAGCGCCGCCTCCCGTGCCAGTTCGATGCCGTGATTGGGCCCCTCGGTGACCACTAATTCATAGTCCAGGCCAATCTCTTGGCACGCCCGCTCAATGTCGGGGATGGCAGCCTGGGCTTTCCATCTTCCTGCATACGGATTGACGATAATTTTGGCTGTGTTCATTTTGTCCTCCCAGCGCCTATGATAGCGAAGATTGCCATTTTGCGCAAGTGCGGCTGGCCGAGATTGCGCTTGACGAAAGTGATGGTTTGCGCTACAATAGCGCAGCCGTGCGGGCGGGCCAAGCCCCGCCCGTTTGGTTGCAAGATGATTATTCCGCCGTCAAGCGCGGCCAGTGTTCGGGAGGAGATGAGTGAATCAACAGACACAGCAAGTAGAATTGACAGCCGAAAAACGGACAGTGTTGGGCAAGCAGGTGAATCAACTGCGACGGCAAGGATGGGTGCCGGCCGTGATGTATGGACGCGGCTTTGACCCCGTGCCTTTGCAGTTCAAGAGGCAGAGTTTGAGACACGTGCTCTCGCAGACCGGCGGCAGCCAACTCGTCCGCATCAACGTCGCAGGACAGAAACAACCCGAGATGGCCCTCGTGCGCGATGTACAGCGCGATGTCATCAGAGGCACGTTGTTGCACGTAGATTTTTACCGCGTGATGATGACCGAACGCCTCACCACCGAGGTGCCGTTGGTGACATTCGGAGCATCCCCGGTGGTGGAGCAGAATGAGGGCATTCTGCTGTACGGTATCTCCTCCGTTGAGGTTGAATGTCTGCCTGACGACCTGGTGGACGCAATAGAAGTAAACCTCTCCGACCTGACCGAGGTGGGCCAGGCATTGCACGTGCACGACCTGGTCGTCCCTGCCGGCATGGATATGCTCACCGACCTGGACGAGGTAATTGCACACGTGGTTATGGCGAGGGCGGAAGAAGAAGTAGAAGAAGAAGTAGCACCCGAGGCCGAAGAAGTCGAGGTCATCACGGAGGCCGAGGAGACGGCTGGCAAAGAGGGTTAGCCAGGTCAGCCATGGGCGAGAAGCGAAGCGGAGGCAGGAGAACGAACCTGCTTCCGCTTTTTGATTCTGGTCTCTGGCTGGCCCGATTGGTGCTGACCGGTGTGTTCTTCTTCAACGTCAGTTGCGCCCTGGCCTTTATCGCCAGACCAGAGGCTTATGCCCCCGGCTTTGAGGTGAGCGGAATACCAGGAGAAACACTCGTCCGTGGGATAGGTGTCCTCTTCCTGATGTGGAACGTGACTTACCCGTTGGCGATCTGGCGCCCCTGGCGCTACCGCTGGTTGTTCTTGATCATCATCGCGCAGCAGGCCATCGGATTGGCGGGCGAGACGTGGATGCTGCTGACATTGCCGCCGGGGCACACCCCACTCGCGGCGACGGGATACCGCTTCATCGCCTTCGACGGCGGGGGATTCGTGGCCATGCTGGTCGCTTTTGCTCTGATGTGGTTGACCAGGCAATTTTAGCCACACTCAACTCAATTCGACCAGTTCCGTTGTTTTCTCGTCCCGCTGTTGCGATTTGCCAACGGTCTATGATGCTGGTATAATGTCTATACGCCACCCTGGCTCAATCGGCAGAGCAATCGCTTCGTAAGCGATAGGTTTTGGGTTCAACTCCCAAGGGTGGCTCTACCACGAAGGCCCCGCATAAGGGGCTTTCTTTCTAGCAGACACCATGCCTCTACGAGGCATCCCCAGGGACGAAAATGTGGAGCAGGCTTTCTAGCCTGCTTCGGCAGACAGGAATGTCTGCCCACGAGTTATTTTCGAGGCAGAGAGCGGATGATTACCCCAACCCCACGACGCGACCCCTGGCAAGCCACGTGGCAGACAACGACCAGCGACAGTTTGCTGGCCGTTCTGCTGTTGACCATCGCCGCTGGACTGACCATCGCCGCGTACTTGCCCCAGATGCCCTTGGCCGACCCGGTAGCCTACGCGCGCTGGCTTTCCGAAGCGCAGGCCCGCTTTGGTCAGGCCACCCAAACGATGCAAACGCTGGGCTTGTTCACGATCACGCGCTCCCTGGGCTTTCGTTTACTTTTCGCGCTTCTGACCGGCTGCCTGCTGCTCCATCTGGTGGAAAGCGGCGACCGGATGCGGCAGAACCGGGAGATAGCCGAGCCAGCGGGAGAATGGCAATCGCTCGCCGGTGTACAACTGCCCGACGTGATGGACGACCTGCGCCGCCGACGCTACCGGGTGCTGAGCAATCCCCCTCTCTTCCAGGCCGATCGCTGGCCGTGGGCCGACCTGCTTCCCCCACTGGTCAGCACTGGCGGACTGTTGCTGCTGGTCGGGTTGCTCATCACACACCTATGGGGTTGGCGCGTCGAGGGGCTGATCGTGCAAAGCGGCAAAGTCACGCTGCCCGGCACCGAGAAATGGGTGGCGCTGGACGACGACGCTAGAAGAGTGACACACAGCCCTGGCATCGTGACGTTTGTCGAAGAGCGCGGGCCTGGAGTGCGGGTCGCTGCCCGCGATGGGACAGGGCGATCGCTGCCGCTCCAACAAGCCGCTGACGCTGACCCAGTCACGCAACTGACCGTGGCACTCACCGAGGATCAGCACTTTGCCATCCCAGAGACTCAATTGGGCGTCCGGCTGGCACTGCAACCCGGCTATGCCACCGAGGCCCACGGCCCCGTGCTCGTCCAGGTCTATCGCAGCCCACCCGGCCAGCTGGCAACCGAGACAGTGGTGGAGGGAGACACGGAATTGACGGTGGACGACGTGACGCTGGAATTCACCAGCGTGCCCTACGCCCGGCTGACCGTCACCTTCAACCCCGGTCTCTGGCCCAGCGGCGCGGGCATCGCGCTCCTGGTGGTGGGGGTGCTGGGAAGCGTAGTGTGGCCCGTGCGCCGGTTCTGGCTGCGAGATGAAACCGAGGAAATCACGGGCGCCGGTGATCTACCGCTAACTCTGGCGAGAGGCGAGGAGACCTGACGTGCAACCTGGCGTAATCCTCATCGGACTGGCCTGCGGCGCCCTGCTGGCGACGGCCGGGCTGACGCTGTGGGATGGCCTGCGCCAGATGCCGGGGCTCTCCCGGGCAGCGTGGGTTACCAGTTGGGTGGCAGCGGCGCTCCTGCTGATCGGCGCGCTGCTCGCGTGGCAAGGAGATCACCGCGTGCCCGTGCGCCTGATCCTGATGGCGGCCCTGGCCGCCCCACCAGGTATCCATCGCCGTCGCCCCTCCCACTGGAGCAAAACGATGCTCATCCTGCCGGCGCTGATACTGGCCGGGGCCGGCTTCTTCTGGCTCTCGAGGCCCGTTGCCGGTGAGACTGTCAGTCTTCCGGTGCGGCCGGTGGAGATAGCAGTCGTCGTCTGCGGCGGGCTTGGGGCGCGGGCGCTGGGCGAGGCCTTGAGCGTGATCGCTATCCCACCCTCCCCCCCGGAGTTGGGGGCTTTTGCTGTCACCTACGCGCTGCTGACGTTGCTGGTGGGCGGCACGGCGCTGGTAAACCTGTGGCAGCGAGGAACGATGTGGGGAGGAACCGCCAGCGAGGCCGGACTGGCGGCAGTTTGGCTGGCCTGGAGCGCAGCCGGGCTGGACCCGCGCCAGTGCCCCCGGCTGCGAGCGGGGCTGATCGTCGTGGCGGCAGCGGTGTTCATTGTACTGGCTGCTGGGTAAACGGTCACAGCGGTTGAAACCGCGTGCAACGCTTGCAAAATCGGCCTACGCCGATTGTACCAGTCGCCGTAGGGCGACTTGGCAGACGTTGCCGCGAATTCATTCGCCGGGCATTGTTGGATGGGAGGGAAAGGTATGCAACCGATAGTGATAGGAGTGGCCGGTGGCACCGGGTCGGGCAAGACGACAGTGGCAAACCGGATTCTGCAGCGCGTGGGGGCCGAGCACATTGCCTGCATCCCCCACGACGCCTACTACCGCGACCACAGCCACCTCCCACCGCGCCTGCGCGACCAGGTCAATTATGATCACCCCGACTCACTGGAGACTGAATTGCTGACCGAGCACCTGAAGATACTGCGCGCCGGGCGAGCCGTCGAAATCCCCATCTACGACTTTACCACCCACACGCGCACACGAGCAAAGCGCCGCGTGGAGCCAGCACCGGTGATCCTGGTCGAAGGCATCCTGGTTTTCGTCGAGCCCGCGCTGCGAGACCTGTTCGACGTCAAACTGTACGTGGATACCGACGCCGATGTGCGCTTCATCCGCCGGCTGCAACGCGACGTCGAGGAGCGCGACCGCAGCGTCGAGTCGGTCTGCGAGCAATACCTCTCGACCGTGCGCCCGATGCATCTCGAGTTCGTCGAGCCTAGCAAGCGCTACGCCGACGTCATTATCCCGGAGGGAGGCTTCAACGAGGTCGCCATCGAGATGGTCGCCGCGCGCATCAGAGGGCTGCTGGAGGAGCACGCTCGGTGAAACTTTCGGTCATTGTGCCGGTCTACAACGAGGCTATGACCATCGCTCAGGTCATTGAGCGGGTGTTGAAAGTTGAACTCGGCGACATCGAGAAGGAAATCATCGTCGTGAACGACGGCTCGACCGACGGGACTGATGCGATTCTGGACTCCCTGGTCATCCGCAGGCCCAACCCGTTAAAGATCATGCACCACGGGCAAAATCGGGGCAAGGGGGCGGCCATCCGCACGGCGTTGGAGCACGTCACCGGCGACGTCGTCATCACCCAGGACGCCGACCTGGAGTACGACCCTCAAGAGTACCCCGTGCTGCTGGCTCCCTTCGAGGACCCGGCAGTGCAGGTGGTCTACGGTTCACGCAACCTGCGCTGGAACCCGCGCTCATCGTGGAGTTTCTACTGGGGCGGACGACTGCTGAGTTGGACCGCCAACTTGCTGTACGGCTCACACATCACCGACGAGCCGACCGGCTACAAGGCCTTCCGCGCCGACCTTCTGCGCAGTCTCGACCTGCAATCAGACGGCTTCGAGTTCTGCCCGGAGGTAACAGGCAAAGTGCTGCGACGGGGGATCGAAATCCACGAGGTACCGATCTCGTACCGGCCCCGCTCCTTCGACGAGGGCAAAAAGATCAACTGGCGTGACGGCCTGCGCGCAATCTGGACGCTGCTAAAGTACCGTGGGGGAATTTAAGATTTGCGGATTTAAGATTTGGAGATTTGAAAACTGCGCGAAACATCGTGGGGAGAGGGAAAAAGTACTGGCCAGTTGACCGTTTGTGCTTTTGCGCTGTGGCGACTTTAGTCGCTCACTGTGCTACCCTGCGATCATACAGAGCCAGCAAATTAGCCATGTGTATCTGCTGCACCAACCCGTCGAGCGGGATGCGCGACAATCCGCAGGACTCGATGTTGCTCCGTTGCAATGCCTCTTTGCCTTGCCCGCTCTCAATCGCCTGGGCCACCCGGGCCTCAATGGCATCCAGATAAGCCAGGCTGGCCTGCACCAGGCCCTTCACCTCTCCGCGCAGGATGACCTCTCCGTGCCCTTGCACCATATTCTCTATTGGCAGTTCCGTCACTTTTTGCAGAGAGGCCCTCAGTACCTCCACATTACCATCCACGATGGACGGTACCGGCATCATCGTGTCGGCTGCAAACAATATGCGATCTTCTTCAACGTACACCATCACCAGGTCTGGTGAGTGGCCTGGCGCGTGGATCAGCCGCACCATCTTGCCGGCCAACTGAAGCCCCATCTCCCCACTATCGAACGTGATGTCGGGTAGGCGCAACACGACATCCTCTAGCAGGTCGGACTCCTCGGCCTGGACTGCCCTCAGCGCCGGAAGGCCCCGCTTGATGAGCAACTTTCGACAGAGTGCGTGTGCCACCACATCGGCTTGAGGGAAAAGAAAAGCGCCGTAGGTGTGATCGGCGTGATAATGGGTCAGAATCACGTATCGCACACCAGGCTGGCAGACCCGAGCGGCAAATGTCGCTATCTCACGCGCTTCGACAGGAAAAGGCATACTGTCTACGAGGATCGCACCCTCGCCAGTCACGATCAGTCCGGCTGTCACCTGGGCATAGAGACCGCTGGTAAAGACGTAAATGTTGTTAGAAACCCGTTCTCGGAGCACAGCGTACCTCGCGCATTGAATGATGTGAGGCGATTTAAGATTTGTTGATTGAAGATTGACGGATTTACCTTACGGCTTTTCAAATCTCCAAATCTCAAATCCGCAAATCTTGAATCACCCCTATGCAAACGCCACCGGTGTACCGGTGGCATTTACAATCACATATTAGATCGAACCCCGCCGTGTCGTGTACCGATATGTTTTGAACCTGCTTTCGCAGGTGGGAGCCTGCTCAGTGGTCTGCCTTGCCCGTAGGCTATCGCATTCCTCTCTGAAGAGACAGCCCCCGTTTCTATAGGTGTTGGCTCAAAACGCAAGACCGGTTGTCACGTACACAGCAGGGCTAGGTAAAATATACCATGCATTGGCAAAAAGCGCAAGTCGCTCACGCCGTCTCCAGGTAGCGTTCCAATTCCCAGTTCGTCACCTGGATGCGATATTCACCCCACTCCACCCGCTTGGCCCGCAGAAAGGCCTCAATGATGGGCTGACCCAACGCCTCCCGAATCACCTCGTCTTGTTCCAGCGCATCCAACGCCTCGGCCAGCGTGCCTGGCAGCGTGCCGATGGCCCGCTCGCGCAGATCGCGCTCGTCAAAGTCGTAGACGTCTTCGTTGACCGGTGGCGGCGGGGTCAGGTCGCGCTCGATGCCGTCGAGGCCCGCCGCGAGCATGGCAGCAAAGGCCAGATAGGTGTTGGCGCTGGGATCGGGGCAGCGCAGTTCGATCCGCGTCGCACTCTCCTGCTGTCGCCCGTGTCCCGGGACGCGGATCAGCGCCGAGCGGTTGAGTTGCGCCCAGCAGATGTAGACCGGCGCCTCGTAGCCCGGCGTCAATCGCTTGTAACTGTTGACCGTCGGAGCCACCACCGCCGCCAGTGCGCGCGCGTGCTCCATCTGCCCGGCGATGAAACTGTAGGCCAGGCGTGAAAGGTTGTACTCATCATCCGGATCGTAAAACAGATTGCGCCCCTCGGCGTCAAAGAGGCTCTGGTGTGTGTGCATGCCAGACCCAGCGATACCAAAGATGGGCTTGGGCATGAAACTGGCGTAAATGCTATGGGCGGCCGCTACTGCCCGCACGGTATACTTGAACGTAACGGCGTTGTCGGCGCTGGTCAGTGCATCGGCGTAACGAAAGTCAATCTCGTGCTGGCCGATACCGCACTCGTGATGGCTCATCTCCACCTGCATACCCATCGCCTCCAGCGCCAGGATGATCTCGCTGCGCACCTGCTGCGCCTCGTCACGGGGTGAAAAGTCAAAGTAACTTCCCACGTCGTGCGGGACAGGCTGAGTGGGATGCTCGTCGTTGCGCTTGAACAGGAAGAATTCCATCTCAGGGCCGACGTTAAAAACGTGCCCGCGCTCTGCAATCCGGGCCAGGTTGCGCTTCAGCGCCAGGCGCGGCACGCTGAGTGAGGGCTGCCCATCCGGGCCGTGGGCGTCGCAGATCAGACGCGCCCGCCGCCGCTCCGGCGCGCTCCACGGGAACACCTGGTAGGTGGCCTGGTCGGGCACCAGCACCATGTCGCTCTCGTAGATACGAGCAAACCCCTCGATGGACGAGCCATCGAACCAGACACCTTGCTCCAGAACCTCGTCGAGCCTACCCACAGGAATGGTGACGCTCTTGATCGTCCCCAGGATGTCGGTAAACTGGAGGCTGATGAACCGTACTTCATCCTCTCGCACACGGGCAATCAAATCGCTGGACATATCTCCTCCTACCTATCTTGACAATGGCACATTCGCATCGCACGGCGGTTAAAACCGCGTGCTACACCTGCAAAGTCGCCCTTCGGCGACTGGGACAGTCCACGCAGGTGGACTTGGCAGTAGTTGCCCGCGAATTTATTCGCCGGGCTTTTAATGTGCCATTGTCAAACTATTGACAATCTGAATATGCAGTTCTTCCAGTTGCACCGGCTCCACCGACGATGGCGCACCGGCCATCACGTCGGCCGCCTGCTGGGTCTTGGGGAAGGCGATCACCTCACGGATGTTGGGCTCACCGGCCAGGAGCATTACCAGCCGGTCAATGCCGGGCGCGATGCCTCCGTGGGGCGGGGTGCCATACTCGAACGCTTCCAGCATGTGGCCGAAACGCTCCTGCGCCGTCTCCACGTCCAACCCGATCAGGGCAAAGATCTTTTCCTGCACCTCACGCTGGTGGATACGGATACTCCCGCCGGCGGTTTCCTCACCGTTGATCACCAGGTCGTACTGCTGTCCACGGGCTGCGCCGGGGTCAGTCTCCAGGAGCGGGAGGTCCTCTTCCACCGGAGCAGTGAAGAGGTGATGGCTGGGGTCCCAACGCTGTCCTTCCTCGTCCCACTCCTCAAACAGCGGAAAGTCAATCACCCAGCAGCAAGCCAGCACCGCGCGGTCGCGCAGGCCCAACCGCTCCCCCAACTCGAGCCGCAGATTGCTCAACGCCGCGTTCACGATCCGGGGGCGGTCGGCGACGAACAGCAGCAGGTCGCCTGGCTGCGCCTCCATGCGCTCGACAATACCGGCCACCTCATTCTCGGCGAGGAACTTTACAAAGGAGGAGCGCACCTCGCCCTCGTGGCCCAGTGCCAGCCAGGCCAACCCCTTGGCCCCCTGCTTCTGGACGAGTTCAGTCAACTCGTCAATCTGGCGGCGGCTGTAGGCGCCGCAGCCGGGAACACGAATACCTCTGACCTGTCCACCACCGGCGACGGTTTTGCTGAATATCCCAAACCCACACTCGGCCACCAGGTCAGACACGTCCACCAGTTCCATCCCAAAGCGCATATCCGGCCGGTCTGTGCCGAAGCGGCTCATGGCCTCCTGGTAGGTGAGACGGGGAAAAGGGTTGGCGAGCAACTGCCGGTCGGAGCAGGTCTCGACGATGCCGGTCATCAGTTCCTCGGTCAGCGCCATCACGTCCTCCCGCTCGACGAAACTCATCTCCAGGTCGAGTTGGGTGAACTCGGGCTGGCGGTCGCCGCGCTGGTCTTCGTCCCGGAAGCAGCGTGCGATCTGAAAGTACTTTTCATATCCGGCCACCATCAGCAATTGCTTGAGTTGCTGGGGGGACTGAGGGAGGGCGTAGAACTTGCCGGGGTGTATGCGGCTGGGAACCAAATAGTCCCGTGCTCCCTCCGGCGTGCTCTTGAAGAGGATCGGGGTCTCGATTTCGACAAAGCCACGGGCGTCGAGAAAGTCGCGGATGTGTTTGACCACCTGGTGGCGGAGGATGATGTTGCACTGCATACGCTGCCGCCGCAGGTCCAGGTAGCGGTACTTTAATCGCAGCGCCTCGTCCACCGGGCTGTCGTCGTAGATGTAGAAAGGCGGCGTCTTGGCCGGGTTCAGAATCTTTACTTCGTGGGCCACGACCTCGATCTCTCCCGTGGGGATGTCGGGATTGGTCAGCCCCTCCGGTCGAGCCCGGACGATGCCCTTGATCTGGAGCACGTACTCACCACGCGCCTGCTGCGCCGCCGCGTGCGCCTCCGGGGCCACGTCAGGATTGGCTACGGTCTGCACGATGCCCGAACGGTCGCGCAGGTCTACAAAGACGAGGCTACCGTGGTCGCGCCGGCGGTTCACCCATCCCGCTAACGTGACCTCCTGGCCGACGTGCGTGGCCCGTAACTCACCGCAACTGTGTGTTTTCAACATATTTGGCTCCTTGTATGTTTTCACGTTCAATAAAATAAGCCGCCCACTGGGGGGCGGCTTGGCCTGGTCAACGTCTTTGTTAGCCACGCGGCAGCAGACGCTGCCGCCCCCTGGGCGGACAGGGCCACTGATTATTATCGGTCATCATCGCATGGCTAGACACCTTTGAACCTCCGACTGAGATTATACCACACTCCCTGAGATGGTCAACTTTTATCGCCCATCCTCGTTCCAGGGCTATCTCAATCCACGCCTGCTTGATCTCGGTGATCATCTGGTATGCTTCTTCGATCGTCTCACCAAAAGCCATACAGCCCTTGAGATCAGAGATCACGGCCGTAAAGCCCTGCCCATCCTCCTCTGGGATAACCTCTATCTTGTATGGTAGATTCATAATTCTGTTCAGCAGTTTTTTTCGACGGGCCAGTAAAGTCATCTCGAATCTATCGTCGGCTATGGTCATCGTTTCGGCCACCTCAGAACACGGATCAGCAGGATTGGCGGATCATGCGCGCCTAACTGTGCTAATATACCATACTCAGGGCGTCTGTCAAGCACCCAGCACTACGGCACTACGGATGCTCTTCCAGCCAGCGGTAGGCCAGATAGCCCGAGACCGCGCCAAAGACCAGGTTCTGCGCCGGCCAGACGCAACACCATGCCCCCAGAGTAGTGATAGTCAGCGTCAGGCCGACGACCCAATCCAGCAGCCAGTAGCCGAGCAGCAGCATGATACCCATCGCCGGCCGGCCGGCATAGATCCAGCCAATACCCAGGAACCCAAAGAACCCACCTACGACCTCTAACAACAATGCCACAAAGGGATCTCGTCCACGCATTACCTCATCTCCTTTTCCAGCCATTCGCCGATCAACCAATAGCGCAAGTTGCGCCCCTGGTAGACCTGGTACGCGGCATACAGCCCGTAGCCGAGCCAACCAAAGGGCGCGCCGATTAGCACCAGTACCGCCACCAGTGTGAACAGCAACGCAAACGGCATGAGCAGCAAGCCAACGAGCACTGCCGAGAGCAAGCCGCTGACCGTCCACGCCATCGCCATCCACATAGCCAGCACCGCCGCGAGAACGGCGTAGAGCAGCACTCCGGCCACCTGGTAAATGAACGATTGCAGCGCGTGGAAGGCGACGAAGCGCGATCTCTCCCGGTATCCGAAATACATCGCCAGCGGCACGGCCGGCCCAATCAGCACACCAATGCCGCCCGCCATTCCCAGTATCAGCGTCAGCAGAACGCTCGCGTGTGCCAGCGCCGCCGCCGTCCACTCATCCGTGGGCGCCTGCACCGCCTCATCCTCATTGCCCGCTGCCACCTCGGCCTCTACCACTTCCTGAACAACTCCTGTCTCCTGCATCTTGCCTCCTGCCTCCTACATTCTACATTCTACCTCCCAATACGCACCCTTCTTCTCAGAGTTGCACCTCCACGCCACTGTGATATAATCTAAGACAGTCTCCCGCAAGAAAGCACACATCTGTCACAAAGTAGGAGAGCCGGACAATGCTGACACAACGAGATGAAAAAAAAGAGCACGCCATTTTCGATCGTGTGCTCAAGGTCCTTGCCCGTGACTATGCCGACCGCTTCCTGGAACTGGCGCTGCCCGGTATACCCATTCGGGTAATCGGTACATTGGAGAACGTCACCCTGACCATCCCCGAAGAACGGGTGGATTTTGTTCACCGCGTAGTGTACGATGGACAAGAGTACCTGTTGCACCTCGAGTTCCAGGCCGAGCATCGGGCCAATGTGCCGAAGCGTCTCTTTGTCTACTCGGCGCTGTTCACGCAGCAACTGGGGTTGCCGGTGCTTACGGTGGTGCTGTACCTGAAGCGGCGGGTGGCCCCACTACCGACGGCCTACGAGACGCGGGTGGGAAAAGTGCGAGTCAATCGCTTCGAGTATCCGGTGATAAAGTTGTGGGAATACGCCGACGAGATTGCAGCAGGACGCTGGCCTGAACTAACGCCGTTGCTGGTGACGCTGGTAGAGAAACCGGACGAAGCCACGTTGGCGCGGGAGCGGGAGTTGATTCTGAGAGAAAAAGACCCACAAAAGCGGGCGGATCTGCTGGCGTGCGCAGTGACGATTGGGACCCGCTACTTTGACAAAGAGTTTTTGTGGCGGTTCTTCCGCGAGGAGGTGGAAATGTTACGAGGAGCGAGTTTTATCGAGGACTGGCTGGAAGAGCAACGGGAAGAAGGGCTTCAACGAGGAATTCAGCAAGGCCTACAGCAAGGCCTACAGCAAGGCCTACAGCAAGGCCTACAGCAGGGCCTACAGCAGGGCCTCCAGCAGGGCCTGCAACAGGGCCTGCAACAGGGACGACAGGAGGGACGGCGCACGGATATCACACGCATCCTGCGCCATCGCTTTGGGGACGTGCCGTTGAGCCTGGAGACACGATTAGGGCTGTTGACGGCGGACCGACTGGCGTTGTTGATGGACGTGGCGCTGGAGGCGCCTGACCTGGTAGCCTTTGCCGAGGAGGTAGACCGTCTCCCTTCCTACCAACCAATGCCAGCCTGAACAACTTGGCCTGACGGCCTCACCAACCCACGTGATATTCTACTGATCGTGGTTATGGTTGGCCGGAAATTTGAAACCTATGGTCACCAAACGACAACTCGGCATCATCGTCATCGCGCTAGGCTCGCTCGTCCTGCTCAGTACCGTTGGGGTGGATTTCATCGGCGCTGGCGAGTGGAGCGGCTTTGGCCCGCTGCAACGCATAGGACTCGGTCTCGGCATCGCGGTCATCGCCGTAGGCTCCATCCTGGTCTGCCTGGGCGACCGCCCGGCCTAGCCAACCAACCAACCAACCAACTAACCAACCAACCAACTAACCAACCACAATGCCCCGCATCCTCAAGTCACTCGGCGCAATCCTGACCGTTATCGCCATCCTGGCCTACATTGCCTACCTGATCGTGTATGTCGCCTACGCGGTAGACCTCTTCCGCTGGCCTTTCGACTACGACCAGGGAGAGGGCTTTGAATTGTACGACGCCATCCTGTACAGCCAGGGGAAATGGCCCTACCGGGACAACGCCGTCTACCCATTCTACGCCTCCAACTACCCGCCGATCTTTCACCTGCTTATCGTCCCGCTGCTCCCGATCCTGGGGCCACACCTGATCGCCGGAAGGCTGGTCTCTTTCATCGCCACGCTCGTCACAGCGGGAGTCATCGCCGCCGTCGTGCGGCGCGAAATCGCTTGTCCTGAGCGATGCCCTGAGCCTTGTCCTGAGCCCAGTCGAAGGGCTGCCGAAGGGCAAGGTCGAAGGAGCGGCTGGTTCATCCCTCTCATCTCCGGGCTGGCCTTTCTCGCCTCCAACTATGTGTACCAGATTGGGCCGCTGTGCCGCATGCACATGACGATGGTAATGTTCGAGACGCTGGCCATCGCCCTCATCGCCAGGTTTGAGCACCCCCAGCACGGCCGGCGTAACCTGATCCTGGGTCTACTGATGCTTCTCTGCGCCGGGTACACAAAGCAGATGGCCGTGTTCACCGTCGTCGCCGCTCTCTCCTATGTCTTTCTGCGCGACGTCAAAAAAGCCATCGTCGCTGGCGTGGCGCTGGCGGTTGTCGCCGGGGCCATCTTCTGGCTGCTGAACGTCGCGACTGGCGGCCAATGGTGGGTCAACACCATCCAGGCCAACGTCAACGAGTTTGAGTATCGCCAGACGATTTTCCTTTTCGGACAGTGGTTCCGCCTGCATACCGTCTTTATCTTACTAGCAGCGGGGTACCTGATCTATGAACTGTTCTGGGATCGCCTTTCGATTTACTCTCTGTGGTTCCTCTTCGCGTTGGGGGCCGGTGCGCTGAGCGGCAAGTGGGGCGCGGGTTTCGGCTACTTCACCACCGCCGTCGCCGCAGCCTGTCTCGCCTCCGGTTTAGCCCTGGGTCGCCTGTCGCAATTCGCAATTCGCAATGGTTTCGATACGCCTACGGCTACTCAACCCAAGCCACAATTCGCAGTCCGCCCGCTCCTGGCGGTCCTCATTCCGCTGCTCTACCTGGTGCAAGCACCGCGTATGCTCCACCTGCCCACCTCCGGCCCGGTCTTTGGCCCACTGGCCCGGACGCTCGGCGTGGACGGGGCGCTCGTCGTCGGCGATTGCACCACGTTCCAGTACCACGATTCGATGGGCTACACCCAACTGGGGCATCACCTCACGCCCGACGACTATGCGGCGGGCGAGGAGATCCTACGTTACGTCCGCACCGCCGATGGCCCTGTCCTCAGCGAGGAGGCAATGTTCAGCCTGTTGGCCGGCGAGCCGGTGGTGACCAACCCGACCCAACTCCTCAATCTCTACAACAACGATTTGCTCGACACGACAGAGATCGTCGAACGTATCAACCGGCAAGAGTTCGGCGTGGTCATCTTTCGGGCCCAGTTCTACCCGCCACCGGTGCTAAAGGCCATCGGTAAAAACTACCAGCCCGTGGAGCAACTGTGCATGAACGGCTTTTACTACCACGTCCTGTGGCCTCGCCGTATGTTCGCCGCCAACGAGGAGTGAAATGATGCGCGAGAACGAGCGTACTTGCCCACAGTGTGGAATGGCTTATGAGCCGGGGGTCTACCGTTGCCCCTCCTGCGGCGCCGACCTGGAGCGCGAATGTCCAGTTTGCGGCGCTCTCAACCCGCCACTGGCACCCGAATGTCTGGCCTGCGGTCAGAGACTAGAGATACTCGGGCCGCTGTTCGACCGTGTGACCGGGACACGGACCGACTGGCTGAACCAGGCGCGCGAGGAAGCATCGGGCATCAAGGCCCAGGAGGAGGCCGCATCACAGACCCGGCTGGCAGAGATGTGGGCCACCGAGTCGTCCCGCCGCGAGGACCTGGCGCAGGCGCAGACTGAACGTGACCGGCAAGAGCGTATCATCGTCGCCGTGACCGTCGTCGCCGTCGTCCTCGTCATCATTGTGGTGCTCATCACGTTGATAATTGTGACCGGCGGGCCGGCGCCCTGACCATCATGCCCCGGCGTCTCCTTCGTTCTCCTGCGCTCTGGCTTTTCGTCGCCTGCCTGACTATCTATGGCCTCACCGCCGGCGTCTCGCTGGCCCGCCACTCGCTGGCTCCGCACTTTGTCTACCTGGCCGAATCATTCCTCCATGGCCGCCTCGACCTGATCCACGTCCCCACCCCCCAATATGACCTGACGCTCTTTGAGGGCCGCTGGTACGTCTCGTTCCCGCCGCTTCCGGCGCTTCTTTTGCTGCCACTGGTCGCGCTGCGTGGGCTGGCCGTCCCTGACATCGCTTTCAGTGTCGTGATGGGCGCGTTGAACGTAGCGCTTTTTTACGCCGTTCTGGCCCGCCTTGGGCTTCGGGCACGGGCGAGCCGTGCCCCTACGTGGGATTTGGGATTCAGGATTTGGCTCTGCTTGCTACTAGGGTTAGGAACGCCGCTGTGGTACTGCGCAGCGTTGGGGTCCGTCTGGTACACGGCTCACGTGGTGGCCGTCACTTGTCTGTGTCTCTACGCGCTGGAGGTGCTGGGACAGAACCGGCCCGTCCTGGCGGGATTGTGGCTGGGGTTGGGCTTCCTGGCCCGCGCACCAGTGCTCCTGGCCTTCCCCCTCACCCTGGCGCTGGGTTTCCAGAAGGCTCGAAATCACAGGGAGGGCACTCGCTTCCTGCTCCTGCTCGCCCTGGGAATGGCGCCCGCGCTGCTGGGACAGGCGGCCTACAACTGGGCGCGCTTCGGCAGTCCCCTGGAATTCGGCTACCATTGGATGAATAGCCCCGGCCCGCTGCTGGAGCGCCAGGCGACCTGGGGTCAGTTCAGCCTGCACTTTTTGCCGGAAAACCTGTACACGCTGCTGATCCGGCCCCCGCTCGTCTCGCGGGCTCCCCTCCGCGTCGAGCCCGACCCGTGGGGGATGGGACTGCTGCTCACCTGCCCGGCGCTGCTGCTTGTCCTGAGCTCAGTCGAAGGGCTCGTCCTGAGCTCAGTCGAAGGGCTTGTCCTGAGCCCAGTTGAAGGGCTTGTCCTGAGCCCAGTCGAAGGGCTTGTCCTGAGCCCAGTTGAAGGGCTGGCGTTGCCTGCCCTCTCCCTCTCCTGTGCTCCCTCCCCCAAAGTTGGGGGAGGGCCGGGGTGGGGGCTGGTGAGGGCTCTACGTCTGGGGCTGTGGCTCTCCATCGCGCTCGTGCTGTTGCCCTCGTTGCTCTACTTTAACACCGGCTCCTACCAGTTTGGCTACCGCTTTGCGCTGGATTGGCTGCCGCTGGGCCTGCTCCTGGTAACGCTGGGGACAGGCGGCAGATTGCGCTGGTGGGGCAAGGCGCTTATCGTCGTCAGTGTGCTGATGCACCTCTGGGGTGTGTCGTGGATGTATCCCAATTTCAACGCCCAGCCCTGGTATCTCCAGTACGTCGAATTGCTGCACTAACCTATTGACACCGCTCAATGATGGGTTTATAATGAAAGCAAGGAGGAATTTCAAATGATCGGTATTCTCACAGACACCACCGCCAGCATTCCTGAGACACTCGCAGAACAATTGGGTATCGAGATCGTGCCGTACTACGTCCATCGCGGGCTGGAGACACTGCGCGACATGGTGGACGTCAAACCAGGGGAATTCGCCGAGTGGTTGAAGGGAGCAACCAGACTGCCCACGACGTCTAACCCCAGCCCCGGCGACTATCTGATGGGCCTGAGACATCTCGCGGAGTGGGCGAGGGAAGTCGTAGCGCTCACCATGACCTCAAAAGGGAGTGGCGCTTACCAATCGTGCCTGGCTGCCGTGGACATACTCAAAGAACAGTTCCCCGAGGTTCGGGTAGAAGTGGTGGATACACTCCAGGTCGCGATGGCGCACGGGTGGGCCGCTATCGAGGCCGCCCGAGTTGCGCTGGACGATCTCAGCCTCGACCAAGTTACTCAGAGAGCCCGCGAAGTGGCTCAGAAGAGCACAATGATCCAGACCGCCGACACACTGCGTTATCTCTACATGGGCGGTCGCATCGGCAAAGCCAAGCACCTGATGGGCTCGCTTCTCAACATCAAGCCGTTGATTGGGATGCAAGATGGGATCGTCGTGGCAGTTGGCACGGCCCGCAGCCGGCTCAAAGCCTACCGCCGGATGGTCGGGCTGATGCAGCAGCGCGTTGGAGAGGGTGCGCGTATCAAAATCGCGTTCACCCACGTGGCAGCGCTGGAGCAGTTGGGGAAATTGCAGACGCTGGTCACGGATCGCTTCGAGTGCGTAGAGACGATCATAACCGAACTCTCACCCGCGCTCGCCGTCCACTCTGGGCCGGGGACTGTGGGCGTGAATTTTTTCCCCACATAGACGCACTATCTCGGCTGTACGCACAGATAAGCAAAAGCAAGACCGCCGACTCCGCACAGTCGGCGGTCTTGTGTCCCAAATTTTTCGGAAAAAACCTGGTTTCTTATCCAATCAGAATGGCCGGTCTGGCCCTATTGGACCAGGCAGGTAATCTTACATTCCTTCCTGTTCGTCTGCAACAGGATGATGTTTTCGGGCACCTCTTTCAGGCTGATTTTCTTGGTGATCATGCGGGTCATGTCCATACCGCTGGCCATGCACTCGATCACTCTGGGGAATGTGCCGTGCCCGGAGTGGCCCTGGGAGCCGACGATGCGCGCTCTCCGCACCTGCAGCACTTCGCCAGTCACGGGCATCTTGGCCTCCGCCCGGGCCGTTACGACGATGGTGCTGTTTAGCGTGCGGCCCTCCCAGATGACGCGCTCGATGTCGGGATAGACGATCTGCGGCAGCCCGGTCGCCTCCATAAAGAGATCGGCTCCCATGCCGTCGGTCAGTTCCAAAACCCGATCGGCAAAGTTCTCCTCGAGCGGGTTGATGGCGTAATCCGCGCCCATTTTCAACGCCAGTGCGGCGCGATCTGCTTGCGGCTCAGAGATGATCACCTTGGAGGCCCCGGCCTTCTTGAGCACCGCGCAGGCAGCGACCCCAATCGGCCCCCCGCCCAGGATGACGACCCGGTCGCCCGGACGGATACCCCCGCCCCGCTCGATCACGGCGTTATAGGCCACGCTGGTGGGTTCTATCAGGCTGCCGGCCAGGAAGACGTCATCACCCTCGTAGGTGTCGGCCAATGGCTCCAGGCTCCACAGGGTCCTTGAGGGCACGACCACGTACTGGGCAAATGCGCCGTTGACGTTGAACCCGATCTCGTCCAGGTTCTCGCAGTGGTTGGGATAGCCGTCAGCACAGGGTTTACAATGTCCACACCACAACATCTCCTCTGTGGTGACCCGTTCGCCCCCCTGGAAGGGCTTGTTGGTGCGCTTATCCCGCGCCTTCTCTCCGGCCTCCACGACGACACCAGAGAATTCGTGCCCCAGAATGCAGGGGAACCCCGTCAGCCCCGGATAGTAGATGTAACCGTCGTCGTCGGCCTGGGCCATGTGAACGTCCGAGCCGCAGATGCCACACGCCTTGACCTGCAGCAGCACCTCATCCGGCCCGGGGGTGGGAATGTCATACTCCCTTATCTCAAGCCGGGGGTTGCGGTACACCAGGCTACCCAGATAGGTCTGGCGACCGTCAACGTCTTTTGCCCCCAGTTTGAAATCGGGCTTGGGGTCCCAATCTGCAACCAGGGTTACGCCTTTCATTTTACCTTTCATTTGCATTTCCTCCTTAATAATCCGTCAATCCTGCTTATCTGTGTTCTACAGTCCCGAGCCCTGCCCAATCCGTGGCAGGCCGTACACCGGCTTCCAACCTTCGCTCCACGGCTCGCGCAGGTAGGGCTCCATCTCCGCCTCGGTGCGGAAGGTCGTCTCCTCCACCGGCGGCACGCTGCCCGACGGGAACGCCTCCAGGATCTGGTCATTGACCAGCGTCATGTAGCGCAGGATGGCGGCGAGGGGTCGCCTGGCCTTTTCCGCCGTGCCCGCCTTGGCCTTGCCGACAACACCCTCTGGCGTGCCCGCGAGTTCGATGGCAAAGTGTCCCTCGCCCTCCGACCAACGGCTGGGCCGGCTGAACGGCTCCACCGACTTGTCAAAGTGCCCGTCGGGCAGGTAACTCTTGCCCTCGGTGTTCACGGCGTACTCCATGTCCACCATCTCCGGGACGAGGAACAATCCCAGCGACGTCTCCGCCTCGGCGGCGTGGACAAAGTTG
>JADHWW010000064.1 GCA_016783285.1 Anaerolineae bacterium
AGCGGCCTCAGCAGCGTGCCGGTGGTGATAGATAACGATTACCCAAGTTCGCAGGTCAGGGTCCCTGAAAGTGGCACGTTCATCCGGGGTACCAGTTATACCTTCGGCGGCGACGCCAGCGATCCTACCTCGTGGGTCGAACTTATGGAGATGCGGGCACATCGTAGTTCCCCGGCCTACGACAGCGGCTGGCAGGAGGCGACCGGCACCGCGGCCTGGGCCTACACCTGGGACATCCCCGACGACCAGCCCAGCGACGATGGCACCTACACAGTCCAATCCCGTGCCACCGACCCGGTGGACCACGTCGAGACACCCGGCGCGGGCATCACCGTCACTGTGGACAACAACGCGCCCCAGTCCACCGTCACCAGCCTGAGCGATGGCGATGCCATCAGCATGACCATTCTCTACCGCACCTACGTCCCCGAGGGCGCTACTGAGCCGATCACGGATCCTTACGCCGCTGTCTACACCGTCACCGGCACGAGCGACGATGCCTGGACGATGGCCGCGCCTTACAACGTTGACCGGGTCAGCGGGGTGAACCAATCCACCTTCAGTTACGACGGCGGCGACTGGTTTGCCCTCGTCACCACGAGCACCACCGGCATCAGCACCACCTGGTCTCACCTCTGGCGACTGTCGTTCATGAACTTTGAGGGGGTCTACTGGCTGCGCACCCGCGCCAGCGATCAAATCGGCAACGTCGAGACACCCGGCGACGGCATCACCGTCACCGTGGACAATACGCCACCGGTCGTAGCGCTCTTTGACACCCTGACCGACGCCGCTGGAGGGCGCTGGAGCATCAGCGGCACCACGACCATCACCGGCACTGCCGTTGACCCGGCATACATGATGCACGAGGGTTATGCCCCTGATTACAATCCTGCGCGTGTGCGCATCGGCGTGGCCGGCGTGGATCGGGTGCAGATACGGGCCAGCCGCTGGCTCACCGAGACGCCATTCGTGGTGCAGGACTGGACCGATGCGGTTGTGACGCCCACCGTCTCCGGCGGGATGACCGCCACCTACGGTATCGCCTGGACCCCCACCGCCGACGGCGTGCACCTCGTCGAGGTGCGCGGCATAGCCAGTGCTGGCAACACGGGCAACCTGACGACGACCAATGAGTATTACCTCTATGCCCACGCCGACGCGCTGGGGCTGGACAACGGGTTGGTCGCTGGCGGCCCACAGCAGCGGCACGTGGACGCGCAACTGGCAGCCGAGAGAGGGCATCTACACGATCACCGTTCGCGCCACGGACGCGGTGGGCAACCGGGAGACGCCCAGCGAGCAGGTAATCGTCTACATCACTGCCGGCGGGGATACGGCGGGGCCGCAGATCAGCGCGCCGTCGTTCGACAGCGTCATCACCAGCACTCAGTCGCTCAGGGTGACGGTTGCCATCAACGACGCACTCACCGGCGGGCACGGCGTGACGACGGCGAGACTCTACTACGACTATACCGCTCCCTACAACGCCTTTCAGGTTACGGGTACTGGCCCCGGTGGCAACGGCGATGGAGCGTGGCGCTTCATCGTCCCGCCGCAGGGGGAGAGCCACATGGACGACACGCTGTACTTCTTCATCACGGCCGAAGATGGAGATGAGACGCCTGCCACGACGACTAACGACAACGAGGGGGGCTACTTCCAGGTACAGATCGTGGCATCGGAGAGCAATATCTACCTGCCGCTGGTGATGCGGAATCATTAAGAGTGAGAGTGTTTGACCTCTGCCCCGTCTCAATGTACAATCGTCTCCCGGAGGTCAAAATGGTCATCGCAGTAATTGACGGCATGGGCGGGGGCATCGGGGCACAGATCGTGACCCAACTGCGGCAGGAGTTGCCGCAGATCAGCGCCGCCATCGAGGTTATCCGGCAGGCGCTGGAGGCCGAGGAGGTTTGACATCCCCTGGGGTTTGTGGTATAGTCGCTATCACCGACATGAAGTCGGTGGAAAGCGTATCGTGAAGATCGCCATCGGCCGGCCTGAAGGCCCGCTACGTGGCGGTTTTTGTTTCCTCTGGAGGTGCGAGATGTGTGAAAGCACTGTCTATCTCAGCGAGGACGGCGAAGAGCAGAAGGTCATGGAGGACGTGGTACTGGTGCGGCCCGAGGACGATGCCTACCTGCTGGTCAATCTGCTGGGCGAGCAGAAACTGGTGCCGGGGCGCATCGTGAGGATAGACTTTCTGAAGCATACCCTCCACCTGAGCCGACCGCAGGAGATCTCTACCGTCCAGAGTTAGCCGCGCACATACTGCGTTCTTCACGCCAACAGCACTAGAGATCATAAGGGCCATGAAGGCCGTTTCCGGCTTGAAGCCGGCCGGTCTTCGTGGCTCTTTTTGTGGTTCTGACCTGCCGGGTTCGTCCGCTCAAGCCGAGCAGTCATTTCTTGAGACAGGACTTGCATGAGTACTTCAACCGGCTATGTAGCATTGCTGCGCACCAACCGAGGCTTTCGCCTGATGTGGGCTGGTCAGTTCATCAACCTGCTGGGCGATAGCTTCAACTCGATTGCTACCATCGGCCTGGCCCTGGCGACCACCGGTGGTTCAGGGCTATCGGTCGGTCTGATGTTGGCCCTGCGCACAGTACCTCGCCTTCTCTTCAGCAATGTCGCTGGCGTGTGGGCCGACCGCTATGACCGCCGCCGCCTGCTCATCATACTCGACCTGCTGCTGGCGGTTGCCACGCCAGGCTACCTGCTGGTGCGTGAGCCATCGGAGTCGCGCTCGTTCCGGCGCGATCTGGTCGAGGACACACGCTGCCTGCGTGGTCATCCCTTCCTGGCCGGGATGATCGCCGTGGACGCGATGTGGACACTGGGCGGCGGCGGGGTGTTCGTGATTCTGGCTATGCTCAATCGGGCGCGATTCGGTGGCGGGGATGAGACCATGGGACTACTGTACGCGATGGCGGGTCTGGGCGGATTGCTGGCGGCGGCGCTGCGGTCACTCATTGGCCGGCGATGGAAGCTCGACTCGTCCGATCTCGACGCAGCCAGCATCATCCGCCAGATGGCGCGCGTGACCGGGCCGGGCGGGACGCTGCTCTCCGTCGAGCCGCTGGGGGTGGGATTCGACCAGGAGAAGTGGACAAGGCTGTTGACCAAGGCCGGATTTGAGGTGGACGCGGTGAAGAGGTTTTTCGAGACGGAGACCTCACGCGGCGAGACAGAACACCACGCGCTGACCGTCGGCGCGCGACTCGTGAGTACATAGAGAGTTCGTAGTGACGACTTCAGTCGCTCTCTTCGCTGTGGACGACTAAAGTCGCCACTACAAACAAATCGTCAGTTTCAGTCCGAATAGGAGGAAATCAAAAATGTGTGAAGAATGTGGTTGTGGGCTTGATACGGGTCTCGTCTGCCCCGAGTGCGGCGGGAGGATGGTGCTCATCAACAATCGGGCCACTTGCCTATCTTGCGGGGCAACCCCTGCGCCGGATGCAGACCCGCCGGAGCAGGAAGAGCACCATCATCACACCGGCCACGCGCACGAGGAAACAAAGATCAAGCCTGACGACCTGACCAAACTGCGCGCCCTGCTCCCCCACTGGATCGAGCACAACGAGGAGCACGCGGCCAGTTTCGAGGGCTGGGCGGCAAAGGCGCGCGTACTGGGACAGGAGGAGACGGCGCAACGGATAGGGGAGGCGGTGGAGCGGATGGCGGCCTGCAACCAGGCGCTCGCCGCCGCGCTGGAAGGGCTGAAGAGATAGGTGACTATACAACCCTAAGTATGGGATGGCGGTGACCGGCGTCGTGCACCCCGACCGCGTGCTGACCAACGCGGCGGCCCGTCCTGGCGACCAGATCGTACTGACCAAGCCCATCGGCACGGGGCTAATCGCCACGGCGGTCAAGCGCGGCCTGGCGGACGAGGCCACGACGCGGCAGGTCATCGCGCTGATGGCGGCGCTCAACCGGGATGCGGCCGAGGCGATGGTGGAGGTCGGCGTCTCAGCCTGCACCGACGTGACCGGCTTCGGACTGCTGGGCCACCTGCGGGAGATGACCGCCGGCGCCGGGGTGGACGCGGTGATCTACGCCGGCCGCGTGCCGGTGCTGGAGGCGGCGCGCACCTTCGCCGGGGCTGGTCTTGTGCCGGGTGGCACGCGGGACAACCTGGCCTTCGTCGAGCCGCACGTGGACTGGGGCGAGGACATCTCCGAGGTGCAGAAGATCGTCCTGGCCGATGCGCAGACCTCCGGCGGGCTGCTCATCGCCGTGCCGTCGGAGAGGCTGGAGGCGCTGCTGGTGGCGCTGGCGGAGCGGGGCGTGGCTGGGGCGGCGCACATCGGCGAGTTCACCGTGCCCGGTCCCGGCCGGATCGCCGTCCGCCGGAGGCGGAATTGACCCTATCCGTTGCCGGTTCTTCAACCGGCCGGACGACTGGCTGCTGGAACGAGTCGAGGAGAGGAGGTGGTGATATTAGACAATAGGTCGGCCTTTTCCACGCGATGTTGAGTAACATTTTTATGATAAGGAGAAAAAAGATGAAAAAGTTGTTTCCCACTCTGGTGATCCTCGCCCTCTTCGCCTCGGGCATCCTCGTCGGCTGCGCGCCCGCAGCCGAGCAGGGAACGCTTCAGTTCAATGCCAACGGCGAGGACTTCGTCCGGCAGGGCTTCGTCTCCAAAGACGGCTGGGCCATCACCTTCGACCACGTGTACATCACCCTGGCGGACGTCACCGCCTACCAGTCCGATCCCCCCTACGACCCGCACGCAGGCGGCGAGGTCCAGTCCAAGGTCCAGGTTGGCCTGGACGGGGTACATACCGTGGACCTGGCGGAGGGCAATGAGGATGCCCCGCCGATCCTCGTGGGCGAGGTGACTGATGTGCCTGTGGGTCACTACAATGCCATCTCCTGGAAGATGGCCCGGGCATCCAGCGGCCCCGCCTCGGGCTATTGCCTGGTCGTCGTCGGCACGGCTGAGAAAGACGGTCAGACCGTTAACTTCACCATCAAGGTCGAGCCGCAATACACGTATACCTGTGGCGAGTACGTCGGCGACGAACGCAAGGGTTTGCTCCAGAAGGACGGCACGGCCGATCTGGAGATGACCTTCCACTTCGACCACATCTTCGGCGACGCTGAGACGCCTCTGGACGACGATCTGAACGTTGGCGCTCCGGGCTTCGAGCCTTTTGCTGGCGTCGCGGAGGGTGGCATGCTGGACGTGGACCTGGCCGGGCTCCAGGCGAACCTCTCCGGAGGGGACTACCAGATGTTGGTGGACATTCTTCCCACCCTGGGTCACGTCGGTGAAGGCCACTGTCACAGCGAGACTCATTAACTGCCCCCACCTCTCCCCCTAACCCCCTCCTCTCCCCCAATCCTGGGAGAGGGGAGGGGGAAAGAGAGAAGAGGGAAAGGAGATTGTAGAATATGAAGTGGAAACTTATACTACCGTTCGCTCTGCTTTTCTCCCTGGGTCTGACGATGACGGCGTTTGCCCATGGCGCAAGGATCGAGTATACTATCAGTATGGCGGTTGAGATTCTCGCTGCCTACGACACCGGTGAACCGATGGCTGGCGGTCAGGTCACGGTCTACGCCCCCGACGACCCGTCCATCCCCTGGCTGACCGGGGTATGCGACGAGGAGGGCCGCTTCACCTTCACGCCCGACACCTCCAAGCCGGGGACCTGGGACGTGCAGGTGCGCCAGTCGGGCCACGGCGATATGGTCCACATTCCCATCGGCGAGGATATGGCCGTCTCGGGTGGCACCGGACATACCACCCTACAGATTGTGCTGATGGGAGCCTGTGTCGCCTGGGGTTTCGTCGGCACGGCGCTCTTTTTCTCCCGCAAGCCTGCCCTGAGCCTGCCGAAGGGAGGCCCTGATGCACATTCCTGACGGTATACTCCCGGCCGCCGTCTCCGCCGCTGGGTATGCGACCACCGGAGCGGCGACGTGGTATTCGCTGCGCCAGATCAATCGGAAGGAGAACCCTCAAGAGAGTATTCCCAGGGCATCTCTTCTCACGGCCGCCTTCTTTGTCGCCTCCTGGATCCATATCCCGGTACCCCCTACCAGCGTTCACCTGGTGCTAAACGGACTTTTGGGCGCCGTGTTGGGCTATTATGCCTTCCCGGCTATTCTCATCGGCCTTTTCTTCCAGGCAGTGATGTTCCAGCACGGCGGCCTGACCACGCTGGGGGTGAACGCGACGGTGATGGGGGTGCCTGCACTCCTGGCCTACCATGTGTTCCGGCTTCGCAACGTTGTGGTCCGTAAGGGTGACCCCGGTGATCGCCCACACCAGGTGTGGACCGGTGTGTTTGGATTCTTGGCCGGCAGTGGTGGTCTTGGAATTTCGGCCCTCATGGCCCTGATTCTCCTCATAACCACTGTCCCAGCCCACCTCGACGTCGAGGTGGAGCGGGCGAGCATCTACGCATTGGCCGTGGCCCACATCCCACTGATGGTTCTAGAGGGCATCTTCACCGCACTGGTGGTTCTCTTCCTTCAGCGGGTCAGGCCGGAACTCCTGGAGGATTGAACTTTTGAAACTCGGGCTCGACGAACATGCGCACCTGGACTCACCATTACATCACTGGGAAGCGAGGTATAAGCTCGTCGGCCTGATGGTTTTGATTTTTGCCTTCTCCTTCGTCCAGGACCTGCGGTTACTGCCAGCGATGCTGGTGGTCACTTTCGCCCTGTACGGCGTTTCCAGGTTGCCCCTCTCTTACCTGTTGGCCCGGTTGCGCGCTCCTGGCTTTTTTCTCCTGATTGTGGCTGTCTTGTTGCCCTTCCTTTCGGGCTCCACCGTCATCCTGCGCATAGGGCCCCTTGCTCTGCGGCAGGAGGGATGTCTCGATCTGCTCCTGGTCGTCGTCAAGTTTGTCTCCATCCTGACGACCGGATTGGTCCTCTTCGGCACCGCCCCTTTTTTGACCACCATCAAGGCGGTGCGGGCTCTCGGTCTTCCGCCCGTCCTGGCCGATATGACGCTCCTCTCCTATCGTTATCTCTACGAGATCGGGGACGATCTGGAGACGATGGAGACGGCGATGGGGCTGCGTGGCTTCCGTGCGCGCCGCTTTGGTAGGGGCGGGCACAAGGCCGCGCCCCTACTGGGCGTCCTGGCCTCGCTGGCCGGCACCATCCTGGTGCGCAGTTATGAGCAGTCCGAGCGGGTCTACAAGGCGATGGTCCTGCGGGGGTATGGTCGCTCCCCGCGCCCTCGCGACGAGTTTCAGACCCGTCCCCGCGACGTGGTCGGTCTCGGCGGTGTTCTTGTCCTTGCGGCCGGATTCGTCGCTGCGGAAATCTTCTTTTGCCGGTTCGGAGGTTAATACAAGTGGAATGTGCGACGTTGTGGTCTGAACGCTCCCATTCGATGGAACCCGCGCTTGCGGTCTCCGGGCTATCGTTCTCCTACCCGGACAAGCCTGGCGTACTGCGGGACGCAAGTCTGGAGGTGTTGCCGGGGGAACGTGTCGGCCTCATCGGTCCCAACGGTGCCGGGAAGACGACCTTTTTTCTGGTGATCTGCGGAGTGCTGAAGCCGGACGGTGGGGAGATACTGCTTTTCGGAGAGCCGATGGCGCATGGGGATTTCCGTCCCGAAATCGGCATGGTCTTTCAGAACCCGGACGATCAACTGTTCTGCCCGTCGGTGCGGGACGACGTCGCCTTCGGCCCACAGAACCTGGGGTTGTTTAAGGAGGAGGTGGAGGCTAGAGTGACAGAGGCGCTCTCGCTGGCGGGGATGCTGGAACTGGCCGGCCGTCCGCCTCACCACCTGTCTGGGGGGGAGAAGCGTATGGTCTCCATTGCGGGTGTGCTGGCGATGCGCCCGCGACTGTTGATCTACGATGAGCCGAACGCCAATCTCGACATCCGCTCTCGACGCCGCCTCATCCGTTTCCTGCAGGCCTCGAAGGAGACGGTTCTCATCGCCTCCCACGATCTGGAACTCATCCTGGAGGTGTGCGACCGCGTACTCCTGATGGACGAGGGGCGTATCGTTGCGGATGGGAATCCCCGTGGGTTGATGGGCGACGTGGAGTTGATGGAGGCGCATGGCCTGGAGAGGCCCCATTCCCTCGTACCCCATGCAGAGCCGCATCATGAATGGGAGACCAGGTGACGGGGTGACAAGGAGACAAGGAGACAAGAAGCAACCGGGAAGACTCAGCCCTGATTGACGTCAAGGCCTACTTGCGGTAAAATCATACCTCGAAGGTTACCACTCAGCCTGTCGGTACAATTCAAGACCTGACAGGTTTTCCGAAACCTGTCAGGTCTGGCCGTATACTTGTAAACCGGTTCATTGTCACGGGGTTTCCTATGATCGTCGCAGTAATTGATGGCATGGGTGGGGGTATTGGTGCTCAGATTGTGGCCCAACTGCGGCAAGAACTGCCGCTGGACGTGGAGGTTCTCGCGCTGGGCACCAACGCCGTCGCCACCGACAAGATGATGAAGGCCCGCGCTAACCGAGGGGCTAGCGGTGAGAACGCGATCCGGGTGTCCATCGGTCAGGCCGATTTCATTCTGGCCCCCATCGGAGTGGTCGTTCCCAACTCCTTGATGGGCGAGGTCACCCCGACCATCGCCGAGGCGATAGCCAGTGCGCCAGGATGCAAATTACTCCTGCCCATCAACCAACCACACTTCGAGGTCGTGGGCATCGAGTGGAAACCGCTCACCAAACAGATCAGCGCCGCCATCGAAGTCATCCGGCAGGCGCTGGAGGTCGAGAAAGCCTGATGTCTCGTTTATTTTCTTGGGAGGTGCAAGATGTGTGAAACTAAGGTCTATGTCAGCAACGATGGCGAAGAGCAGAAGGTCATGGAGGACGTGGTACTGGTGCAGCCTGAGGGCGATGCCTACCTGCTGGTCAATATTCTGGGCGAGCAGAAACTGGTACAGGGGCGCATTGAGAAGATAGACTTCTTGCGCCACGCTCTCTACCTGAGCCCCCTGGAAGAGCCGGCCGCCGTCGAGAGTTGATCCGCGCGGGGGGAGACAAATCATGACCGATGTCCCCATCCCCGGGGGCGTTTTATGTTAAGCAGCGCCTCGCATGGCCCGAGTATGTGATTAGTGTCTTTGCACTATAGACACAGCTCCCAAGAACGAGTATAATATCTTTGTCGCCATTGGATTTCAGGTGGGATCACGATTCGACTGTGGCCTTCTCGGCCCAGATATTGCCGGGCGGCTCTGTTGCACGCAACACATTTCACGCTTCACGTTAAAGGAGGATGACGAGCCATGGAAAACAAGCCTGTGAGTGGGCCAGGTGTCCGAAGAGCCCCGACCTTGCGCTGGTCCATCGGTATCAAACTGACCATCGTCTGTCTGGCGCTGGCCCTCATTCCGATGGCCGCCACGGCCTACTATAACCTGACTCAGGGCCAGAGCGAAGTTGCCGAAGTCACCAGGGAGAACCTGGTGGAACTGTCGCGTAGCACCGCCCAACACATTGGGCTATTGCTCACGGAGAACCAGCGCACCTCCGCCACGCTGGCGGGCCAGCCGTCGGTGATACTGTTTTTGACCGCTTCTGGGGATGAGCGGAAGGCCCTGACCCCCCGGACCTACCAGACGCTGCAGAACTTTGCCGACAACCACCCCGACTATGACGCGCCGGGTCTGTTGGACGTGAACGGTTTCGTCGTGGCTTCGCTGGCTGATGTCCTGGTGGGCAAGGACCGCTCCTTCCGCGACTATTTCCAGGCCTCTATCCAGGGCCAGCCTTACGTCTCGAGCATGCTGGTCGGACGCGCCACCGGGCGGCCCGGAGTCTTTCTCACCCACCCCGTCGTCACGGCCGAGGGGGAGATCGTCGGCATAAACATTGTGTGGCTCAAGGGGGATACGGTCTGGTCCATCATTGACGACGTCGTGGTCGGCGAGGAGGGTTTTGCCTACCTGGTGGACCAGGACGGTGTCATCATCGCCCATCCCAACCGCGATCTGCTGTACCACAGCCTGGGTGAACTGACGCCGGAAGCGGCGGCGACGATCTCCGCGACCATCCGCTTCGGCACGATCGAGGGCACCGACACGCCGCTGATTCCCGAAAGCCTGGGTATGGATGACCTGGCCGCTGAACTGGTACCCCCCCTCAGTCCCCTTCGGCAAGCTCAGGGCAGGCTCCCCCGATCCCAGGGGGGAAGTCTGGTACCTACCGCTACTATTCCCCGCTCGACCACCGCCACCACGTGGCCGGGTACACCCGGTTGAAGGACTACCCCTGGACGGTGGTGGTGGACCTGCCCGAGGCCCAGTTCCTGGCTCCGTTGCAGCGGCTGGGGGCGGTGACCTGGAGCAGTGTGGGGTTGGTGGGAGTGATCACCCTGCTCGTCTCTGTCCTGCTGGTGCGGACCATCACGCGCCCCATCCGTCGCCTGACCGACGCGGCGATAGCCGTGGAGCAGGGTCAGCCGTTCGAGCCGGCGGACATTGAGGATGTCACCTCGGGCCGTGACGAGATTGCTTATCTGGGGCGTGTTTTCAGCAGCATGGTGCTTGCTCTGCGGCAAGAACTGACCGAGCGCAAGCGGGCGGAGGAGAAGATAGAACACCTCAACCTCGTGCTGCGGGCCATCCGCAACGTCAACCAACTCATCACCAGGGAAAGGGACCGCGACTGTTTGCTGCAATCCGCTTGTGACAACCTCGTCGAGACACGTGGTTACCACAACGCCTGGATCGCTCTGTGGGATGAAGCCGGAGGGCTTATGACGACTGCCGAAGCCGGGTTGGGCGAACCGTTCTTGCCGCTGGTCGAACAGTTGAAGCGCGGCGAGTTGACCGCCTGCGGGCGGAGAGCGCTGTCTCAGCCGGGGGCTGTGGTGACCGAAGACCCGCTCTCCACCTGCACCGGCTGTCCCCTGGCGGAGAAATGCCGTGGCATGGGAGCGCTGACCGTCCGGCTGGAACACGAGGGCAAGGTCTATGGTGTGTTGGCCGTCTCCATTCCCGCCGACTTCATCGCACACGAGGAAGAGCGATCTTTGCTCAGAGAGGTTGCCGGAGACATCGCCTTCGCCCTGCACAGCATCGAACTGGAGGAGGAGCGCCAGCGGGCGGAGCAAGAAATTCGCAGACTGAATGAGGATCTTGAGCAACGCGTCGTCGAACGCACCGCACAACTCGAAGCGGCCAACAGGGAACTCCGCGATGCTCAAGAGCAACTGGTGCGCCGGGAGCGCCTGGCGGTGTTGGGCCAACTGGCCGGCGGGGTGGGACACGAACTGCGCAACCCGCTGGGCGTGATCTCCAACGCCGTGTACTTCCTCCAGGTAGTCCTCTCCGAGACCGACGAGACCACCAGAGAGTACCTGGGCATCATCTCCTCAGAGGTCCGCGATGCGGAGAAGATCGTCTCCGATCTCCTCGACTTCTCGCGCACCAGGACGCCGGATAGGGAGGAGATAGCCGTCTCCGATCTGGTTGCCCAGGTGTTGGAGAGACGACCTGCGCCCAAGGATGTGGAAGTGACCACCCAGATACCCTCCGACCTGTCCCCTGTGTTCGTGGACCCCCGGCAGATCGGCCAGGTACTGGGCAACCTGGTCACGAATGCTTACCAGGCTATGCCAGAGGGGGGGCGGCTGACGATACACGTGTCGGAAGGCGAGGGGATAGGGAGACCAGGAGACGATCTCCCTGTCTCCCCCTCTCCGTGTCTCCGTGTCTCAATAAGCGACACCGGCTGCGGCATCCCCGAAGAGAACCTGGAGAAGATCTTCGAGCCACTGTTCACCACCAGGGCCAAAGGCATTGGGCTGGGTTTGGCGGTGTCGAAGAGCCTGGTCGAGGCGAACGGGGGGAGTATTGAGGTGGAGAGCCCTTCGACTCCGCTTGTATACTGAGAGTGCACATTAACAACCGCGAATAGCTGGCCCATTTAGGCATCAAGTGGTATGCTGTCTCCTGGGAGGGTAAGGTGCGAGCTTCGAGACTCCGCTGAGGAGCTTTTGCTGCCT
>JADHWW010000001.1 GCA_016783285.1 Anaerolineae bacterium
GGCAAGATGAAGCAATGGAGGTACTGGATCATCATTGGAGCGGTGCTGCTGGCTTTGGTTGCTCTCATCGGGTGGGCCAGCGCCTACACCCCGCTGTTGACTCCCAGCGCATCGGAGGAGTGGAGCCGGGGACGACTGCTCGGCGTGACGCCGGTGAGCAATGCGGTGGATGTCCAGGCCGCACCCGATGGCGGACTGTTTTTGGCCTGGGTGGACCTCGATGATCGGCTGCATGTGGTGCAGTTGGGAACACAAGGTCAGGTCGTCATAGACCGGACGCCCAGATTGGGAACAGAGGTCCCACGGGAGCCGCACTTCCTCGTAGGGCCAGAGGGTGAAATTCACCTCGTCTGGCGAGAGACGGGCGGGGGCCGCTCGCTCCTGACCTACGCCCGGCTGGACAGCGCTGGTTCGGTGCAGGTTGGCCCGCTCCCCCTCTCGCTGCCGGGAGATGAGGCCCAATCCCCATGCCTGGCTTTTAACCGTCGGGGTGGAATCGAGGTTTTCTGGACCGGGCAGGCGGGCATCTACCGGGCCGCGCTGAGCGCCGAGGGAAAGATGCAGGGCGAACCCGTCCTGCTGGTCGATGACGGCAGGGACGTCAGTATACAGGTGGATCGGGAGGGGCTCTTCCATCTCGCCTGGCTACGGGAGACAGGGTCAAACAGGAAGGCGATCTACTATGCCTCTCTTGATCCAGAGCAGGACGATCTGAGCCAGCCGGAAGAGATGGGTAGGATCTTTCTGCGCGCGGGCCAACGCGTGGAAAGCCTCGTCATGGGTATTGATAGTGACACTGGCTACATCCTGTGGGTCATCCAGGATTTCCGAGATATCGCTTCCAGCGCCCGGTACGCTTTCTTTCCTCTGGAGATACCGCGCCAGAAGAATGTTAGAAGCCTGCGGTTAGACGAAGGTGGCAATCCACTGAGTCTTCGGGCTGTGCGCGGCCAGTACGAAACGTTGCTCGTCGCTCTGGCCGAGACGGTCATGGCGCCAGATGGCCCAGGACTTCAGATCGGTGTCATCGCCGTGCGGGGCGAGGAGTTGTCAGGGGATCATGTCTGGGCAACAGTTGGCCGTCTATCTGGGGGATCGACGGCTGCCGCTGACCAGAGTGGCTGGCCGGAGGATCAGTATGTCGTCACTGCTTCGGGTGGTTCTTCCCTCAAGCCGAGCCTGGCGGTGGATGCACAGGGCAATCTTCACCTGGCCTGGTTGGAGACGGGGGGCTTCGGAGTGTACCGCGTGGCCTACGCCAGCACTGCCTCCGGGGTGAAAGAGGCTTACAACGCCCTGACGTTGTGGGACGTGACTGACCGTGCGCTGGGCGCTGCTATGCAACTTTTCCTGGTAGTGGGCTTCACGCCGGTGCTGGCCTTCTCTTGGTCTCTATTTCCTCTAATGTTGTTACTCGGCTACCATCTGGTCACCGGGTACGAGAGACTGACAGCGCCGGGAGCACGGGCGGCCCTTGGTGGCGCCGCGTTGCTGGAAGTGGTGTGCACCTATCTGCTCTATCCTCATCGTAGCAGCATGCCCGTGGTACTCCAGTGGAGTATGCCGCTTGCCACGGCCGCTGTCGCTCTGTTGTTGACGGCGCTGTATCTGCGGAAGCGAGACGAGCAACCGTTGTTTGGGGCCTTCTTTGTCTTCGCTCTCGCCCATGGTTTGCTTCAGATAATGCTCTTTGTACTCCTGCGCTAGTAAAGCGGGATGGTGTTTTGGCGAGGTTTTATTGAATTGATCACCGCTCCAGTTGGTGACCTGGTCTATCACCTGGTGACACTGTTCGCTATTCACTTCATCCTGGGAGTAACATTCGAGCGCTGGAATCGCCGCCGCCGAGATCCGACTGCCATACGATTGCTGGTGACCGGCGTGGGTTTTGCCTTCGCACGCACACTACTGATATTCATCGCCGTGCTTGACCGCGCCAGAGCGGTATCGCCCAACGTCATTCTGCCCCCCCTTGAGCGCTTCCTCGACCTCGCCACGTTGCTGCTGGTTGCCTGGGCGTTCCTGCCGGTTCTGGAGCAGCACGCACGTCTTGGTGTGACGCTGTTGCTCTTTACGCTCCTGGTAACTGCGGGCGTCTATGTGGCTTTCGCTATTCTCTGGCCATTGGCCGAGGTCCAGGGCATCGCCTACAACGATTGTTGGCAGGAGACAGTGTGGGAGTTCTCTACCATAGTGGTTCTCGTACTGGCGCTTATCGCCGCTGTGGCATGGCGCAAGGGTCGTTCGCACGATAGGAGATTGATCACCTGCCTGTTTGCCCTCTGGCTCACCGGTCACGTCCTGCAGATCACAGTTCCAGTCACCGATCCTCACATTGCCGGCTGGGTGCGATGGGCCAACCTGGCCGTTTTGCCCCTGCTGGCTGGCCTCGTGTACCGCCGCTCGCTGAGCGTGCCCCCAGCCACCGCCAGGGATGCCGCCGGCGTCCGGTCGTGGCTGCGATGGGGCGTGTCGGCTGTGCGTGCTGGCGACTATGCCGAGGCACGTCGCTGTTTTCAGACGGCCCGTGACGTTGATCCGGACAATGTCGTCGCCCTGCTCTGGCTGGCATGGCTGGCGCATACCCGGCTGGAGAGCCTGGCTCTGTTCAGCCATGTACTGGAGCTGGACCCGAAGAACGAGAGCGCTCACACTGGCATTCGCTGGGCGAGGCGCCGCCCCTCGCCTGATGGGCGTTATGACGACCTGATCGCTGCCGGTCAACTGCCCGCAGCGATACAAAGGCCCGAGACAATTTCACCCCCTGGGCTCTCTGTTCTACGGGACATATTGCGCCCGTCCAGAGTCCGGGAAGGCGTGCGGGGGGAGGTCTCGGCACAGCGTGCTCGCTGGCTCGGCAGTCCAGCAGGTATGGCAAGCGTGTTCCTGCGCTTCACCTGGCGTCTCCTCCCTACGCCCGCGCTCCTGGTGGTTCTGGTCTTTTTCGTGGCACTGACTGTAAATCTGGGGCAGGAGGGGGGCCTGGGATCGCTGCCGGTAGTGGCTCCTTCCGCCGCTGGTTTCACTATTGACTACCTGGCGAACCTGGTTCAGGGAGATATGGGGGTTATTGCGCCCCTCTATCCCAGCGCCTCCACCCCATCCGTCGCCGCTAAATTGGCCCGTGCTCTTCCCAGATCTTTGGGACTGTTGACCATTGCGATGACACTGGCGATTATCATTGGTCTGCCACTGGGAATCGGGGCGGGGCTGCGGCGCAAGACCGGTTTCTCTGGCCTGCTGGTCTTCCTCTCTGTCCTGGGCATCTCCACCCCCAGTTACTTTGCCGCCATGCTCCTGATCTGGTTCGACGTCTGGCTCTACCGCACCACCGGAACGGACTTTCTGCCGGTGCACGGCTTCGGATGGGACGCCCACCTGATTCTGCCCGCCTTGGTGCTGGCGGCCCGTCCCGCGGCCAACGTGATGCGGTTAGGGTACAATGCTCTGGTGGATGTTTTGGACGCAGACTTCGTGCGCACTGCCCACGCCAAGGGGCTCGGGCCATGGGTCGTGCTGTTCCGCCACGTTCTGCGGGCCGCTGGCGTGCCCCTCTTGACCACCGTGGCCGTCTCCCTCCGCTTCAGTCTGGCGATCCTGCCCATCGTCGAGTACATCTTCAACTGGTCGGGGGTGGGCCAAGGGCTGCTGGAGGCGGTCCAGGCGCAGGACACGACCACGGTGATCGGGATGGTCTTGCCCCTGGCTATCCTCTTCATCCTCGTCAATCTCCTCCTCGAGGCCCTCTACCTCGTCGTGGACCCACGACTGCGGGCGCGGGAGGCGGGTGCAGTATGAAGCCGCAGACCTTGTGGCAGCGACTGGGCCGGGCAGTGCGGGATCGCTCCTTCATCGTCGGTTCTATCCTGGTGACCCTCTTCCTCTTAGTAGCGGTCCTGGGGCCGGAGGTGGCATCCCACAACCCCTATATGCGGGACCGCGTCCAGACCATTGACGGAAAACTGTACCGTGCCCCCATTCCACCCTGCGACCTCTACCCGATGGGGACCGATGACCAGGGACGGGATATGCTCTCCATGCTACTCCATGGGGCACGGCAGACACTTGTGACTGCGTTCGTGGCGATGATGACGCGGCTGCTGCTGGGGCTTCTGCTGGGCACGCTGGCCGGCTGGTGGCCGGGTAGCCTCTTCGACCGGGCAGTCACCGGTCTGATCGAGTTCCTGGCCGCGATTCCCGGCCTGATCCTGGCGATGCTCCTCGTCTTTGCCGTCGGCATCCGCCAGGGACAGATTGCGTTCATCGTGGCGCTGTCGCTGGTGGGGTGGGGGGAGGTGACCCAGATCGTGCGCAGCCACGTCCTGGTCATCCGCAACAAGCTCTACATCCTGGCTGCGCGGGCGGTGGGGCTCGGTTCGGCGCAGGTTCTCAGCCGCCACGTCTTGCCCAACCTGCTGGCGACGCTGCTGGCGTTGGCGGCGCTGGAGATGGGGGGCGTGCTGCTCCTGTTGGGCGAACTGGGCTTTGTCCACGTCTTCATCGGCGGTGGAGGCATATACGTGGATGAGGCCGTGGGTACGATCCACTTCTTTGATGTGCCCGATTGGGGGGCGATGTTGGGTACCTCATGGCGTTATTTCCGCTCTCTCCCTTGGCTCCCACTGGCCCCGGCGCTGGCTTTCTTTGTCACCATCCTGGGCTTCAACTTCTTCGGCTACGGGTTGCAGCGGTTCATTGAGAAGGGACGATTCCACCCCAGCGGCTGGTCGGTGCTCCGCTTCTTCGCGGTGGTAGTGCTGATCCTCTTCGGCGCTCGGGCGCTCCTGGCGAGCACCAGCACCGAGGCCCGGTTCACCGACCTGGCCCGCCAGTTCGACGTGCAGCGGGCCTGGAACGACATATCCTACCTCACACAGCCGGAGTTAGAGGGGCGGCCCACCGGCCCGGGCGGGGGTTTCCAGTCTGCGGGCTACATCGCCTACCAGTTCGAGCAGGCTGGGCTCACCCCGCTGCCCGACGGGACATACTTCCAGCCCTACACCGCGGTCCGCGGGCGGGTCACCGCCGAGCCTGTATTAGAGATTCTGGGACCGGATGGAGAGCCGCACATGCGGTTCGACGGAGGAGTCTCCTTCGATCCCTTGCAGCCCTTCGAAACCGAGGGAAGCAGGGAAGAGGAACTGCTGGTGATGGGAAACACGCGCGACGCCGTGGCAATCAGAAAGGTTATCTTGCTGCTCGACTCGGCAGAGGAGTTTTACGTACCGTGGAATTACCACGTACCCGCCAACGCGGTTGTCTTACGCCTGGTGCCCGACGACGGGCTGGGGCCCAATGACCTGGCCCCTCCCTCCGATCCTCATCGCTTCATACCCTCTTATCCCAACCTGCTCATCAGCGAGTCTGCCGCCCGGCAACTGCTGGCGGAGGCGGGGCTGGACCTGGACGAACTCCGGGCAGCGCGGGAAGCGGGGCAGCGGATCGAGTTGGAGACCGGTCTGCGGGTCCAGGTAGAGGCGGGGCTGGCCTACGAAGAGGTGTCGGCGGCCAACGTCGTCGGCTATTTCCCCGCCGCGGACATCACAACCCAGGGGGATCGCATCCTGGTCGCCGCCACCTACACCGGGCCCTCCCCGCAGGAGGGAGTGATCTACCCCGGGGCGGACGAGGACGGTAGCGGCGTGGCGGTGATGCTGGAGGTGGCCCGGTTGTGGCGGGACCTGGGGTTCGAGCCGAAGCGGACGGTGGTCTTCGCCGCTTTCGACGAGGCAGGAGGAGAGCATTTCGTCAACCACCCGATCCTCCCGACCAGCCCATCGGACACCTGGACATCGGTGATCCTCCAGGGCGTGGGGGCGGGCGAGCCGCGGCTCGCCCAGATGGAGGCGGGGTCTGGCCTGGCCCGCGCCTTCGACCAGAGTGCCCGTCGGTTCGGAGTGCGCACGGAGGAAATGGAGGATTGGCAATTCTTCTTCACGAGTGGGCCTCGACGTTCGGGGCGCGTCAGTTCGGACACTTCCTACTCCGGGTTGGCGGTGACCCGGCCAGGGGACGACCTCTCCGGCACGCCTGCCGACGTGCTGGACCACCTGGACCCGCAGTTGCTGGGGGAGGCCGGGCGGACGGTGGCCCACTACCTGATGGCGCTCAGTTCTCGATAGGTGATGCTGTTGGTGGTTATGTGGTGGACAAAAATATGACCACCTCGCTACGTGTAGTGATGGGGCTGTTTGCCCTCAGTTTGCTGGCGCTGACAGTGACCGGCTTGCCCGTTTACTCCCGTTTGAGTTATCTATGGGGATTTCTGCTGGTGGGCAGTCGGCTCTGGGCCGCGCTGGCGCTGCGAGGGGTACAAGTGCAACGCAAGGCGCGCATTCGGCGTGCTCAGGTGGGGCAAACTTTTCAAAAGCGGCCTGAGATTCAAAACGACCGACGCGCTCAAGTGGGACAGATTTTTCAAGAGCGGTTTGAGATTCAAAACGACAGCCGCTTGCCCCGTCTGTGGCTGGAAGTGCGCGACCAATCTGCATTGCCGGGGGCGCAGGGATCACGTGTGCTGGCCATGATTCGGGGACGGCAACGACGGTCCTACCGGGCGCGTACCCGTCTGGTGCAACGAGGTGTGTTTCCCTTGGGGCCGACTGTGCTGGCATCAGAGGACCCTTTTGGTCTGTTCCCGGTCAGCCGCATCATGCCACCGGATGTCTCTTTGCTTGTGTATCCCATAACGGTGGAGGTGCGCGCCTTCCACAGTCCGCCAGGGCTGTTGCCGGGAGGCGAAGCCCTGCGCTGCCGCACACATCAAGTGACTCCAAATGTGGCAGGGGTGCGTGATTATGCCCCTGGCGATTCCTTGAACCGCATCCATTGGGTGAGCACGGCGCGGCAAGAGCGCCTGATGGTCAAAGAATTTGAACTGGATCCCCTGGCCGAGGTGTGGGTTTTTCTGGACGCTGCGCGAGAGGTGCAATCCACACTACCCTATTCCCCTCCCGATCTGGCTGTAGATGCCCTGTTGCACCCTCTAGAAGAGGTGGTGTTGCCGCCCTCCACAGAGGAGTACGCGGTGAGCATCGCTGCCTCGCTAGGACGATATTTTCTGCAGCGCGGGCGTGCGGTAGGGCTGGTGAGTTGCGGTCAGTCGCAATCTCCAAGCGTGTTGCCCCCTGACCGGGGCGGGCGGCAATTGGGCAAGGTCCTGGAAGCCATGGCACTATTGCGCGCTGTGGGGGATTTGCCCATCTCGGCCCTGGTGGCAGCCCGAGCCCGACACCTGCCACGCGGTAGCACAGTGATCTTGATCACCCCCTCCGTTCGAGAGGAGGTAGCCCTGACCGTGGATCACCTGTTGCGGCGGGGGTTGCGACCAGTGGTCGTCTTGCTGGACGCAGCCTCTTTTGGTGGCCCGCCAGGGACGGAAGCCCTGACGACAGCCATCACGGCGCTGGGGGCGCCCGTGTGCCAGATAGCAAATGGTGCAGACCTGGGGACTGTTTTGAGTGAGATGGCGGAGGATCTGGTGATCCGATGGGGACAGAGATGAGACCCATGGGACCATTGCCCACGCCACCACGCTCCCATACTTCCACACCTACTTCCCGCTGGTGGGACCTGCCCGCCGTCCTTTTGCTGTTGGCTGCTCTATTCACCGCCTCCAGTCGTCTGGTCGCCACCCAGTGGACCGATCATCTGGATCGGATCCATACTCTGACCTTCCTGGGGGCACTGGTTGGCCTGGCTCTGGGCCAGAGTGTCTTCTCCCCCCGCCAGGCCACCGCCTGGGCCCTGGTCTACGGCCTGTTCACTATCCCCTGGCAACTCGGCCTCACACTGGGCCAAACCGTCCTATGGACTGAACGATTGATCAGTCTAGCCGGCCGCTTGATCATCACCATTGGCCAACTGGAGCGGCAGGAAGCCGTGCAAGACCCTCTGCTCTTCCTATCCTTGATGGCCGGTCTCTTCTGGGCGCTGGGCGTGCACGCTGGCTACAATCTCACTCGCCATGCCCGCCCTTGGCGGGCCACGCTTCCCGCCGGCATGGCGCTGCTCATCATCCAAAACTATGACCCCTTCGTGGCCTCTCGCGTCTGGTTCCTGGCCGGCTACCTTTTTTTTGGCATCTTGCTTCTGGCACGCCTGACCTATCTGCACCACTATGCCCGCTGGAGGCAAACTCGCGTTCCTCTACCCCCCTATATCGGCTTTGACCTGATCTGGGTCACCCTACTGATCACTGCCTTGCTTGTCCCAGCAGCCTGGACCATACCTATCCTGGCCGATGTTTTGCCCTCTGCCGAGGAAGCCTGGCAGCGCGTCACCCAGCCCTGGGCCGTCGCACGCGACCGCCTGAGCAAGGTATTCTCACCTCTGCGCAGCACCGGCGGCCCGACCGATTACTATGCGTACTATGGTGAGCGCCTTTCATTGGGCCGTGGGAGCGAACTTTCCGAAACTCCCATTATGACCGTCGACGTCTCGCCCGGTTCTGCCAGGAGCATAGGGGCGCAGTTGCCACGCTCTTACTATTGGCGCGCTCGTGTCTACGACTCCTACGCCGACGGCCAATGGACCAGCACTCTCTCCACTACACAGTTCGTCACACCCACCCACTCCGGATTGACCTTCCCGGAAGCAGAGGGGCGCTCAACGGTCATTTTCGACTTTAACTTGTTCGTTCCCATCGCGACCCTCTACACGGCCCCTCAGCCCCTATGGGTCAGTCGCCCTGCCCAGGCAGACCTGGCCTACAATCCCGACGGCAGCGCCGATCTGTCTGCCTTGCACGTCACCCCGCCCCTGCGCCCTGGCGAAACCTACCAGGCCCGGTCTTCCATCAGTACCGCCACCGTCGCCCAACTGCGCGCGGCTGGCACCGATTATCCTCTATGGGTCACCGGCCGCTACCTGCAAATCCCCTCGACCGTTACTACTCGTACCCTGGAACTGGCCCGCCAGATAGCCCTTACCCAAGACGGGCCCTACGACATTGCCACTGCCGTCACTGCCTACCTGCGCACTTACATCAGTTACCACGAGACCGTCCCCACCCCGCATCCCAATCAGGAGCCCCTGGACTGGTTCCTCTTTGATCAGCGTGAGGGCTTTTGCAATTACTACGCCTCCGCCGAGGTCATCTTGTTGCGTTCCCTGGGTGTCCCTGCTCGGCTGGCCGTCGGCTTTGCCCAGGGCGAACGCCAGGACGAGAGTGATACCTACCTGGTACGTCGGCGCGATGCCCATGCCTGGCCCGAGGTCTATTTTCCTGGCCTGGGCTGGATTGAATTTGAGCCCACTGTTTCCCAACCTCTGATCCACCGCCCGCCGGGTGAGGGTCAGCCTGATACACCATCTGTTGGAGAGTCTGAGGGATACTGGCGCGACCGGGAAGAGTTCTTAGGCCTCGAGCCCTATCCGCTCAACGAATCATCCCCCGCTGCTGCCCCAGGCTTCAGGAAGAGCACAGCCTTGTGGGCCTCATTCCTGGCCTTGGGCCTGATCTTAGTTGCTCTCGTCTGGAGCAAGCGGGGTCGGCGTGCCCCACCGCCTCTGCCCATCCTGTTGGAAGAAAGCCTGCGCCGCCTTGGCCTGGAGCCACCGTCTGCCCTGCGTCGCTGGGCACATCGCGCCGCTCTATCTCCTTTGGAGCGCGCCTACCTGGAACTTGCCCGCGCCTTGGCCCGTTTGGGCGACTCCCCCGACCCTGCCGACACACCAGCAGAACGTGCCGCAGCCCTGGCCCGTCTGCTCCCTCCGGCCGTGGACCCTGCTCAGCGGTTGCTGGCCGAATATTATCTCACGACCTACAGCCCCTGCCCCGGAAACCTGTATATTGCCCAACAGGCCGCTCGTGCCATCCGCAACCTGTCTTGGCGAGCCCGGATCCGCTGGCTAACCGTCCGCCAGCGTTAGAAATCATTGTTCCCACGCAAACCGGGAGTTGCGTTCTGGCCCGTGTGATGTTATACTCGCCATTCGAGGAGGAGTAGATGCTATACCAACGGCGATGTGTCTTTGCTGTCTTCACCACAGCGGCTTTGCTGCTCACTGGTTGCGCTCCCCAGGTTGTGACCGTCACCGTGACGACGCCGCCGGAGACGGTCGTGGTCACGGCTACGCCTTCTCCGTCGCCTACCCCCCTGCCACCGGAGCCTAAGGCACTCACCGTCTGCACAATCGGTGAGCCCGACACGCTGTACCTCTACGGCGGCTCCCACCTGGCGGCTACACGGCACGTGATGGAAGCGCTCTACGATGGCCCTATTGACCACCGGAATTACGCCTACCAGCCGGTGATCCTGCAAAAAGTACCCAGTATCGCCGATGGGGACGCTCTCACGCGCAGGGTGCGCGTGCGGGAGGGCAGCCTGGTGGTCAGCGCCGAGGATGATGTCGTGGAACTGGCGGAGGGGGTACGGGTCCATCCGGCTGGCTGCTACGCTGAGGAGTGCGCGGTTGAGTTTGAGGGCGAACCGCTGTGGATGGAAAGGATGGAGGTCACGTTTGCACTACGGGAGGATGTCACCTGGGCCGACGGAGAGCCGCTCACGGCGTCCGACTCGGTCTTCGCCTTCCAGGTGGCCTCCGACCCCGCTACGCCTGGCGGCCGCTACCTGGTAGAGCGCACAGCCCGTTATCGCTCTCCGGACGAGTGGCGTGTAAAGTGGGTCGGGCTGCCTGGATTCCTCGACTCTACCTACTTCCTGAACTTCTTCGCTCCTCTACCGCGCCATCAACTGGAAAGCCGTTCTCCTGCCACGCTGTTGCAGGCCGATGAAGTCAGGCGTGACCCCTTAGGTTGGGGGCCATTTTCTGTCGAGGAGTGGGTGCCAGGGAGTCACATCACTCTCTCTCGTAACCCTCACTACTTCCGCGCGGCCGAGGGGCTGCCATACCTGGACCACGTGGTGTTTCGGTTCACCTCTGGCGCGCCGGAGTTGATTGCCCGCCTCCTCTCGGGCGAGTGTGATATTGGCACCCAGGATGCCGACTTCGAGCCATTCATGCCGATGCTGGTGCAGGCTGAGCAGCATGGTCTACTGGAGGTGATTTCCGCGACCAGCAACGGGGGGGAGCATATTGACTTCGGCATTGCCCCGGTGTCTGACTACCAGCGAGCGGATTTCTTCGGGGATGTACGGGTGCGGCAGGCTGTCGCCCAATGTATTGACCGCCAGGCCATCGTGGACGAGGTCACATACGGTCGCAGCGTCGTGCCAGATAGTTATCTACCACCAGAGCACCCGCTCTACGCGGGTGACCATCTGGTGCACTGGAACTACGATCCGACAGCCGGCCGGGTATTGCTGGAGGAGGTCGGCTGGCTGGATGAGGACGAGGATGGCGTGCTAGAGGCGCGCTCGGTCCAGGGAGTCCGTACCGGCACATCGTTTGAGATCACACTGCTGACGCCTTTGGATAGCGCAGCCTCTCAGCAAGTGGCACGTATCGTTAAAGCCAACCTGATAGATTGTGGCATCCGTGTCAACCTGGAGACCCGGCCCTCGTGGGAGTTCTTCGCCGATGGACCTGAAGGGCCACTCTTCGGCCGTCAGTTCGACCTGGCCGAGACGGCGTGGTGGTTCGACTCCATCCCCCCGTGTGGGCGTTATATGTCTTCCGAGATCCCGGACAAGGGACGCTGGTACGGGGACAATGCCACTGGCTACAGCAATCCCGACTACGATGCTGTCTGCGAGGCGGCGCTCCAAGCACTGCCCGGCATCCCGGAGTACGAGGAGCATCACAAGCAGGCACAGATCATCTTCTCCGAAGAACTTCCCGCCATCCCGCTGTTCATGTGGCTGCGGGTTGCTTTGGCCCGGCCGAGTGTGCTGAACTTCACGCTGGATTCCACAGCGGGGAGCGAGTTATGGAATATTGAGATGTTCGACGTAGAGTAGGCCCCGTCTTCGTTCGCCCATCAACCTGAGTAGCTACAGCCCACGGTGATATCGTACACTTGTTTGTGCTCGCAGATGCTGTATAATGAGGGCGCAAGTGGCTATCATAGGACGCTCTAACGATTCGGGGCGATGGCAAGATGAGCAACGAACAACAAACGACATCCCCTCGCGTCCTGATCGTCGAGGACGATGCCGAGATGCTGGAATTGATGCAAAACATGCTGGCACTGGCACGTTGCCATGTGCTGGTCACGCGTTCCGGCGAGGAAGCGCTCGCCCTCTTATATCGTGAAGCAACAGCGGGACACGAGGTCGATCTGATCTTGTTGGACGTCATGATGCCGGAAATGGACGGCTACGAGGTGATTGCCCGGGTCAAGGCTGACCCTGCGTTGCGCAATACCTCTATCATTATGACCACGGCTCTCGATTCGATCAGCGACAAGACGCTGGGCCTGGGAATGGGAGCCGACGATTACCTCACCAAACCTTTCGATCCCCAGGAACTGCTGGCGCGGATTGATGCCGTCATGCGTATCCGCCGCAGCGAACGAGCGTTGCGCCGGCGCAATCGAGAACTGGCGGCCCTTATCGAGATCAACCGCATGGTCACCTCTAGCCTGGACCTGGATGAAGTTCTGGAAGCGACGATGCGAGGAATCCGCGAAATCCTGCAGGTCGAGGCTGGCTCTCTGGTACTGGTGGATGAAGAAGCGGGCAGGTTGGTCTTCCGCAAGACTTTGAGCCCCGATCAGGTCTGGAGCACCAATCGGACCATTCAACCAGGAGAAGGCATCGTGGGCTATGTGGTGCAGTCTGGCAAGCCCAAACTCGTCAACAGTGTCGAGCGCGATCCCCATTTCTCAGCCAAGGCTGACGAAGATGCAGGTTTCACCTCTCGCAACATCCTCTGTGTGCCGTTAACGATCCGCGATTGGGTGATTGGGGCCATCGAGGTGATCAACAAACCGGGTGGAACTTTCAGCGAGCAGGACCTGGAACTACTGCAAGCGATGGCAGCCTCGGTCGCGGTGGCAGTGGATAACGCAAATCTGTATAGTGAGTTGACCGACTTCGCAAAAGAACTGGAGCGTTCCCAGGCACAGCTCGTACAAGCGGAGAAAATGGCTGCCATCGGACGGTTGGCCGCCTCTATTGCCCACGAGATCAACAATCCCCTCCAGGCAATCCACAACAGCCTGCATCTGAGCCTGCACAAGAATATTAGTAGCAGTGAACGCTTGCAGTATTTGAACATGGCTCAGGCTGAGGTACAGCGGTTGATTGAGATCGTGCAGCGTATGCTGAATTTCTACCGTCCATCCCGCGGCGATGTGGTGCCTGCTGACATTAATCACATCGTAGAAAACGTGCTGGCTCTGGCTCACAAGCGGCTGCAACACAGCGGTATCCGCGTGCATAGCCGCTTGACCCCTGACTTGCCCTCTGTACCAGTGGTTCCTGACCAGATCACCCAGGTGTTCTTGAACATCATCATCAACAGCATTGAGGCTATGCCATCGGGCGGCGATCTGCGATTGGAGACCCTGCTTTCGGAAGACGGTGAATGGGTATTGGCCGCTTTTCACGACACTGGTCAGGGCATGTCGTCGGAACAGACTACCCACCTGTTTGAGCCTTTCCATACGACCAAGCCCACCGGTACTGGGCTAGGGTTGGCCATAAGTTATGGGATCGTTGAGCGCCACAGCGGAGCGATAGAAGTGTCGAGCCAGCCGGGCCAGGGGACGAATTTCGTCGTTAAGTTGCCCGTGCGCCCGATGGAGACACAAAGTAGGCTGGCCTTTCAACATGCTATGCAGTGAGGGTGGAGAAATGGTGGAGCGAAATCAAGTAGCACGCATCATGGTGGTGGACGATGAGGCCGTGGCACGCATCTCCTTGGCAGAGATCCTGAGACTGGAAGGCTACCAGGTTGCTACGGCCGCCAGCGGCGAAGAGGCCCTAAGCCTGTTGAACAGGAGCGGTCCCTTTGACCTGATGGTGCTTGATCTCAAGATGCCTGGGATGGACGGGCTTGAGGTGACCAAAGCGGTGCACAAGCAATCTCCTGGCACCGTGATCATCTTGCTAACTGCATTCGGGGTGCTGGAGACAGCGATTCAGGCCATCCGACAGGGCGCGCACGACTATCTGCTCAAGCCCTGTCCTGTTCCTGATGTTCTGGAGAGTGTGCGTAGAGGCCTGGAGAAGCGTCAACAAGAACAGCAGCGCCAGCACCTGGTCAGCCAACTGCAACAGACGCTCTCCGAGTTAGCCGCCGTGGAAGGCACGGAGACAGTTGAGGAAGCAATGCCTCCTCAGCCCAGCCGCTTCATCCAGATTCACGATATTGTGGTAGACTGTCAGAAACACCTCGTCATGCTGCGAGGACAACCGCTGGACCTGACCCCAACGGAGTTCAAGATATTGGTTTGTCTGGTCGAGACCCCGGATCAGGTCTGGAGCCCGCAGGAATTGGTGCGTAGCGCCCAAGGCTACGAAACCGACGCCTGGGGCGCGCGCGCGATTGTTCGAGTTCATATCCGCCGCCTGCGTAAGAAACTGGAGCTAGATCCCTCTGACCCCAAGTACATCCTCAACGTGCGTGGCGTTGGCTACATGTTCGCCAGTGGTAGCCCCGGCGCAGAGTGACTCTCCTTGTAACCAAATCGTAACCCCTTCGCAACCCGCAGACGCAGTTTTCTGTGGTATGCTATGTTCACCCTTAATGATGCCCATAAATAACTATGTTATGGTGGGTCAGGCAGTAACAGTCAGAGCAAGGAGAGCAGAGGATAAATAGTGAGGGCGGGTGGAGGGTGTGTCCGGTGATGATGGCCTGGTTTGACAGGGTCAGAATGTGTGTCGGGTGGGACAGGGTTGATCGAGCACGGATTGCCGAACTGCGTCGCTGGCTGGATTCTGACGTCGCTGAGATGATCGAGACCCTCGGCGAGCAGTTGGTGCAGTTCAAGGGTACACAGCCGCTGATGGCTAATGCGCGCTTCGCCCAGCGCTTCCACAGTGTGCTCCATGAGTGGCTGGTAGGCTTGCTTGATGGAGAGTTCGACGGAGAGTACGCCAAGAAACGTTGGACATTTGGCCAGAAGTTGATGGAGCTTGATTTTGGGTTCGAGGACATCATTCTGCTGGAGGAACTGACGCGAAAGCAGTTATTTGAGTTGGCGCAGAGATGGTCGGACGAGTGCCCTCAAGTGCTTTCGACCACGATGCGCACGCTGGACAAGGCATTGAGTCTCAACCTGGCGTTGGTCTACAGCAGCTATCTCCAGGTTCGCGACGCTGAAGTAGAGCGTACACTGCTGGATCAATTCCTTGATGTTACAGGGTTCAGCCGCACATTGTACGAAAACCTGGCGGAGACGCGGGAATGGAGCGAGATGAGCCAGCAGCAGACTAGGCTGCCCCGGAGCGGATGGCGCGTCGCATAACAATCCGCGAGCAATAAGGCCGAGCGTGAGTGGCTCGGCTTTTCGTTTGGAGCACCGGGCGAGAGTGTGGTAGTCACTGCTCTGGCTCAACAGCGTGCTTGACGCAAAATCGCTTTGTGGTAAAATGAACGTAGATGAGCACACAAGCGCCCCCATCGTCTAGTTTGGCCTAGGACACGGGCCTTTCAAGCCCGCGACAGGGGTTCGAATCCCCTTGGGGGCATAGAGCAATGGTTAAGCCCTGGCGGTGAGCCAGGGCCTATTACATCGGGGGGCAGATGGGACTACCAGGTGAAGATGCTCTTGAGGCAATCGTCAGCCGATGGCTAAAGCGGCTCGGGTTGACATTAGCAGTGGCCGAATCGTGCACTGGCGGACTCATCGGTCACCGTATCACCAACGTCCCCGGCAGTTCGATTTATTATCATGGCTCTATCACGGCCTATTCCTACGATGTCAAGGAGCTGATCCTTCGCGTGCAGCACGACACCTTATATCACTGGGGCGCGGTGAGCGAGCAGACGGCGCGGGAGATGGCACGCGGTGTACGGGATGCCTTCCACGCCGATATCGGTCTGGCCGTGACCGGCGTCGCTGGGCCAAACGGTGGCATGCCAGAGAAGCCTGTGGGCCTGGTCTACATCGCGCTGACCACGCCAGATGGTGAGTGGTTAGAGCGGCACGTGTGGGGAGGCGATCGCTGGGAGAACAAAAGGCTCTCGGCTGAGGCCGCGCTCGACCTGTTGCGGCGTTATCTGGAGGGTCAGTCCCAGGCAAACAGGCGGCCTCCCGCTGTGAGTCACGCTGGCTGAGCCGACCGGATCAATCCCAACTTGCGCATCACCTTGGCAGGAGTGGCACGGCGGACCCGCTGCCACTGCCAGCTCACCCAGCGCTTGAAACCATTAAAGGGCTTGCGGCGTTGGCTCTCCGCCATCGCCCACTTGAGAAATTCGTAGTCCTGCCCCTTGATCTTGGGCTCGGTGGGGTTGCGGCGGTAGGAGTCGTAGTCGGTGATGCGGCTCAGGCCGCGCTCGACCGAGTAGTCGTACAGATCGGTGCCGGGGTGGGGAGTGAAGAAGGCCGGGCTGTAGTAATCTGGGTCTATCTCCTTCATCAGCCGCACCGTGTCCATCACTTCCTCTCTGGTCTCTGTCGGCATCCCCATCATATAGTTGGCCCATACGGAGACGCCGTACTTGCGACATACGCGGGCGGCCTGCCGGTTCTGCTCCACCGTCGTGCCCTTGCGGATGAACTTGAGGACACGGTCGTTGCCACTTTCGAAACCGATGAAGTAGCCGCGCAGCCCGGCCCCGACCATGCGCGCCACCATATCCTCGTGCTTGACCAGAATGTCAGCGCGGGTCTGGCAGAAGAAGGGCTGGGTGAAGCCGTGCTCTTTATACTCCGCGGTGAACTCGATCACCCACTCACGGTCCTCCGTCAGGCAGTCATCGTGGAACATAAACGAGGCGAAGTGATACCGCTCACGCAGCACCTTCAGTTCGGCGATGACGTTGGCGACGGAACGGCGACGGGTGCGTTTGCCGAAGATGTAGTCCTCCCCCGGTTTGCAGAAGGCGCAGTTGTAGAGACAGCCCCGCCCAGCGATAACGGTGACAAACGGCGGTGGAAGTTCCTCGACGAAGGGAACTTCGGGCGAATCGAGGTCATAACCCCATCTCCGCCATTCACTCAGGAACAGGTCTCGGTCGGCGAAGGGAATGGCGTCAAGGTCGGGCGTCTCACCGCGCAGCACGCGATGGGGGGGCGGATTGCCCTCCTCTACGGAACGCAGCAGTTTGGGAAAGGTCACTTCCCCCTCCTGGGTCACCAGATAATCCACATGGGGGATGCGCAAGGAGTCCTCCAGCGCAATGGTGACGTGGGGACCGCCGATGACAGTGACGATCTCGGGTTTGACCTCTTTGGCGATGGCTATCGCCTGGCGAGCCGGATTGTAGTCCACGCTCATCATCGTCATGCCAATGACGTCCGGATCCCGCTCTGCCAGTATCTCTCGGAACTGGTCCCAACCGGAGAGAGCCCGTAGGTCAATCAGGTCCACCTCAAACCCCTGGGCCCTGGCCGCCGCGCTGAGGGACGCCAGGCCGTGGGAGATCCAACCGGCGTCCATTCCTTGCTTGAGGGACTCAAAGCCCCGGCCGGCGACGCCGGGGTAAATGAGGGTCGTCTTCAAGGTCATTTTTCGCAACCTTCACAAGGACGGCTGAACGCTTGCTGATCGGGTTGCCCGACGGGGGGAGACTACATAGGTGCACTGGTGCTCGCCCTGGGCTGCCCAGGCGATGCGCTGGGGAGGCGTGCCCAGAAGGCGAGTGATCATGATTATGTCTATTGTGCACACCTCGTGATGCTGACGGGCCACGCGTTCGTAAGGGCAATTGGTGATGTAGAGCGAGTACTCATTGTCATTGCGCTGTTCCCAACGGGCTAGATACCCGCGCTCGTTCAAGAATTCGACAGTAGCGACCAATCTTGCCTCGAAATCACCCCCCCCAGGGAGGATGGCCTGGTCGGCGATATGCTCCCCGATGTTCTTCATCATCTGATTCACTTCGGCAGGAGACAGATGCAACCGCACCTCGCTGAGGATCAGATTGACCAGATGACCATACCTCTTGGGGAAGAAGGTGCTGGCCTTTTCGGCCAGGGTATAGACGTACCTGGGACGGCCAGGGGCTTTACGTCGGCGCACGATAGGGGCTGCAACGAGCCCTTCTCTATGCAGGATTTCCAGATGGTGGCGCACGGTGACAGCGGTCAGGCCCAGTTCATGACTCAACTCGGCAACCGTTGCCTGGTGGCGTTCCTTTAGAATCCTCAAAATGTGCTCTCGGGTGGCTTGCATGGCTCTGCTTCCTTCCAGGGACCTTTAAGCAGGGCGCACATTCTAACACGGCCCCCATAGTTTGTCAAATTATCATCATCATAATTCGGCCAGTACGTTGAACCGGAAACTGGCTCCGACAGAATGATAAATGGCCTTATTACCCCCACTCGCCCGTCGCGGAAGTTGCCCAATTCTGGAAACCAGTGTAGAATGGCACCTCGTATGATCCATTTCTGCCTACTTCGCAGGTTAGCGCGCCTGGTTATAGACAACGTCTACGAGTTGGCCGATTTCAAGCGGTCATTCCTGTGGGACCTGGATCGGCTGGCGAAGCCACTGGCGTATCACGCCGAGATTCACCCCACTAAACACGCAGCCGAACAAGCAGCACGGGAACGGAAGGCTGCCAAGAAGAAGAAGAAGTGACTCAAACTCCGGACCCCAAGTCCCGAATCCCGAATCCCGAGCCCAGAGTTGCGGGCATACGCTTCCAACCTATGGGCAAGGTCTACCACTTCGACGCCAGCGCCCGCCAGGACCTGCAACCGGGTGATTTCGTCATTGTCGAGACAGCGCGTGGCAAACAGTTAGGAGAGGTGGTCGGCGTGTGGCCTTCGCGCGAGGGCGAGGATAGGGAAAGTCTCAAGCCGGTGCAGAGGCAGGCCACTGGTCGTGATTTGGCGCTACGCCAGCAGTGGCAGAGAAAAGAGGAAGAAGCGCTGATCGCTGCCTGCGAAGCGGCGGAGCGGTCGGGCCTACCTATCAAGATCGTCGTTGCCGAGTACACCTTTGATGGCCAACGATTGACGCTGCTATACGCGAGTGATGAGAAGGAGTTGGACCTCAGCAAATTGTTGCAGCGATTACAGCGTACGCTGGGTGTCCGTGTGGATTTGCGACGGATCGGCCCGCGCGACCAGGCCAAACTAATGGGCGGCTATGGCGCTTGTGGCGAGTTGCGCTGTTGCTCCCGCTTCCTTTCAGAGTTCAGCCCTGTCTCCATCAAAATGGCCAAGACGCAAGGGGTGTCGCTTAGCCCCTCGGAGATCACGGGGATGTGTGGGCGGTTGCGCTGTTGCCTCGTCTACGAGCATGAGCAGTACGTGGAGGCGTGTCGGATGATGCCCCGGCGCAAGAAGCGCGTGCGAACACCCTACGGTGAGGGGAAGGTGGTGGACCTGCTGCCGTTGAAGGGGGTAGTCGTTGTCCAGGTTGAAGACCGGCGCATAGAACTGCCGGTTGAAGAGATAGAGTCGATCTCGTCATAATGCTCGACGGTCAAAAAAGATGGAGGTCTGAGGCCATGCTCGCAAGCGAGCGTGGCCTTGTCTTCGGGTTGGGGGGGGTAGCGCGGGCTGAACGCGCTCCATCACAACCCACACTTCGATTTTGACGAGGACGCGCTGCCGCTGGGTGTGGCGGTCATGATGCAGGCCCTGGCGCACTACGTATCTTCTCAATATCTTGGGGGAACGCGACCATCTTGGTCGCTAGATGCCAGCAAGATACTGGCGTTCCTCCACCTCACCCCCATTTATTGAGAAAAGATACCGCACTACTTGTTGTGAGGCGGTGGAAGGACAATGACTCAGGCAGGTCCTCTTCGCTGGCGTACCGGCGCAGGCTGGCTGATGCTGGCCGGTGGTGGAAAGTGGGAGGAAGGCGAGACAGGAGCGATAGACGCCGCTGCGTTGGGCTGGGCGGATCTCGATCGGCCGGTGGCCTTGCTCCCTACCGCTGGTGGTTCGACCGTTGAGGGCGAGGCGTTGCTTGATTCACTTGCGGACCTGGGCGGGCCCGGTGGTTATGTCGTGCCTATCTTTGACGCCGCTGGCGCGCAGCAGGCGGAAAACTGCCGTTTTCTGGCCCAGGCCGGGTTGGTTTATATCGGTGACGGTCCCGACACACTGGGCCTGGTGCGGGCGCTACGTGGGAGTCCGGCGCTGAGGGCGTTGGCTCAGACATTCGATGATGGCGCGGTGGTCGTGGGAATGGGTGCAGGGGCCATCGCGCTAGGCGAGTGGGCCGCCGATTGTGATGATCCCGAGCGGGCCGATCCTGGCTGGGGTTGGCTGCCACATGTTATCGTCGAGCCCCACTTTATCGGGACTGAGGCTACTGGCCGGCTGCAGAGACTCCTGGCCGCGCGCCCGGATTGCCTGGGGCTGGGTATTCCCGAGCGAGTGGCGTTGGCGCTGGGACCCGATGGACGAGTGGAGACAGTGGGTCCGGGACAGGTCACGGTGGTATTAGGTAAGGTGAGTGAATGAGGGGCCAGAGGGGGAACGCTGGTAAAAGCGGTACGTTCCATTTTAGCCCATTTCTAATTGTATTGTTACCCCAATCTGACCCTGCATCAGTATAATTAGGTAAGCACGTGAAATAGTATCATTGTCCTATAGACATTTGGTCTTGTCATGTTGTATAATGGAATTGGTCTGAACCGTGCAGGTGATGGAAGGGGGTGATATCGGTGCTCTTTGTATTGCGTGAACGTGGGCAGGGGCTAGTCGAGTATGCTCTGATTCTCGTCCTGGTTGCTTTGATTGTGATCGTCATTCTGGCTCTGCTTGGCCCTGCAATCGGCAACGTGTTCAGCAACGTGGTTGCATCCATCTAGCGCTCGTTTGCCAGCCCTGCAAGAGCCTCCCCCGGTGTGGATAGGCTCTCGTAGGTAGAATCTCATGAGGCCAGTTCTTCCAGCAGCGCGGCGATGTACTGGGTGCCGGCGATGAAGTCGGCGATGTGGATGTGCTCGTCGGGGGCGTGGATGCGAGAGCCGGCATAGCCCACGCCCGCGGTAACCATTGGCACACCGAACTGGCCACACAGTAAGTGCACCGGTCCGGTGCCGCTCATCATCGGGATGAGCGCAGGGTGGTGACCGTAGATGTACTCGGCGGCGCGCACGGCGGCCTGGACGAAGGGGGGCGCGGGGTCGCCCGCCGAGGGATGTTCACCATCGCTGGCGATGATCTCCACGTCACTGAAGCCCTGAGTGTCGAGATGGGCGCGCAGAAGCGCCAGAATCCGCGCGGGGTTCTGGTCGGGTACGAGGCGGAAGTCCATCTTGGCGTAAGCCTCACAGGGAAGCACAGTCTTGGAACCTGGACCGCCGTACCCGGCGTGAAAGCCTTCCATGTTGCAGGTGGGGCCGAAGGTAACCTGTTCCTTGAGCAGGTTGCCGTTCAGTCCGCGCAGGAACCTATCCACGCCGTAGAGGGCACGAGTCTCTTCCTCCGGGTAATCCCACTCAGCGAGGGCCTGCCGTTGAGCGGGAGAGATGGGGCGCACGTCATCGTAGAAGCCGGGGATGCATACGTGCTCGTCGGGACCCTTGAGCGTGTTCAATGCCCACACGAGTCGCCAGACGGGGCTGACGACGGCGGCGGCGAGGGCCGAGTGAAGGTCACGGGCTGCCCCACGAGTGCGCAGCTCGACGTACAGCAACCCCTTGCAGCCCAGAGCGATCTCATAGCGGCCGCGGGCGTCCTTGCCACCAGCCTCCCACACACAACCGTGGACTCCTTGCAGCAGGTCCGTATATCGCGCCACGAATTGCCCCAGGTGCGGGCTGCCGATCTCCTCTTCCCCCTCAATCACCCAGATGATATTTATGGGCAGCGTCTCCCGATGCGCCAGGTATACCTCCAGGGCGCAAGCCCGCGAGACGATAGCGCCCTTGTTGTCGGCCGTGCCTCGGGCGTAGAGCCTGCCGTCGCGTATGTCCGGCTCGAATGGGGGCGTGGTCCACTCGTCGAGCGGGTCCACCGGTTGGACATCATAGTGGTTATAGAGCAACAGGGTGCGCTGACCGTGGCCGGTCATCTGTCCCAGGATGATCGGTGCGCCGTCGGTGGGCACGAGTTCCACACTGAAGCCGACGCCGCGCAGCATCCCGGCCACCAAGTCGGCCATCTCGGTCAGGCCCTCTCCCTGGGCAGAGATGCTGGGCTGGGCACAAGCGCGCCTCAAACGGACCAGGTAGTCGTCGGTGTGAGCCTCAATGTAAGCAAAGATTTCCTCCATTTTAGTCTCCTTGTGTGAAATCCCTGTGTGAGCCTGTGTGAAATGGGGTCACGGCTGCAGATCAAGTTGTTCAATGTTCCAGAGCTCGGAGGTTTGGGTGGGGTCGGGAACCAGACCGATGACCGGGGCGCGGGCGAGCGTGACCTTCGGACGCTGAAAGAGCGGCAACACCGGCAATCGTTCGGAAAAGATGCGCTGAGCCTCAGCGTGTCCGGCGGCGTAGCGCTCACTGCCGGGAGGGGCCTCCAGCGCGGCCAGGCAGGCGGTGTCGTATTCGTCGTCGAGGAGGCCAGTGACGTTGGGCCTGTCCCAGTGGCCCGCGTCGGGCATCTGACTGCTCAGGAACAGGTCGCACAGAGAATCGAATGTGGCGCGCCAGGAGAATTGCGCCAGGTCGAACCGCCGGCCAAAGAGCACCCCTTCCGGTCCAGGGGCGAAGAGCGCCTCAGGGGACATGGTCTCTACGCTGACCTGGATACCGCACGCGGCCAGGTAAGTCTGGATGAGTTGGGCTACCTGGACACGCAGCGGATCGTCGGTTGTGCGGTAGGTGACCTGGAGCGGTGTGCCGTTAGTGATGCCAGGGATGGTGTGAGCCTCGCGCACGCCGTCTCCATCTTCGTCGTACCAGCCAGCAGTTGCCAGGAGCGTTTGTCCCGCCGCCGGGTTGTGCCCCCAGGTGGTCAGCATGCTGCCCGCGTAGAGGGGGTGTTCAGGAGGAAGATAGCTGTGTGACACCCGGCCGGGCAACCACGGTATCTGATTTGCCACTGCCTGCCGGTCTATGCACAGCGCGACTGCCTGTCGCACCCGCACGTCCTCGAAGAAGTCAGGCCGGTCGTAGCCGATGGCCGGGCTGATGCCGAAGGCCAGGAGTTCCCAGCGGGCGTCGTGGGTGGAGAGCGTCTTGATCTGAGGCTGGTTGAGGAGTGCGGAGCGCACCGCGTCTGCAGCGTCGTGCGTGACCACGTCGCAGCGACCTGCCAGAAGTTCCCCGGCCAACGTGGCCGGGTCGGGGATGAAGCGAAAAGTGACCTCGTCCAACCGTGGCAGCCCCTCTGGGGCGCGGAAGTAGATGGGGTTACGCACGACGGTGATGTGGTCGCCGTCCGCCCATTCGCGGAGTATGAATGGCCCCCAGCCCAGGGGTTGCCGCGTCGCGATGTCGGCGCTGAGCAACTCTGCGGCGGAAAGGTGTCCCCAGGCATGACGGGGCAACGGGTGCCAAAAATTGAGGAAGTAGGCGTGATCCAGAAATCCAGGGACGCCGCTCCATACGACAGTGTGCACATCCACGGCGCGGTAACCGGTGGTGCGCTCGATGATGTGGTTGTCGGTGGGGGTGTCCAGGTCGGCGGCAAGTTCGAAGGAGAACACCGAATCGTCGGCGGTGAGCAGTATGCCGTCGGACCAGTAGAGATCGCGTTGGAGAGTGAAGGTGACGATCATTCGCTGCATCAGGATGGGCGTGCCGTCGAAGGTCACGCGCCGTCTATCAGCGTCCTTGGTCACCACACCAGGTGCCAGTTCGACCACCTCTCCACTGGTAGCGAGCACACGGTCGCCGGTCTGGACGGTGACCGCCTCTATAGTGGCGTTGCCGTTGGCGAGTCCGGGGATGTCGGTGAGGATGACCGGCTGGTAGGTGTAGTTACGGCTGTCCAGCGGCCCGTCGTAGATGGCCTGCCAGACGTGTCGGGCGGCTAAGTCGTCAGTGCCGTAGAAGTAGAGGCTGTCGGGCTCGTCGGGCAGACAGACGGTGAGGGTTTTGGGTTCGGGTGTGGGAGATGGGGTGAGGGTTGGGGCAAGAGTCGGAGACATGGTCGGTTCCGTGCACGCGGCACAGAGGGTCAGGATGACCAGGATAGCGAGTGACGCGGGGGTTTTCAAGATTGCAGATTGCGGATTGCAGATTGCGCCCAATTTACCGTTTACCAATCAGCCCGTTTGCCAGGCCACAATATGGCCATATTCTACTTTTCGACACAACTCTTGTCAAGCGGTATTTTGACAGTCAGAGCGACCACGCTTATAATGATCCCGCTATGCCTGAGTTACCCGAAGTCGAGACAGTGGCCCGCGGCCTGCGAGCATCTCTGGTCGGGTGCACCATCGTCGGGGTGGAGGTGCGCTGGGCACGCAGCGTTATCCCGCCCGACCCGGCCACCTTTGCCCGTCGCCTCATAGGCCAGGCGGTCACCGACGTGGGACGGCGTGGAAAGTGGATAGTGATCGCGCTGGGCAGCGGTGACACGTTGCTGGTTCACCTGCGCATGACCGGACAACTGGTGCTGGGGCCGGGAGGCGGCTATGGAAAGCCGCCCTACAGTGATGGAGAATGGCCCGACGAACGGCACGTCCGTGTGTTGTTCTTGCTCAATGACGGGCGATACCTGCGCTTTTCGGACACGCGCAAGTTCGGGCGGCTGTGGCTGGTGGATGATCCGGCTGGTGTGTTGGGCGCATTGGGCCCCGAGCCGCTGGGAGACGACTTCACGGCAGCGCGATTTGGAGAGATGCTGGCGCACCGGCGTGGGCGCATCAAGCCACTGCTCCTGGACCAGCGCTTTTTGGCTGGCCTGGGTAACATCTACACCGATGAGACGCTGTGGCGAGCCTGTATCCATCCGCTGCGCCGGGCCGATACGCTCACCCACGCCGAAGTGTGGCGGCTGCATCGAGCCATCCGGTCTGTGTTGCAGGCGGCCATCGTAAGCGGTGGCACGACGCTCTCGGACGGGACTTTCCAGCGGACGGATGGCCGGTCGGGTGAGTTCGCCAGCCGGCTGGCGGTGTACGGGCGGGTGGGGCAACCGTGCCCACGCTGTGGTACGACCGTCGAGCGTACCAGGGTGAGTCAGCGCAGCGCGCATTTCTGCCCGCACTGCCAATCCTTGCCAGAGGAGAAATTTTAAGGTTTAGCCTATTGACAGTGGAAGAAATCTGGTGTAAAATGGTGATAAGGGTTGGGTCAGCCGCCCCGGAGCATCCCGGCGTCGCCTCAACAGAGCGCATCTCGGTTACCGCTAATTGAGAGCGAGGGTCAGACGGAGCATCCGTCCAAAGAGGCGAGTGCGCCGGGGAAAGACACGGGGCGATTGGGAGCAGTGGCCTGGCACTAGTGGGCCACTGCTCTATTTCATTGCTCTGCCGTCCTCATGATCCACTGCTCGTAGAGAGCGTGGTACTCGTCCCCGGTGACCACCGCCACGGCCGCCAGCCAATCCTCCGGCGTGGCAACGCCGTAGCGGTTGTGGGCGAAATAGGTCTCTAGAATCGCCCAGAAGTTCTCATCTCCCACTTCCTGGCGCAGCGCGTGGAAGTAGAGCGGGCCTTTCTGGTAGACCACCGGCCCGTAGTCCCCTTCGCTGTAGGCGGCGACCGGCAGTCCTGCCGGCGCATCCCGTCCGGTTTCCATCAGTTCCTCGTAGGGCTGCCGAAATACCTGTTCCAGCAGTTCGGCAGCCAACTCCGCTCCGTAACGATCCTCGTAGTAGAGCAGTGTGCTGTACTGGACCAGCGCTTCATCGAGCCACGGTTCGTCCACCTGATCGTTCCCCACCAGGCTGTACCACCACTGGTGAGCCACCTCGTGCACCACGACCCACTCCATCCGTTCGCTGAGAGTCTCGTAGTACGTGTCGTTGATGACAACCAGACCAGGGTACTCGATCCCGCCAGCGTGGGTGGGGGTCTCCACCACGTCTAACTCGGCGAAGGGGTAGGGGCCGAACCGGGTGCTGAAAAGGCGCACCGCCTCGGCCGTGCAGTCCAGTGCCCACTCACCTCCCTGGTGGTGCCCAGGATAGAATACGCTGTTGACCGTTATCCCTTCCACAACACGGCTTTCCACCTGGTAATCTGGTCCCAGAACAGCGTTGAAGTCCCGCATCGGACCGGTGACACAGGTCCAGGTCGTACTGCTGTCAGGGTTGAGGGCAAGTGAGGTGCAGGTGCCGGAGGCAATGAGCGTCATGTCCGCCGGCCCAGTGATGCGCACGTTGTAGAACGCCGTCTCAGAGTAGACAGCGTCGCCATAGGTGGCTGCCAGTTCGAAGTTCCAGCCCTCGTCATCGTAGACCGGGATGAGGGGATAACCGTTCGCCAGGGCGAGGACTCCGTCGTAGTAGCCGAACTGCCGGTAGCCCTGGCCGACCTCAGTGGGAATGGCAATGGTGAAGTCAAGCGTTAGGTCGAGCCTCGCGCCGGGTTCCAGCGGCGGATCGAGGGGGAGGCGCAGTGCAGAGCCGTCCAGTTCGACGGCAGGTGTAACCGGACATCCGTTGAGTAAGATGTTCGTCGTCATCATCGCGCCGCCGTAGCCGGGCGTGTTGGGAAAGAGGCGCAGGTAGAGAACGTCGAGGGGGACGTCCTCGGTGTTGGTGTAGCCTGCGCGCTCGTGGCCGGTGACGGTAGTCGCGTCGAGGTCAACGGTCAGTTCGATCTCGTAGCGCGTACCGTCGGGAAACAGGTCCAGATCGGTGAGGAATTCGGGGCGCAAGGCTGGCGCGTGGTCAGAGGCAGACGGTAGGGAGGATGAGGGGGTGGCGGGCGGTGGTGTGTGTGGGGGGGTGGGGGTGTGGGAGCGTGTGAGTGTGGGGGTATGGGAGGATGGAGGTGTGGGGGTGTGGGAGGGGGTGAGGGGGAGGCAGGCGATGGTAAGCAGCAGGCAGAGGACAGGGGTCAAGAGTCTGATACTTGTGGACATTGGCGCTCTCCTCATCTACTCATCTACAGCACACGACCACCCTGGTACTGGGGGACAAGATGCTACCCCCCGCCCACCGGTGGGAAGATGCCTACTTCGTCCCCGTCCGCCAGCGGGTGGTTCTTCTCCCGGATGATGCTGTTGACGAAGACAACCTTCACTTGAGCGGCGGGGAGCCGCAGGTGGTCGACCAGTTGGCCTACCGTTGCCCCATCCGGCAGTTCCACCTCCATCGGTTCGCCGATCCCCAGGTGGGGGTAGTGGCGGCGCAGGGTGGCGAATAGTTTGGCATGGACGATGATCATGTATTGTTCTCCTCCACTACAGAAGTATATTAGGGAAGCGCTTGCCTGTCAACCCTGCTCCGCTCGCTCTCGCTGCTTACTCGCCGAGTCGTGTATGGACAATCCCAGACGGAGAGAGTGGCCCGCGAAGGAAAGGGAGAGGGAGTGAATGCAGAACCGCCGGGTCCACGAGAGGGCCCGGCGGTTTGTGTGAACAGAAACCAGGTTTTTGAGAAAAAACCTGGTTTCTAAGTCACTACTCCTCGAACACAGCGTCCAGCATCTCGTCCGGCACGTCCCAGGTGACGTCGTGGGGCGGGAGTTTCTCGTACTTCATGAACTCTGGCAACCGGTCGTCCGCCTTGGTGAAGCCGGCCGCGGCGTTGAAGGCCCGCTCCTTGTTAATGGCCTCCTTGCCCAGGTTTATAACGTCGTCCGCCGTCCACTCGGTGCCCAGCACACCGCTGCACTCCTCGACCAGCCCCTCGAAGCCGCTGGGGATGTCCAGGATGGGGAAAGCGATGAACAGACAGTGGCCGGTGGTGTCAATGAAGGCGGTGGAGTACTGGAAGTTGCGCGCCAGTTCCGTCTTGTCGATGGCGAGTGGGTCCACCTTGCCGCCGACCCCCGCGATCTCCGGGGCGATGGTGTAGCCGGAGGTATGGTCAGCGCCCATGGTGCTGATGGCGTAGGTGAAGCCGATGCCCTTGATAGCGCGAGGCTCGTAGGCGGGCATGCCTTGCCCCTTGACATCGGGAGACCGCACGACACTGAGCGCCTTGGCGGCGCCACCGGTGCCCATACTCAGGATGCGGCCCAGTGGAGTGCCCTGGCGCACCTCTTCCAGGAACTCAATGGCCTTGTCCCCATCGCCGAACTCGGCCAGCCCGGCCTCCATGGCCACGGCGATGACGTCGCCGGCCTCGATGGTGTCTATCCCGATGTCGTTGCACAGCCAGGTCAGTTTGCCGATCACGTCCAGGTCGTCAATGCCGCAATTGGCCCCCAGCGCCCAGGTGGTCTCGTACTCGATGCAAGAGACCAGTTCTGTGCCGTCGGGGTTGGGGATGACGTTGGAGCACTTGATGATGCAGCCCTCGTGGCAAGGGTAACCCATCGTGCCGACGCCGCCCCGGGTCTCGCACAGTTCGGCCATGGCCTCGCCCGAGATCTTGGCCGCGCCCTCGAAGCGGCCCTCGCGAAAGTTGCGGGTGGGGAAGCCACCGGCCTCGTTGATGATGTTGACCAGTACGGCGGTGCAGTAGGAGTTGAGGCCGCCGCCGGGCTTGGTGAGGGCATGCTCGCGTATTGCCTCGTTCAGCTTCTTGCGCCCCTGGTTAAAAAGTTCCTTGTTGGCGATCTCTACTCCAGGCCCGCCCTTGCCGTCCACGACGATGAGCTTGAGACCTTTGCTGCCCATCACCGCGCCCAGCCCGCCGCGGCCGGCGTAGCGGCTGGGCCGGTTGTCAATGTCGTTGAAGCAGACGCCAGCCATAGCCATCTTCTGCTCCCCAGCCACGCCGATGGTGGCGATGCCCACCTTCTTGCCGAAACGCTCAAAGAGGCCGGGAAAGATCTCATAGAGGCTCTTGCCGGCGTACTCGTCGGCGGGGAAGAAGGTGGCACCATCCTTGGTGACGTGCAGCCCCCACCAACCGTCGTCTTTGGGGTAGCCTTCGACGACGATGGCCTTGATCCCCAGTCGGGCAACCAGTTGCGGCCAGCGAGTGCCAGCGTTAGACTCCTTGATGCCGCCGGTGAGGGGGGACTTGCTGCCCACCGAGATCCGGCCCGAGCTCGCTGCGTTGGTGCCGGTGACGATGCCCGGAGCAAAGACGAGCTTGTTGTTCGGCCCCAGCGGGTGGCAGGTGGGATCCATCTCATCGTAGATGAGGGTGGACGTGAGGCCGCGGCCGCCGAGGAACTTGTACTTTTCGGGTACATCCTCGTAGGTGGCGGTGCGGTCGGTTATGTTGACACGCAAGATCTTGGACATTTTGGTACCTCCTTTAATAATTTGGAATGTGAAGTGCAACCAATTTTCCAGAGACCAGGTTTTCAGGAAAAAACCTGGTTTCGCAACAAAAGGAGGCCACCTTCTGACCCAGGCTTAGGATGCCAGGCCACGAAGCGCCTCCTTTGCGAACACGGCGGGCGCAGGGATTGCTCCCCACACCTTATCGCTCACCCGTCCCAGAGGGAACAGGGTGAGTCGGAGGACTATGGGGTTTTCTCAAGGATACAGTTCTATGATATGCCAGATGTGCTCGTTTGTCAAGTACCTGTTCCTTAATACTTTGCCGATTGGCAGGCAGGCTACTTATCCTCACCTGGTTGGGTGTACGCGTGGTGCACGCCTCGATCCTGTCGCTGGCGAAACTCCTCCTGGAGTTGGGGAGTCAGGTGAGCGCCGAAGCGGTATTGGAACGGCCACATGCTCTGGCGGTGGGAGATGCCCACCCGGTCACCATCGTGTAGCACCAGGTCGCGGTCTGTGTCGAGGCCAAGCAGAGCGGCCAGATCACCGTTGACGAAAGTGATACCTTTCTCCTCCGGTGGAAGCCTCAGGCGATTGAGGAGATCCTGCATCGTGCTGCCGACAGGGAACTCCAGGTGTAACTCGGCATAACTCCCTTGGCTTTGCTCACCAGCGTAACGTGCTATGGGTCCGTAGAGCCAAACTTCAATGTGTATTGTCTTCTCCATAGAAACATCCGGTTAATTATCGTCGCTTTCTCTTGCGCGTGCGTTTTTTCTTTTCAATGGTAGCGGAGTGGCTGTGGGCTGACCCTGGCGGATGGGTCCACGCGCCGCTCTTGTCCCGCACCAATGGCTTGTTGCAGCCAGGGCAGAACAGTTGGCCCCAGGCATTATACCTCAGGCGTTGAGGATTGTCGAATTCGTCGTAGATCAGGCGCGGGCTGTATAGGCATCCTCTATCCAATTATCCTTGCACCAGTTTGGCGACGGTGACGCCCTCGCCACCCTCCCTATCACCACCGGCCTCGTAGGTACTGACGAGGGGATAGTCGGCCAGGAAGCCGCGCACCGCCCGTCGCAACGCACCGGTGCCCTTGCCGTGGATAATGCGTATCCAGGGCAACCCGGCCAGCATTGCGGCATCCAGGTGACGGTCCAGCCGCTGAAGCGCCTCCTCGACGGTACAACCTCGCAGGTCGAGGCTCACACCGGGGGAGGGGGCAACGCTGACGTGGATGGCGGACTCCTCTGGTTCCGGAGGCGGTGGGGTGCGCAGTTCAAGTTGGCCGAGGCTTACGCGGGTGCGGGCTGGCCCTACCTGCACCTCGGCCTCCTTATCGCTTGTCTCCAGAACCTGGCCCTCTGCGTTCAGCGGGTGCACCCAGACAGTATCACCAGGGCGGATGGGGCGTTGCACCGCCCGGGGCTGGGCAAGAGGCTCCAGCGACTCCGGCTTGAGAAACTCCGTCTCCAATGTCTCGATTGTCTTCTTGGTCTCAGCCACGGCCTGCAGTGGCGCGGCAGCAGCCTGCCCCCACAGATTTCTCTGCCGTCGGCGCACCTCGGCCCGTAATGCCTCCAGTTCCGCTGCCGCCTCCTCCCGGGTCTGTTCCAGAATCTCCCGACGCTCTTGCTCGATTGTCCTCAGTCGTTCACGCAATTCACGTGTCAACTCCTCGCCTTCAGCGCGGGCTTTGTTGGCCGCATCTCGCGCCTGGGCCACCTGGATGCGCAGCCGGTGGATGTCAGTCAGCATGTCCTCGGTGCGCATATCGGCTGGCGAGACCATCTGGCGTGCCGCCTCGACAATTTTCCGTGACAGCCCCAGCCGTCGGGCGATGGCGAAGGCATTGGATCGGCCAGGTAGCCCGATGGTCAGTTTGTAGGTCGGGCTGAGCGTCTCCGGGTCGAACTCGACGCAAGCGTTGCACACGCCAGGGGTAAGTTGAGCATAGGTCTTGAGTTCGGGATAGTGGGTGGCGACGAAGGTTGTCACCCCACGGCGGCGGAAGTGATCCAGCAGGGCACGGGCCAGTGCTGACCCTTCGGCAGGATCAGTGCCTGCGCCCAGTTCATCCAGCAACACGAGGCTATGCTCATCGGCCTGGTCGAGGAACGAGACGATGTTGGTCAGATGGGAGGAGAAGGTAGAGAGGTTTTGCTCAATAGACTGCTCATCGCCGATGTCGGCGTAGACCGCTTCGAAGGGAGAAAGGGCCGATCCTGGCTCGACCGGAAGGTGCAGCCCTGCCTGAGCCATCAATGTCAGCAAGCCCACAGTCTTCAGGCTAACGGTCTTGCCACCGGTGTTGGGGCCGGTGATGACCAGCACGCGGGTCTCATCGTCCGCCACGACGTCAATGGGCACGACACTCTGCGGGTCGAGCAGGGGGTGGCGAGCGCCGACGAGACGGATGGTCGCTCGATGCTGGATGCTAGATGCCGGATGCTTGCGAGAAGGAACGATCTCGGGAGCGGTGCTGTTAGTGGCATCGGCGTATTGCGCTTTGGCGAAGGCCAGGTCCAGTTCTGCCAGCGCCTCTATAGTCTGCCCAATCTCAGTTGCGCGTTCGGCGATGAGGTTAGAAAGGTGGGCCAGGATGCGGTTTACTTCTTGCTCCTCTTGAAGTTGGAGTTCACGCCAGCCATTGTTCAATTCGACGACGGACAGGGGCTCAATGAAGATGGTCGCGCCGGAGGCGGACATGTCGTGGACGATGCCCCGGATGCGGCCCTTGAAGTCGGCTTTGAGGGGGATAACATAGCGGCCCTCGCGCTGCGTGATGAGCGGCTCCTGTAAGAAAGCGGCGTTGTGAGACGAATGGATGATGCTCTGAAGTTTGTCCCGTATCCGGTCATGGGCGATGCGCACCTCACGGCGGATGCGGGCGAGTTCGGGAGAGGCGTCGTCACGCACATTCCCGCGCTCGTCCAGGCAACGATCGATCTCCTTTATGATCTCGGGGCAGGGCTGGATGCAGATGGCTAGGCTCGCCAAGTGGGGAAACTGGCTCTCCAACCGGATTAGAGTGCGGTGGAGGTTGCGGGCGGCAACGAGGGTGTCGCGCACGTCGAGCAGTTCATGGGGCGGCAACATCGCCCCTCGTTGGGTGGCCACTGTCAGGGGACGGACGTCGTGCGCGCCCCCAAGGGTAGTGCCGGGCTTGGCGTCCAATAGGGCACGGGCCTCGCTCGTCGTCTCCAGACGCCAGCGAACCTCCCGCAGATCGGTCGCTGGCGTGAGTGCGCGGGCCAGTTCCTCCCCGGCGGAGAAACTGGTGTAGGTCGCCAGATGGCCCAGTACCTCCGGAAATTCTAACGTGCCCAGATGTTTAGGGTCCACGCGGCAGATCCAGATCGTAGACGTAAATCGGAGGTGGTCTTCTGGGGAACCAGAAAGATTGGGCGGTGTAGTGTAAATAAAGCACCCGGTTGAATTCCGGGCGCAGCAGTGAGTCATTGTGTGCGCGCCGCCCCACACGGCCGTAGCCGATAGCGTTAAACGCAAGACTGATGACAAGGACACCGACAGCCAGATATACGATCAGGCTGCCCAGGTTATCCAAGATACCCAGCGCGGGCATGCGCGTGTCCCGGAAGGAGGCCCGACCGAGGACCTCCAGCGTGACCCAGATGACCACTGTCAATACGCCGAAGGAGAGAGCCAGAATGTTGCGGTCAACCTCATCGCCGAAGGGAGCGCCGATGTAAGGGGCGGCAAACGGATAGAAAGTCGCGGCTATGCCAGAGGCAGCATACAGTATCGCAGCGGTCATGAGCCCACGGATGATGCCCTGTGAGTAGCCCACAGCGCCGAAAGCAATCAAAACGAACAGCAGTATCACTTCGATGGATTGGAGACCAGAGACGAGGTAGTTGAATGCTATGACTCCAGCCACGCCCAGGAGGCTAAAGATAACTGGCGGTACCACGTCTTTAGTTGAACGTTCTTCCCTTCTCGGAGCGGGATGTGCGGCCAAAGTTCTCTCCTTCTACCAACTTCCTGGCGACCAACCTGCCAACGTCCGTAGATTTCAGGTGAGCCTGGTGTACTATACCACATGCGGGTCAGGAGGCAAATCACTGAGGCTCGACCGCTGGCGACAGGCTGCTGGCGATGTGGGCCAGGCAGGCAGGGTCGTGCCAGATTTGTCAACCGCGCCGCAGGATGGTATAATCCACGCCATAGCAGGCACGGAGAGGTTGCGTAGTCCGGCCGAACGCGCGCGCCTGGAGAGCGCGTGAGCAGAAATGCTCCGCGGGTTCAAATCCCGCCCTCTCCGCCACCACGGGGCGGCCCCACGCAGGGGTCGCCCTTCTTCGCAGAAGGGAGCTGCCGATGCAAGCCACCATCCGCCGCGCCACCGCCGACGATGCCGAGGCTATCTCCGCCGTATGGGAGGTCGTCTGCGCGGAGCGAGTCTACACTGCCGTGAATCGCCCCTTCACGCCCCAGCAGGAGCGGGACTACGTCGCCTCCCTCTCTGACCGCGAGGGTATATTCCTGGCGGAAGTGGATGGCCACACCGTCGGCTTCCAGTCTCTGGATCTCTGGGCCAGGTACACCGACGCCTTCGATCACGTCGGTGTGATGGGCACCATCATCCTCCCTGAATGGCGGCGGAAGGGCATCGGCCGCTACCTGGCAGAGCACATGCTCGACTTCGCCCGCGCCAACGGATACGAGAAGATTGTCATCTACGTGCGGGCGGGCAACATGGGGGCCCAGGTTTTCTACCGCAGCCTGGGCTTCGTCCCCAAGGGAGTACTGGCACGACAGGTCAAGATTGATGGGCAGTACGAAGACGAGGTCTTTATGGAGTTGTCCCTGTGATCCCCGTCAATCCGATAATCCTGCCAATCCGTTGTTCCCCCACACCCTCACGCTCACGAACTGCACCGCCAGACCTCCATCCCCGAAACCACGCGCCCACAGCCCCACATCCCCCGTCAGCCAGGTGTCGTCCTCGACACTGGTGGCATATTCGTCATTGACATAGAAGCGACAGGGCGGACCGGTGCAAGCGACGCGCAGCCGGTTGGGCTGCCGGCCCCGATGGACATGGGGGAACTGCTGCCAGTCCACCAGCGCGGTCTCCTCGTCCCCCTCCACCCGCAGGACTGCGTAATAGCCGTCGCTGCCGACGGCGAAGGCGTAATAGTGAGTGGGGTTCTGGGCGCGGTAGACCAGGCCATAGCCGTTGAAGTTGGAGCCTGAGAGCAGAACGGCCTCACCCTCCAGAATAAAGTCGCTGCTGGGCTGTCCCAGCAGCGTTACCACAGCCTCGTTTGAGTGAGCCTCCAGGCGCAGAGGGAGGCTGGGAGCCTGCCAGTCGGGCGAGCGCGTGGGGCGCGGGCTGTTTAAACCCAAGACCAGTGCAACGATCAGCGCCAGTGCGCCCGCCAGCGCCAATGTCATCAACCCCACCCCACCATCCCACAGCCACCTGTCATTTGTCATTTGACATTTGTCATCAGCCATTGGCCGTCGGCCAATCCAGCACCGCGTGGCGCTGCACGACGGTGAGCGGTTCGCCGCCCCCGAGTTCCAGCCCGAAGGCTCCCAGGTCCCACCAGCGCACATTGCCGACCAGCGATTCACCAGTACGCAACTCGAAGCGAACGGCCGTCTCGGACTCCATCGCCTGGTGCAGATAGGCACTGAGCGCCTTGCGATATCGTTCCCTGTGGTATTGCAGTGTTTCGAGCGGGACATCATAGTAGGCGGCGATCTTCGCCAGAACTTCGTCGTCCTCGCCCACGCGACGGTAGCGCTGCTCCATGCGGAGCAGCGTGCCGGGCTTGAGGCCAATTTCACCCTCAATCTGCTGCAGGTTGCCATTGTCGTGAAACGCTCGCAGGTAACGCAGTTCGTCGCCCAGGCTCATTTTACACCCCCAGCCACACCTCCAGCCTTGCGGTAGTAAACGATGGCAAGTTTGTTGAGGGTGATCTCGTCCCCGCCGGCCTCACGGATAGTGATCTGGTAGGGACTGAAGCCGACCACAGCGCCCTCGAAGGTCCGGCCATCGAAGAGAGTGAAATGAAGAACCACGCCAGCCTCCTGCTGCTCCTGCAGATAGGCCAGTTCGAAGCCATCCACTCCCTCGGGCAAGTAGGCCCGTCTGCGGTCAATGGCCTGCTTTGGTGGTCGCTCCTCGGCAATACGGCGCATAAAATGGCCGTTCCAGAAGCGTGCCTCTTTCCACGTCAGTTCCCCCAACGGCTTGCCAACCTCCGCCTCCAGGGCAGCCTGGTCTGTGCCGAAACGGGCTGCCAGCGTCAGCAGATGCGCGATCTGCGTATCCCGCGCTGGCGGGGGCTTGGGTGGAGGCTTCTTTTCCCGCGGTGGTTCCTTCTGCGGCCGGGATGGCCGTGTCGCCCCGGCGGGCCGCTCCTCGCGGGGCGGCCGTGATGGTGGCGGCGGTGGCGGGGACGAACGAGGATTGATGTCCCACTCATTAACGTAGAGCGCCTTGGCCAGCCGGCGCAGGTCGACGGGAGAAATCCGTTGTTTTCCCTTCTCATATTGAATGAGCGTGGCGATGGAGATACCGGATTTTGAGGCCAGTTGGTTGACGCTCATCCCCTTGCGGTTGCGGACCTTTCTCAAATCTTCGGGCATTTTTCTTTCCTCTCTCCAGTGACGCTTCACGGTGACTAGCAATCAGCCTCTGAGATTCATCAAGCGTAATTGTATCCGTCAGGCGCTGTCATGTCAAGCAGCCCTCGTGCCCCTCCCTACCCTGTCGCAGATTCCCTCTTGACAAAAATTAAGTGACATGTTATAATTCTTCATATATGACTTGATATTCTTCAGGAGGAAACGATGTATCCCGTCCCAACTGAGTGTCCTGTCTGCCGTGATGACCTGCTAGTCACCCGGATGGTCTGCCACAACTGTGGCACTGCCCTGGAAGGCCGCTTCGCCATGGGACGGCTCTTCCAGCTCACCCCCGAGCAACTCCACTTTGTGGAGATTTTCCTCCGCTGCGAGGGGAAGATCAACCGTATGCAGAGAGAACTGGGCCTCTCCTATCCCACCGTCCGCAGCCGTCTGGGGGAGATCATCCGTGCCCTGGGCTACGAGGTGAAGGAGGAGCAAGATGAGGACAACGAGCGCCGCCAGGAGATTCTGCAGCGGCTAGCCCATAAGAAGATATCCTCGGAGGAAGCACTCCGGTTCCTTCAAGAGGAATGACTGTGTGATTGAGACAGTGTGAAGTTGCGAGCGTAGGAGGAAGGAATGTTCGAGCAGACTGTTGAAACGTCAGCAACCCCCCATATCACCATCACTGAGTGCATGGGCGACCTGGTAGTGCGGGGGGCGGAGGAGCAGCGTGTCACTCTTCGCCTGCGGGGTGGGGCCGACGACGCAACCCTAGAGCAGGAGGGAGAAACCTTCACCCTCGTGGCCCGCGCTGCCTGCTTTCTCACCTGCCCCGCTGGCACCACCCTCACCGTCCGCACCGTGCGGGGGGATCTCAAGGTCAAGGGAGTGCAGGGTCCGGTTGCCGTCGGCGCGGTCTACGGCAACGCGACCCTGGATGCCACCGGCCCCGCCGCACTGGAGCAGGTCTTCGGCAATCTGAGTGCCCGTGAGATGGTCGGGAGCCTGGAGGTACAGACCGCGCGGGGGAATGTGTGGACCCGTGGGGTGGAGAGGTTGCTCTCTCTGGGCCAGGTGACCGGCAACTTGAGGGCTGCGGGACTGAAGGGAGGGCTGGAAGCAGAGCAAGTCGATGGGAACATTCGTCTGGGGCCGCCCTTTCCCCCCGGCGCGACCTACCGGCTGAACGCCGACGGCAACTTGAGGGTTCGCCTGCCTATTGACGCCAGCCTCCGCCTGGTCCTTCGGGCCGCCGGTCGGGTTCGCTCGCGGGTGCCCGACCTGACCCTGGAGGAGAAGAATGGGGAGACACAGGGCATCCTGGGAGCGGGCGAGGCCAGCCTGGAGGCACAGGTCGGCGGCAACGTCACCCTGCGACCCCTGGGGCCGGAGGAGCAAGTTGCGGGAGGGCTGGAGGCTTACTCCACGGCCGACCTGGAGGAACTGGGGGCAGTTGTCGAGATGCACATCGCCGAGGCGATGACGGAACTGGAGACCCGCCTGGAGGAAAGCCTGAGCCGTGTGGACAGGGAGGTGCTCCCCCGCCGGGTGGAGCGTGCGGTGGAGCAGGCCCGCCGGGCAGCGGAGCGCGAGGCAGAGCAGGCCCGTCTGCGGGCAGAGCGGGCCGAGCGACGCTGGCGGCGAGTCAGTGGCCGGAGGCCCCGCCTTGGCCAGGAACTGGTAACAGACGAGGAGCGGCTGCAGGTGCTGCGGTTGGTGGAAGAGGGAAAGATCACCCCTGAGCAGGCAGCCGACCTGCTGGCAGCACTGGAGGGGCGGTGATGGTCGCTGCCTCCGCCCGCCCCCAGACTGGGATGATCGCGCCCTTCGACCCGTTCCGGCACCTGGGGCCAGTGGTCGAGCTAATCGGTCTGACCTTCGCCGGAGAACTAGGACCGGGGGCCCGCCATACGCTGCGACGGATGCAACGCGTGGTCCGTTGGAGGGGCCTTGGCCTGTGGAGAACGGAGACGGGCCTGTTGGGTGCACCGGGCTTCGTCTGGCTGGAGGGAGACCGCCGCGTGGTGGGCAACGTCTCCCTGCGGCGGGCCGCCTCTCCCGGCGGGTGGATAATCGGCAACGTCGCCGTCCACCCCAACTGGCAGGGGCGGGGCATCGGCCAGGCGCTAGTGGAGGCGGCGGTGGAGATGGCCGCCGAACGGGGCGGGGCATGGATGGGGCTGGAGGTCCGGGAGACCAACTCTGCCGCCCGGCATCTCTACGAGGGGATGGGGTTCGAGCCGGTAGGCACGATGCTAGAATTAATCCAGCCGGCAGGGTCGCCCTGGCCACGAACGCAACCTGCCACCATCCCTCTGCGCCAAGCGCGGGCAGCCGACAGTGGCACCCTATACCGGCTGGCTCAAGAAGGGCTCAGCCGCCCCCATCGGGAGACGCTGGAGGTCCGCCCATCTCTCTACCGGGCCGGCTGGGAGGCCCGGCTGGATGGTTGGCTGGCGGGCTACCGGGAGGATTGGTGGGTGGTGGAAGAGGAGGAGGAAGAGGCACAGGTCGTGGGTGCGCTGCGGGTGAACAGCCGCTGGCCCGCCCGTTGGCACTGGCTCGAGGTGCTGGTCCGCCAGGAGCGATTGGACGACCTGGGACCACCTCTGGCGGCAGCCGGGCTGGCTGCCCTCTCCCACCGCCAGCCCTGGGAAGTCACGACGGTGTTACCGGGGCCGAGGGAGGCGCTGGAACCGGCCTTCGTCGCCGCCGGTTTCCGGCGGCTGCGCCATCTGATCCAGATGCGGCTGATTCTGGGACAGCGAGTGAGGGTAGTTGGATGAAGCAGACAGAGATGTTTATCTACAAGCCACTAGAGCGCATTCGCAGTATCTACGACGAATACCCCCGGCAGTTCTGGGTTCTCATCCTGGGCACGTTCATCGACCATGTCGGCGGGGCGCTCATGTTCCCCTTCTTCACACTCTACATCACGCGAAGATTCAACGTGGGTATGACAGAGGTCGGCGTAATCTTTGGACTGTTCTCAATCGCGAGCGTCGTAGGCAGCATGTTCGGCGGTGCGCTGGCTGATCGCCTGGGACGGAAGGGGATGATGATCTTTGGGCTGGTCGCCAGCGCGTTGACCAGCCTGCTGATGGGGCTGGTGGGGTCAATCGAGCTCTTCTTTGGTAGCGCGCTGATCGTAGGTCTCTTTGCCAACGCTGGTGGCCCGGCGCGGCAGGCGATGGTCGCCGACCTGCTGCCGGAGGAGAAGCGCGCCCAGGGATTCGGCATCCTGCGCGTAGTGGCCAACCTGGCCGTGACCATCGGCCCGGCGATCGGGGGACTGCTGGCTGCCCGGTCCTACCTGTCCCTCTTCATCTGCGACGCGGTGGCTAGCCTGATCACAGCAGGCATCATAGTCCTGGCGATACAAGAGACCAAGCCCGTTCCTCGCGAGGGTGAGCCAGAGCAGACGATGGCTCAGACGCTCGGTGGCTACTGGACCGTCCTGCGGGACTCCACCTTTGCCATGTTTATCGGGGCCTGCATCCTGATGGCGATTGTCTACATGCAGATGAACACCACGCTGGCCGTCTATCTGCGGGACATTCACTCTGTCCCCGAACAGGGCTTTGGGTACATCCTGAGCCTCAACGCGGCGATGGTCGTCCTGTTCCAGTTCTCCATCACCCGCTGGATCGCCAGGTACCGCCCGTTGGTCATGATGGCCGTAGGGACGCTGCTCTACGCAGTCGGATTTGGTATGTACGGTTTCGTCTCGGTCTACGTCTTGTTCCTGGCGGCGATGGTCGTCATCACCATCGGCGAGATGCTGGTCGTCCCGACCTCCCAGGCACTGGTGGCCCGCTTGGCGCCGGAGGACATGCGGGGCCGGTATATGGCGGTCTTCGGATTCAGTTGGGTGATTTCATCGGCCGTGGGGCCGCTTCTGTTCGGGCTGATCATGGACAACGCAGACCCGCGCTGGGTCTGGTACAGTGTTGGGCTGGTGGGCCTGGTCGCAGCCGGGGCGTTCGCTCTGCTGCAAAGCCGGGCCGAGCGGCTCGCCGAGCGGACAGACCAGGCGACCGGGGGCGCTGCGCCTCGTCCGGCCCTTTGTCCCGCAAATCGAGGAGACGGGGGTGGATGAACTGATCCTGGCGATGCAGGAGGAAGCGCAACAGGGACGCCCCTTCACCATAGAGGTGGACGAAGGGAATGACGGAGAGCAGGTGCGAATTTATTTCTGTTAGGAGATGACGCATGGCAATGGCAAGCAATGAACGGCTGAAGATTCTCCAGATGCTGGAGGAAGGGAAGACCACGGCGGAGGAAGCAACCACCCTGCTGCGGGCATTAGAGGGGAGGCGACGCGCTGTATCAGGTGTGGCCAGTCTGGGTGGTGAGAACCGCTTCCTCCGTATCCAGGTGACCGACCTGGCCTCGGGATCAGCGAAGGTGAACGTGACCATTCCGCTGGGCCTGGTGAGCGCGGGCCTGCGAATGGCGGAGCGGTTCGCCCCCGAAGAATTTGAGGGCTTTGACATGCAGGAACTGAGAGACCTGATCACCAGTGGCACGGTCGGCAAGATCGTGGAGGTGGTGGACGCGGAGGACAACGAGCGGGTGGAGATCTACGTGGAATAGACTTCATCTTGCCTCTACTGAAGACCTGCGCTATACTTGTGTCAGCCCCGCAAACGACGGAACGGTTCGGGTGATTCCGGTGGCAAGTTTCCCGCCGGCCAAGAACCGTTACTCTGGAGGTGTCAGATGGCTATGGCGGAAGAACGGATGCAGGTACTAAAGATGATCCACAGCGGTCAAGTCACCGCTGAGGAAGGGGCCCGGTTGCTGGAGATCCTGGGAGAAAACCGCCCGAGAAAAGACACCCAGCCAGAAAACCGGGGCAAGGAACCGCGCCAGTTCCACATCCGAGTGACCGATCTGGAAACGGGGCGGCAAAAGATAGACCTGCGCCTGCCCTGGAGACTGGTCAACGTAGGCATCAATATGGGGGCTCGCTTCGCCCGCGAAGAGATCAGGGCAGAGGACTTCATCGAAGCCATCCAGGCTGGCGCCGAAGGGAAGATCATAGACGTGGTGGATGAAGAGGATAACGAACGGGTAGAGATCTTCGTGGAGTGACTCGAGTCGCGCCAGCCCCGCCAACGGGTGTAGAAAGGCGCGTTTCATTTCGGTTGACAGAGGAGGGAGCGCTCCTCAACTGATTTGAAACACACCCGAATCGGTCTCGTCTGTGTTCATCCGTGTTCTATTCCTGGTAAAATAGCACACGGATTCAACGGATGCTACGGATTTACACAGATTTCTCAACCTGTTCCTCCAATCCGTGAGAATCCGTCTCATCTGTGTTCATCTGCGTCCAGAATTTAGGCGTCAAACGCTGCAACGCCTCTCCGCTCAGGGGACAGCGCCCGTGGCCAGCATAGACCCATTCGGGCCTGAGCGCCTGCAGGCGGGCGAGGCTGTCTGGAATGAGCGACCAGTCGTCGGCGAAAGAGCACTGTACGCGGGGCCAGCCCGAGGTGGACACCAGGTCGCCCACGAAAGCGATCCGCGGAATGTTATGAACCTGCAGCGGCATATAGCAACTCAGCGAGGCTGTGGAGCACGTAGTCGGGCCGGATATCGGAAGCGGCCAGGTACTCGGGGGTGGTGACGCCGGTGAGAACAACAGCGGTCGCCATCCCGGCCTCCTGGCCCATGCGAATGTCCGTCTCCAACCGGTCGCCGACGATGATACACTCGGAGGCCGGAAGTTGCAAACAGTCGAGGATGGCGCGGGCGGTGATGGGCGAGGGCTTGCCGACGACGACCTCGACCTGCCTGCCGGTGCAACCTTCAATCGCGCCGATGACCGCCGCTGCGTCGGGAAGGCCGCCCGTCGAAGTTGGACAGTAGCGGTCGGCGTTTGTGGCGATGAAGCGCGCCCCGGCGCGGATGGCGTCGAAGGCGATCTGAAGTTTGCGGTAGTCGAAGGTGCGGTCGAAGGAGGCGACGACGAACTGGATCTCGCCGAAGCGGCCTGAAGAGCCGGCGCTGGGCTGGGTCAGGCGAAAGCCAGCCGCCTGCAGTTCCGCGAGCAGCGGCGGCTCTCCCACGACGAAGAGGGCCGCTCCCGGAGCCTCCTGCTCCAGCCAGTGTGTCAGCACCCACGAGGAGTTGATGACCTCATCGGGCGGGGTGGGGACACCCAGGCGGGTCAGTTTGGCGGCGTAGTCGGCGCGGGTCTGCAGGGGCTTGTTGCTGAGGAAGACGACGCGCGAACCGGCTGCTCGCAGCGTTTCAATCGTACGTCTGGCCCCCGGCAGGAGCGCGTCCCCCAGGTAGACGGTGCCGTCCAGGTCGAGGACGGTGCCAGGGAAGAGGGGGATGGTTTGTTGGTTGGCTGGTTCGTTTGTTTGTTTGTTGGTTGGTTTGATGGTCGGCCTCACACAGCAGGTTGAAAGACGTGCCAGAAGATACCAGCGATCCAGACCGAAGTGTCTATGACGGCGCGAACACTATCATACACCAGCATGCACTATCCGTCAATGGCAGCGGAGGGAGAGCGCAACGCCTTCGTGTAGTGCCGCTTCTGTGTCCGGGGGTAGCGCTACACGAAGTGTTGCGCCGCAGCACATAATACTTGTCAACTTTGACTTCTGCGCGAAGTTGCACTATACTGAATCTACCGTAACTACCCAGCAGTCGTTACACAGAGTCACACGGAGAAGACACAGAGAACCACAGAGAGAGAAACAAATGCTCGAAATCAAACCCGGCCACACCATCCAAGGCCCCCGCTGGCCCGAACCGGTGGACGTCAAGTTAGTGGAAGACCTGGGCGACTACGTCCACCTGGTGGGCGCAACCACCGGCTCCGGCGAGCACGTGGACCAACTGATCCCCCGCCAGGAACTGGCCCAACTGCAAATCGCTCGCGTCGAGGCCGACTTTACCGCCTCACCCCGCGAGGTCTTCCTCGCCCTGGAGGCCCGTCGCTACCGCTTCGCCTCCCTCTACGACCCGCTGCTGGCGATGAATACCTCCAAGGTGGACCCCCTGCCCCACCAGATCGAGGCGGTCTACGGCTACGTGCTGCAGTTGCCCCGCATCCGCTTCCTCATTGCCGACGACCCCGGCGCGGGCAAGACCATTATGGCCGGGCTGATCCTCAAGGAACTCAAACTGCGCCACCTGGCCCGCCGCATCCTGATCGTAGTGCCGGGCCATCTCAAGGACCAGTGGCGGCGGGAGATGAAGGAGCGCTTCGAGGAGACCTTCGTCGTCATAGACCGGGGGGTGATTGACGCCCTGTACAGCGAAAACGTCTGGCAGCGGGAGATGCAGATCATCACCTCGATGGACTTCGCCAAGCAGGATGATCTCCTGCCCTCCCTGGCCTCGGTTCACTTCGACCTGGTGATCGTGGACGAGGCGCACAAGATGAGCGCCTACGTCTACGGCAGCAAGTTGGAGAGGACCAGCCGCTACCGGCTGGGGGAGGTGCTCTCGCGCAGTTCCACCCATCTGCTCTTCCTGACCGCCACGCCCCACAAGGGCGACTCGGAGAACTTCCGCCTCTTCCTGGACCTGCTGGAGCCTGGCTTCTTCGCCACCACCGATATGCTGGCGGAATCCATTCGCAACCAGGACAATCCCCTCTTCATCCGCCGCGTCAAGGAGGACATGAAAGACTTCGAGGGCAAGCCGCTCTTCCTGCCCCGCCACGTGGAGACCAAACCCTTCAATCTGGGGCGCGAGTCGGCGCCGGAGAAGGACTTGTATAATGATCTCTCCCGCTACGTGAAGGAGCAGTACAACAAGGCGCTGACACGTAACCGGCAGCGCAATATCGCCTTTGCCCTGGTCATCCTCCAGCGACGGCTGGCCTCCAGCACCTACGCCCTCTATCGCTCCCTGGAGCGGCGCAAGAAACGGCTGGAGGACCTTTTGCAGGAGGCTCTGCAGGGAGCACAGGAAGGGCGTCGAGTGGATGAAGGGAGCCTGGACTTTGATGCTGTGGAGGACCTGAGCGAGGAGGAACGCTGGCGGCAGGAAGAGATCTGGGAGACACTCAGCGTGGCCGAGAACCGCCAGGAACTGGAGCGGGAGATCCAGACGCTGGAAGGTCTCATCCGGCAGGCCCGCGCCATCATCCAGAGCGGGGAGGAAGTCAAACTCCGTCACCTCCGGGAGGCGCTCGACGACCTGAACCGCCAGCATCCCAGTGCCAAGATTCTCATCTTCACCGAGGCCCGCGACACGCTCTCGTACCTGGAGCAGCGCGTCCGCGAGTGGGGCTACTCCATCTGCACCATCCACGGTGGCATGCGCCTGGAAGAGCGCGTCCGGGCCGAGGGGGTGTTCAAGAACGAGGCCCAGGTGATGGTGGCCACCGAAGCCGCCGGCGAGGGGATCAACCTGCAGTTCTGCAACCTGATGATCAACTACGACATCCCCTGGAATCCCAACCGGTTGGAGCAGCGCATGGGCCGGGTGCACCGCTACGGCCAGACTAGAGAGGTCTTCGTGTTCAACCTGGTGGCCGAGGACACCCGCGAGGGGCGGGTGCTCATGCGGCTCTTTGGGAAACTGGAGGAGATCCGCCAGGCATTAGGTAGCGACAAGGTGTTCGACGTATTGGGCGAGGTGCTCTATGGCAGCGGCAAGAACCTGGCCCAACTGCTGCTGGAGGCTGCCGCCAGTGCCCGCAGTATGGACGAGATACTGGCGGAACTGGACATCCAGGTGGACGAGGACTATATCGCCCAGGTGAAGGAGAACCTGGGGGAAAGCCTCGCCACCCGCTACATTGACTACACCCGCATCAAGGAGATGAGAGATCGGGCGAGGGAGCACCGGCTTATTCCCGAGTACACCCAGGCGTTCTTCCGGAAGGCGATGGAGGCCGCCAGCGGCGACGGCGCCAAGGTGCGCGACCGTGGGGGCAGGTTCCTCGCCGTGGACGGTATTCCCTTCGAAGTGCGCCGTTTTGCCCAGGAGGATGACTTCAAGAAACGTCACGGCCTGCTCCAGCGGCGCTATCCGATGGTCGCCTTCGATAAGGACGTTGCTCGCTGGCACGCCCAGGCCGAGTTCGTCTCCTTTGGCCACCCGCTCTTCGAGGCAGTGCTGGCCTGGGTAGAGCGGAAACTGGCCGGCAGCCTCTCGCGGGGAGCGGTCTTCACCGACCCCGACGGCCGTATGGACGGGGTATTGCTGTTCTACGAGGGGGACGTGCGGGACGGGTTGGGGCAGATGGCCGGGCGCAGGCTCTTCGCCCTCTACACCGACCTGACCACCGGCGAGGTTCGCCCCGCCAACCCGGCCCTCCTGTGGGACCTGGCGGAGGGCGGCGAATTGTCCGATGGACCACCCCCAGACCTGGAAGCCCTCAAGCAGCAGGCCCTGGGTGCGCTGCTGCCGGCTCTCGCCGATTACCGGGAAAAACTGCAGGCGGAGCGAGATCGCCAGGCCGAGATCAAGGAGAAGTACGGCGTCAAATCCCTGGAGTACCTCATCGTCCAGTTGGACGGCGACCTGATCAATCTCTATGCCCGGCGCGAGCGAGGGGACAAGGTGGACCTGCCGATCCACAACAAGGAGGAGCAGAAGCGCGGCTACGAGGAAGCGCTGGTGGTCTTGCAGCGCACCGTCGGGCAGGAGCGTTGCCTGACGATGGGCATGCCCCGCTTCGTGGGAGCGGTGCGGGTGGTGCCCGCCTCCCAGGCCGATGCAGCGATGAGCGAGGATCCGGACATCGAACAAGTGGGGATGACAGTGACAATGGAGTACGAGCGGGCGCAGGACCGTATCCCGGAGGACGTCGCGGCCGAGAACCTGGGCTTCGACGTTCGCTCCACCGACCCAGACTCAGGGCAAAAGCGCTACATTGAGGTCAAGGCCCGGGCCCAGGTCGGCCCCGTGGCGCTGACCCAGAACGAGTGGTTCAAGGCCAGCCGCTTCGGCCCCGAGTTCTACCTGTACGTGGTCCTCAACGGAGCCACCCGGCCCGAACTGTACATCATTCAAGACCCGGCGAGTAATCTCCAGCCCGAGGAGCGGGTGGAGGTGCGCTACCTGGTGCCGGTGGGCGACATTACCAGCAAAGGGAAGCGAGTGTGACTGCGCGTGTTTGCAGGGGAGTCTTGTATAGAAACACGCGGATTGTATCCCGTTGAGCATAAGATAGGGAGGCTGTGCTATGACTGTGACGATTTCTTTCCAAGTGCCGGAGGAGCCACTTATCAGCTTGAAGGAGCGGCCGGAGTCCTTTGCCCGCGAGTTGCAGATGCTGGCAGCGGTCAAGCTATACGAGTTGGGCAAGCTTTCCTCGGGACGGGCCGCACAACTGGCAGGGGTCACGCGGGTAGAGTTCCTGATGGCGCTGGGACGCTATCAAGTCTCGCCCTTTGTGCTGGATGCAGAGACGCTGGCGCAGGATGTAGCCAATGCCTGAGAGAGTGACAATTTGCAACACGTCCCCCTTGTTGTACCTGCATATCGTGGGACAGTTGGAACTGTTGCCGCAACTCTATGGACAAGTACTCATCCCCCCACTGTACATCATTCAAGACCCGGCGAGCAATCTCCAGCCCGAGGAGCGGGTCGAGGTGCGCTACTGGGTGCGGGTGGAGGAGATCACGCGAGTTGCTTCTGCGCCGACGCCGCCGGTGGCGTGACTTCGCTTGCCCTATCTTCAGCCCTGTGGTATACTCCCCGTGCAGATAATCAGCAATGGCTGAAATACGGACAAGGGAGGGAATTATGGATGCGACCGTTCAAGTCCGCAAGCGGGGCGTGTTGACGCTCCCGGCCGGGCTGCGGGAGAAGTACGGCGTTCGGGAAGGGGACACGTTCCGCCTGATAGACCTGGATGGCATCTGGGTGCTCACGCCGATGGTCCCGATGGTGCCGGAACTGGCGCGGGAGATCGAGCGGGCGCGACTTGAGGCCGGTTTGAGTGTTGAGGAACTGGTGCAGAGCCTGCGAGAGCAACGCGAGCGGTACTACCAGGAGAAGTATGCCGCCAATCAGGCGACGTAAGCCCCGCGTCTTCGTGGACGCTGACGTGCTCTTTGCCGGGGCCGCTTCGCCCAGCGAACACGGCGCCAGCCTCGTCATCCTGCGGATGGGCGAGATCACGTTGATTGAACCCCTCACCTCTCAGCAGGTGATCGCCGAGGCGGAGCGCAACCTGGAAGAGAAACTCCCCCAGGCCCTCCCGGCCTTTCGGCTGCTGGTCAGCCGCTGCCTGCGGGTGGTTCCCGATCCCCGGCCGGAGGACCTGGCCCCCTATGCGGGGGCTGCGGACCCGAAGGACCTGCCCATCCTGGTCGCTGCCGTGCGGGAGGTCTGCCCCTGGCTGGTCACCTTCAACGTGCGTCATTTTCAACCGGGGCTCTCGGACATCACCGTCCTGCGGCCTGGGGATTTCGTGCTACATGTCCGGGACTTGCTGGCCCACCTGAGCCCCGTAGGAGAAGAACCATGACCGACCGCCATTTCATCGAGGAATCCTTCCCCGTCAAAGAAGGGGATCACTCAGCCAGTCGGGGCGGCCTCGCACAGTCCCCGATGGTTCATCTCTTCTCCGACACCCGACCTGAGGCCGAAGCGGTGCTGATCGGGCTTTTGCGCCAGGCTCCGCCGTGGCGCAAGTTGCACATGGTGGGCCAACTGAACCAGACCGTGCGCACGTTGGCCCTCAGCGGGCTGCGCCAACGGTACCCCGAGGCTGCTCCCCAGGAATTGCGTCGCCGCCTGGCCGACCTGTTGCTCGGCCCTGACCTTGCCGCCCTGGTATACGGCCCACTGGAAGTGCAGGAGGCTCCCGATGCTGTCTGAACCTATAGCCGTGACATTGCTGGTCATTGAAGCGTTAGAGGCATTGGACGTGCCGTACCTGATCGGCGGGTCGCTGGCCAGCGCAGTACACGGTGTGGCGCGGGCGACCGCGGACACCGATCTGGTGGCCGATTTGCGTTTTGAGCACGCCGAACCCCTGGCCCAGGCCCTGAGGGACGCTTTCTACGTGGACGCCGAATCCATCCAGGACGCCATCCGCCACCGCAGCAGTTTTAACGTCATCCACCTGGAGACAATGTTCAAGGTGGACGTTTTCGTCCGCAAGCAGCGTCCCTTTGACCAGGCACAGTTCGAGCGCCGCATACCCCAGGTCGTCGCCACCGATCCGGAACGCACGGCCTACGTCGCCAGCCCTGAAGACATCGTCCTGGCAAAACTGGAATGGTATCGTTTGGGCGGCGAGGTCTCGGACCGCCAGTGGCGCGACGTGTTGGGAGTCCTCAAAGTGCAAGGGGAGCGGCTTGATTTGGTGTATCTTCGCCGCTGGGCGACTGCATTGAAGATAGCCGACCTGTTGGAAAAGGCCCTGACCGCAGCAGAACACAAGGAGACCGTATGACCGATCCTTCGACAGGCTCAGGACATAACCGCCGTTTCATCGAGGAATCCTTCCCCGTCAAAGAAGTGAGCGCCATCTCGGCCAAGGAGAAGAGCATCCGCCACGGCCACATCTGCACGCTGCACATCTGGTGGGCGCGGCGGCCCCTGGCCTCCTCTCGCGCTACGGCTTACGCCGCCCTGACCCCCGCGACCGACGACATCACCGAGTGGCAAAAGCAGCGAGATTTCATCGTCGAACTGAGCAAGTGGGAGAACTCCCTCGACCCCCATCTGCTGGAGAAGGCCCGCCGTGACATCCTGGAGGCCCACGCCCAACGGTTGAGCGCCGAGCGGGGCGAAACCGTAACTGTGGAGGACATCGAGGCCGGCCGCGCGCCCCTGCCGCGCGTGCTGGACCCCTTTGCCGGCGGCGGGGCGATCCCCCTGGAAGCCCTGCGGCTGGGCTGCGAGACCTATGCCAGCGACTACAACCCGGTGGCCGTCCTGATCCTCAAGGCCACGCTGGAATACCCCCAGAAGTTTGGGAATAGAACACGGATGGACACGGATAGGACGGATGAACACGGATTTTCTATAAGTACCCGTGAAGATCCGTCTAATCCGTCCCAATCCGTGTTCTATTCCCCTGGCCTGGAAGACACCTCCGTCACCAACCCGTTGCTGGAGGCGGTGAAGAAGTGGGGGGACTGGGTGCTGGAGAAGGCGCGGAAGGAACTGGCCGGTTTCTACCCACCCGATCCCGATGGCTCTATCCCGGTGGGCTATATCTGGGCGCGGACGATTCCCTGCCAGAATCCCGCCTGCGGCGCAGAGATCCCCTTGATGCGCCAGTTCTGGCTGGCGAAGAGGCCTAAGAAGAAGGTGGCGCTCTATCCGGCGGGGGAATGGAACACGGGGAAATGGAACACGGATGACACGGATATGACGGATCAGCACGGATCATCTAAAAAAATCCGTGAAAATCCGTCTAATCCGTCCGAATCCGTGTTCTATTTCCGCATCGTGGGCGATGGCTATGCCCCCTGGCCGGAGGGCTTCGACCCTGAAGCGGGCACCGTCCGCCGCGCCGTGGCCACCTGTCCGGTCTGCGGCGGGGTGGTAGAGGCCAAGATCACTCGCCGTCTTTTCCAGGAGGGGAAGGCCGGGCAGCGGATGGTGGCGGTGGTGCTGAAGCATCCCCAGCGGCGGGGCAAGACCTATCGCCTGGCGACGGCGGAAGATGTACGGATTTTCCGCGAGGCTGAGGCGGCGCTGCAGGAAAAGAGGGAGCGGCTGATGCTGGAATGGGGAATGGATCCGGTGCCGGATGAAGATGCTCCGGGCACTCTTGGGAGCAATGCCTTGGGCTTTAGGTATTCATTCTATCGTTTTGGCGACTACTTCAACACCCGCCAGCAACTGGCCCTCATCACCTTCGCGGAGAGGGTGCGCCAGACCCACGCGCGGATGGTGGCGGAGGGGTATGAGCCGGAATTCGCCAAGGCGGTGGCGACGTACCTGGCGCTACAGGTGGATATGGTTGCAGCTTTTACTAACACGCTGGCAAGATGGGAAAATACATCCGAAGCAATTAAGCAGCTCTACTCAAGACAAGCTTTGCCAATGCTTTGGGATTATGCGGAAGTTAATCCCTTCAGCGGTTCCTCAGGTAGTTTTGAGACGGGTCGAGAATACTACTTCAAGGTGATGGAACATTGTTCTCAAACCTGCAACACCCCTGCCACTGTCACCCAATCCTCTGTCACCCAACTCCTTTATCCCGACGGCTACTTTGACGCCGTCTTCACAGACCCGCCCTACTACGACAACGTGAACTACTCTGTCCTATCGGATTTCTTCTACGTCTGGCTCAAACGCACCGTGGGCCACCTGTACCCGGACCTCTTCTCCACCCCCCTGACACCCAAGTCTAACGAAATCGTCTCTGATCGTTATCGTCAGGGGGGAAAGGAAGCAGCAAAGGAGTTCTTTGAAGAGAATATCAAGCGGGCCTTCCAGGAGATCCACCGCGTTCTCAAACCCGGCGGGGTGACCGTCATCGTCTATGCCCACAAGTCCACCGCTGGCTGGGAGACGGTGATCAACGCCCTGCTGGACTCCGGGCTGGTGGTGAGCGGCTCCTGGCCGCTCCGTACCGAGATGAAAGGCCGGCTTACTGCCCAGGAAACGGCATCGTTGGCTTCCTCCATCTACATCGTCGCCTGTAAAATGGCCCGCCAGCCCACCGGTTTCTACAACGAAGTCCGAGAGGAACTGCACCAGCACTTGGATCACAAACTGCACCGCCTCTGGGAGGAGGGCATCGGCGGGGCCGATTTTTTCATCGCCGCCATCGGCTCGGCTATCGAGGTCTTCGGCAAGTACGAGCAGGTGATGGACTATGAGGGCCACACCGTCCGCGCCGACCGGTTGCTGCAGGACGTGCGCACCATCGCCACCGACTACGCCGTGCGCCAAATCCTGCATGGTAGGGGCGGGTCTAAGACCCGCCCCTACGGTGGCGAGGTCAGCGACCTGACCCGGTTCTACGTCCTCTGGCGCTGGAACTACGGCGAGGCGCGCGTGCCCTTCGACGAGGCCCGCAAACTGGCCCAATCCTGCGGCGTGGACCTGGCGCGGGAGTGGGGGCGGCGCGGCTTTGTCCACAAGGAGCGGGAGTTCGTCCGCCTCCTGGGGCCGCAGCGGCGCAAACTGGATGATTTGGAAAAAGACGACACCCGCGAACTGATTGACGTCCTGCACCGCGTCTTGCTCCTGTGGGAGAAGGGGCGGCGGGAGGAACTGGTGCAGGCGTTGGCGGCCAGCGGTTATGGTCGCAGCGAAGCCTTCTACCGCGTCGCCCAGGCCGTCTCCGAGACGCTGCCCAACGAGAGCAAGGAGAAGAAACTGCTGGATGGGTTTCTGGTCGGGCGTGAGAGGGTGCGGGAAGAGGTGGGCAAAGCGACGCAGCAGGGCAGATTGTGGGAGGAATAGAACACGGAGGAATAGAACACGGATGACACGGATTGGACGGATTCGCACGGATTGAAAAGAAAGGTTAAGAGATCTGTGTAAATCCGTAGCATCCGTTGAATCCGTGTGCTATTACTAAATAGAACACGGATAACACAGATGAGACGGATTCTCGCGGATTGAAAAGAAAGGTTAAGAAATCTGTGTAAATCCGTAGCATCCGTTGAATCCGTGTGCTATTGTCAGGAGGCAAAGATGTTGCGCGAGGAAATCACAGGGGCGATTATCAAGGCTTTCTACACGGTGTACAATGCCCTGGGCTATGGCTTTCTGGAGAAAGTGTACGAGAATGCCCTGGTCCACGAGTTAGCCGAGCAGGGTCTCCGAGTTCGTCAGCAAATGCCCATTCAGGTTTACTACGATGGCATTTCTGTCGGTGAGTACTTCGCTGATCTGGCGGTGGAGGATTGCGTCATTGTGGAACTGAAGGCCGCCGAGAGTCTGCGGCCGGAGCACACTGCTCAACTGATCAACTATCTCAAGGCCACCGATGTAGAAGTCGGGCTCTTGCTCAACTTCGGCCCCAAGCCAGCGTTCGCCCGCAAGATCTTCACTAATGACAGGAAGAAACGAGATTAGAACACGGATGAGACAGATTCTCACTGATCAGAAGAAAAAATAAAAAAATCTGTGTTCATCCGTCGCATCCGCGTTCATCCGTGTTCTATTCTGTATCGGGAGGTGAAACGATGACTGCATTTCACACCATCGCCGTACCACACGAGGATATCCTGGCCGGCCGGCTGACACTAGACGTCTTCGCCGCCGACCTGTGGGAGGTCCACAAGGGCCGCGCCCCCGACGAGTACCGCGACCCTACCCGCTTTTTCCAACAGACCTACCAGACCGAGGGGCTGCGCAACCTGCTGGCCGTGGTCGAGAAGCGGCTGCGCGGCGAGGGCGGCGATCCCGTCATCCAGATCCAGACCCCCTTCGGCGGCGGCAAGACTCACGCCCTCATCGCCATGTACCACAAGGCGGCCGAGTGGGAAACCAACCGGGTGGTCATCGTGGGCACGCCGATGGCTCCCACCGACACCTTATGGGGCCAGATAGCGGAGCAACTCACCGGCAGCGTAGGGCAAATTGGCAATTTGCCCCACACGGCCCCCGGTCGTGAATCCCTGCGGGCACTCCTGGAGGCCCACCAGCCGCTGCTCATCCTGATGGACGAGGTGTTAGAGTACGCCACCAAGGCCGCTGGTGTGCCGGTCGGTTCCAGCACCCTCTCGGCCCAGACGCTCGCCTTCCTGCAGGAACTGACCGAGGCCGCCAGCACCCTGGAGCGGGTCTGCCTGGCGGTCACCCTGCCCTCCAGCGTGTTGGAGCACTACGACGAGGGCGCGGAGAGACTGTTCCGCCAACTCCAGAAGGTGGCCGGGCGGGTGGAGAAGATCTATACCCCGGTGCAGGAGCACGAGATCACCCAGGTCATCCGCCGCCGCCTCTTTTCCTCGGTGGACGATAAGCGGATGCAGGAGGTCGTAGACCAATTCATCAACTACGCCGGCGGCGAGTCGCTGCTGCCAGCAGGAGTAGAGCCTTCCGAGTACCGCCAGCGCTTCGAGACGTCCTATCCCTTCCTGCCGGAGGTGGTGGACATCCTCTATCAGCGCTGGGGCAGTTTCACCAGTTTCCAGCGCACACGAGGCGTGCTGCGCCTTCTTTCATTGGTCGTCCACGCCCTCAAGGAGCGAGAACTCCCTTACATCACGCTGGCCGACTTTGACCTGGCCAACCAGGAGGTGCGCCGCGAACTGCTCAAGCACATCGGCCCCGAGTACGACAGCGTCATCGCCGCCGACATCACCGGACAGGAGGCCGGAGCCCGCAAGGTGGACGGGGAACTGGGCCCGGCCTACCAGGGATTGCGGTTGGGGACGCGGGTGGCCACCACCATCTTCCTGTACTCCTTCTCCGGCGGCGTCGAGCGGGGGGCCACGCTGGGCGAGGTCAAGCGGAGCGCGACCACTACCGGCAACCCGGCCAGTGTGATCGCCGAAGCGGTCGAATTGTTAAAGAGCCGCCATCTCTTCTACGTGCAACAACAGAGCGGCAAGTACTTCTTCACCAACCAGCCTAACCTCAACCGTATCCTGCTCACCCGGATGGAGAACATCGAGCCGACTGAGATCGCGGTTGAGGAAGAGGCTCTGCTGAAGACTCGCGTGGGCGGGCGGCGGCTCAAGGTTTTCCTATGGCCCACCTCCGACGCCGATATCCCCGACACGCCTGATCTGAAGCTGATCCTCCTGCAGGAACGGGATGACGTCCTGATGGAGGCCATATTGAAGCAGAAAGGGACCATTCCCCGTGTCCATTGCAACACCCCCTTCTTCCTGGTGGCGCTGGAGAACGAACGGCCCGCCCTGGAGATGCTGATGCGCAAGAGTCTGGCGTACGAGACGTTGGCAGAAGACGCGACACTCAGCCTGACCGCAGATCAGCAGAAAGAGATCAAAGCGGAACTGAAGAAAACCCGTGGCGACCTGGCCGAAGCGGTGCGCCGCACCTACCGGCAACTGTTCATCCCTGCCCGCGACGGTCTGAAGGAACTCGATCTGGGCATCCCGACGTATGGAGAGGACAAACCGCTGGACGAGGAAGTGTACGACAAACTGCGCCTGGACGGGGAGATATCGGAGCGCATCGTGCCCCTGGTCATCAAGAAACGCTACCTGCCGGAGCAGGAGTACGTGCTGACCGAGCAATTGGCCCAGGCTGGGCTGCGGACGCCGGGGGAGATGCGGGTCGTCAGCCGAGAGGCGTGGGAGGAGGGAATCGCCGCAGGGGTGCGCCAGGGGTTGTTTGGGCTGGGGGAGTTGGAGGACGACCGGCCCGTATGCCGCTACTTCAAGGAAGAGCCGTATGTTGGGCTGGCGGGCAGCGAGGTCATCATCCAGGCCGAAATCTGCCAGGCCCAGCGGGCGGCAGAAGCGGAACAGCCGGCCTACCGCTCTCCGGAAGAGGTGGGGGCGGCGGTACAGGAACCTGGTCTTACAACCGTTGGCGAGACACCCGATGTTACCGGCATAGAGAGCCGCAAGCGCGTGCCTCTGCACCTCCGGCGGCGGGTCCGGCTTCAGTTCACTGTGCCGAAGGGCAAAGTCGCCGGCCTGATGGGAGTGATGAACCTGCTCCAGTACAAATTCGACCGGCTGGAGGTCGTGCTCTCGGCTGAGCATGGGGAGATCTCCGAGCAGGAGTACGAGGACAAGATCCAGGAAACGTTCCGGCAATTGGGGATCGAGGTCGCGGAGGAGTGAGATTACGGGAGTCTGTTATCGCTCAATCCCCTTCCGCGCCATCACCCCCTGCTGGTAATAGTGCTTCACCTCCCGCATCTCCGTCACCAGATCGGCCCGCTCGATCAGTTCCTGCGGGGCACGGCGGCCGGTGAGGATCACCTCCACATGTTCTGGCCGCTGATCCAGAAACGCCAGCGCCTCCTCGACGGTGAGCAGCCCGAACCAGATCGTCACGTTGACCTCGTCCAGCACCACGATGTCGTACTGGCCCGAGAGCATCGCCTCCCGCGCCCGCTCCAGCCCCCGGCGGGCCTGGGCCACGTGCTCGGAGGTGACCTCCTCCCGGTGGATGCAGCGCACGTCCCCATACTGCTCAATCGTAATGGTAGGGGCAGGGCTTGTCCCTGCCCCGCTTGTCCCCGCCCCGTAGTCGCGCAGCGCCTCCAGTTCCCCGTAGTGCTGGCCCTTCATAAACTGGCCGATGTAAGTGTGCATTCCATGGCCGGAAGCCCGCAGCGCCAGGCCCAGGGCGGCGGTGGTTTTTCCCTTGCCGTCTCCTGTATAGACCTGCACGTAACCTCTCGAGAGCCGCCCGTCGTTCATTTGCTCAGAGTCATCGGTTTGCATCTTCGACCTCCGCAGTCTACTCCGATGTCATCAAATGGCTGTGGGACAAGATGCCATCTTGTCCTACCTGCCTGTTTCTATCCTTGAATGCCCAGCCCGGCCAGCGCGTCCTCGACAGTCAGCCAGCCGGCGCCAGGGAAGAGCCGCGCCACCTGCGGGGCGAAGAGCGGCGAAGCGGCCAGCACCTCCGGAGGACCGTCGGCGATGACCGCGCCCTGGCCAAGCATCACGACCCGGCCGGCGGCCTGCGCGGCCAGTTCGACGTCGTGGGTCACGAGCAGCACGCCCGCCCCCTCCGCCTGCCACTCCCGCAGCAGGCGCACCAGGTCCCGTTTGGCGGGGTAGTCCATCCCCCGCGTGGGCTCGTCGAGCAGCAGAAGGCGGGGCCGGGTGACGGTCACCGCGCCCAGCGCGACCCGTTGCCGCTGACCGACGCTCAGGTCGCGGGGATAGGACGCGGCCAGATCGCTCAGGCCCAGGCGGCCCAGCAGGCCGGCGGGGGCGATGGGGGGGTTGTCCAAGAGGCCGTGGTTGCGCAGCGTGACCGACAGTTCCTCCGCGACGGTGTCGGCAAACAGGAGGTCGTCCGGCTCCTGGGGCAGATAGCCGATGCTCTGGCAGATATTGGCCGTATCCTGCTTGATGAGCGATTTACCGGCCAGCACAATCTCTCCCCGCTGAGGACGCAACAACCCGACGATACATTTGAGCAGCGTGGTCTTGCCGGAACCATTGCGCCCCATCAGCGCGACCAACTCTCCAGGGGCTATTTCCAGGTCGATCCCGCGCAGGACGTCCACCCGGTCGTAGGCAAAGTGCAAATTGGTAATTGTGAATTGCGGCTTTGGGCTTTGGGATTTGGGATTTGGGATTTGAGATTTGAGATTTGAGATTTGAGATTTGAGATTTGAGATTTGGGATTTCGCGGCGAAGTGGCGTCCCTCTTCAATGGTCAATGGCAGCGGTTCCCAGCCCAGTTCCTTGCCCAGTGTGACCAACGGTGGGGTCAGGTTCATCTGGCACAGGACGCGGCGCGGCGGGCCACTCAGTACCCCCCCATTGCCATCCCCTACAGGAGAGGAAGGCAGGTAGATCAGGTGGTCGGCGTGGGGCAAGATACGCTCCAGCCGGTGTTCGGCCAGGACAACTGTCAATCCTACGTCGCGGTTCAACCGCACCAGCGCGCCCAACACATCCTCGGCCGACTGGGGGTCGAGTTGCGAGGTGGGCTCGTCGAGCACGAGGACACGCGGGCGCAGTGCAAGCGCCGCAGCGATAGCGACGCGCTGTTTCTCGCCGCCGGAAAGCGTCTCCAGCGGGCGGTCGCGCAGAGGCGCCAGGCCCAGCAGATCCAGCACTTCCTCGACGCGCACGTGCATCTCGGCGGGCGGAATGGCGCCGTTCTCCAACGCGAAAGCGATTTCGTCCTCGACCCGATCCAGGACGAACTGCGCCTCGGGATCCTGGAAGACAAAGCCGACGACGCGGCTGAGCACCTGCGGCCCTTCGGCGACGGGGTCGTGACCGGCGACGGTGACGCTCCCGCTCAGCGTGCCGCCGGTGAAGTGGGGCACCAGTCCGTTGAGACAGCGCAGCAGCGTGGACTTACCCGCACCGGACGGTCCGGCCACGAGGACGAACTTCCCCTCAGCGATGTGCAGCGTCACGCCGGCCAGCGCAGGCTGGGAAGAATCAGGGTAAATGTAGGTGAGATGGTCACATTGAATCATCGCTTGTCCTCGGCTTGCCTGGTAGCGCTGACCACCGCCGGCACGAGCAACCCCAGCAACCCCAACCCGATCAAGGGGTCGAAGGCAGGTAAGGTCAGGCCAGGGTAGGGTGAATAATAAAGTGTGCCTCGGTCCGTCAGAGGCAGCGGCAACAGGACCACGGCCAGCGTCAGCCCGCACCCCAGCACGACCAGCGTATCGCGGGCGGTCCAGTGAGATCTGCGGTAAATGGTGCGAGGGACGGCCCGCCCGGCCAGCCACACGACGCCGATGATGATCCCTGCCCCCCCGATCATCGCGCCCACGGCCACATCCTTCCACGACGGCAAGAACAGGAACGTTAGCCAGCCTCCCAGCAGCGCCAGCAACCCCATCGCCAACACCTCTTGCGTGCGCAGCGGCTGCGCCCGGTCGGAGACGGCTCCGTAGCCGCGGGCGACCATCGCCTCGGCCAGCCCCATTGAGCGCTCCAGCCCGCTTACCAGCAGCGGCACGACGATGGGCAGCCAGTCGCGCAGGCCTCGCGCACGGTGACCGCGCACCGCCTGGGCCTCGCGGATGCGAGCCAGGCTGCGAGTTGTCTGCGGGACGAAGGTGAGGGCGATGGAGAGCACCACTCCCGCTTCGTGGAAGGCGCGCGGCGCGAGTCGTACCAGATCGCGCACTGGCGTCACCTGGTTGAAGACGGCAAAGCCGCTGAAGATGGCCGTCAGTGTGAGGCCGTTTATCGCCCCAAAGACGAGCGCCTCCAACGTCACCGGCCCGCCTAGCAATGGAAGCCAACCGGGCAGGCGAAAGAGCACCGTGTCACCTGGATGGGCGGTCAGGCCGTTGAACAGGGTGGCCAGAGGGACAGCCACGGCCGCGAAACGGAGCGGTGAAAGAGGCATCCGCCACCCCCGGGCTGGCGCACAGATGACGCTCACCACCATTGCGACTAACAGCAAAAGGACGACGTAGAGCGGGTTGCGGGTGGAAGAGGCCGCCACCAGCGTCGTCAATACCCAGAGAAGCCACGCGCGCACGTCAATCATGGACAGGACGTACCTCGAAATGGAATCTGCGCCGAAAGCGGGTGAGCGCCCGCACCGTCGGCGCGCCCAGCAACAGGATCAGCGCCACGTTGCCCACCGCCCGCGTCATGTCCCAGCCCAGCGAAGTCACCGCGTAGAACGCGCCGTAACGGGCCAAGGTCTCCCCCAGACCAATGTGCGCAGCCCAGGTCTGCTCAACCGGCCCCGCCGCGAAAGGCCAGAAGTAGACGTTTATGATCACGCCGTAGAGCAGGCCCCAGGCGAAACCAAGGATGCATAGGGCGGGAATGTCCAGGGTGAGACGTGAAACGTGAGACGTGAAACGTGAGACGTGAAACGTGAAACGTGAGAACCAGCCAGCGGTCAGGCCGACCCAGCCCGCTGTGAACATCTGATACGGAAGCCACGGTCCCACGCCGCCGGTGATCAGCCCGGATGCGAGCAGCGTGAAGGTCCCCATCAGGAAGCCGAAGCGGCTGCCAAAGACGTAGCCGGCCAGGATGATGGGCGCGAAGATAGGGGAGAAACCGCCTGGCATAGGAACGGCGACCTCAATGAAACGCAGCACGCTGGTGATAGCAACCAGCACGCCTAGCATGGCGACTGTCTTCGCGCTGATCGCCTGTCCCTGCAGTTCCACCAACAGCGCGACCAGCGAAAGTCCCACCAGCGCCGTGGTCACCAGCGACGCGTCCTGGCCGTGGGCGATACCAATGGAACCGCTGGCCTGTGTGTTGAGGAAGAAGGGATAGACGAAGGCCAGAACACCGATGGCCGCGCTAAAAGTGTAGATGGACCCGCTGATGACCCGGCGCACGTTCATCTCCGATGGGAAACCACGAAGACCAGCCAGCCGAGCAGTCCGCCAACGATAAGGCTGAAGGCGATGTAATCCAGCGGCAAGATAAAGGATGGACGCTCGTCGTCGGTTGTCTTTTGCGAGGAGTCGGAAGAGAGAGTTGGCGTAGGCATCGGCCGAACAACAGATGTGGGAGAGGGTGATGAGGACAGAGCCGCCACATGCTCAGGAGTGGAAGGAGGTGATGAGGATACGGTTGCTGGAGGCCGGATGGTGGGTGATGGCGGCGGGGATGAACCTGGCATGGACTGAGGAGTGGGAGAAGAGAGCGGCGGGGATGTGGATGTCGCAGGTTGGAGAGGGGGAGCGGGAGACAAGGACGGGAGCACTGTAGGTTGAGGGACAGCCATCGGCGACAGCGTTGCGCCAGTCACACCCAGCACGAGCGTGTGGGTCTGCTCCCCCGCCGTGCTCACGACCCGCAGGTGGTATTCCTGCGGCGCGGTGGGGCAGACCTCACGGCCGCCGATGATGTCCACGCGCTCCCCGTCCAGGTAGATCTCCAAGGCGTTGGCGGTGTCCCAGCGCACCATCGTGCAGGCGCCGGCGGGGATGGGGTTGCCATCCAGCCGGAACCAGACCACAGGGGCTGGCGGGAGCGAAGTAACAGTCGGGGGCGAGAGAGTATCGGTAGGCTGCGGATCGGCGGTCGGCATCGGCGCGGGCGAAGCGGCGGTCGGGGGCAAATCCGTGTCGGTGGGTGGAGGCGTGTCGGTCGGAGGCGGGGCGCAGATTTGATCGAACGGCACGATGGGCGGCAGTCCACCAGACCCCCAACTCCACCCCTCGACGTCACCGTTGTGGGCTTTGTAGCCGCTCGCGCCCCCTCCAGAGTAGGCCCAATTTCCATCAATCAGGTGCCAGTAGGACCAGTAGTCGGGAGAAGCGCAGAAGCAGTCCTCGACCGGGCAGCCTTCCCCCTCAATGCCGCAGACCGCAGCCCCCATGCCAGAATCGATAGACGCGACGACGGCCAGGCCGGAACGTGTCAGCACGTCGTAGCCGCTGATCTCCGCTTCACCGAACTCGATGCAGCGGGTGATGTGGGAGCCATCGCCAAAGCGCACGACCAGGCCGACGCGGTTGGGCGTCTGAGCACGTACATCCGGCGGGCCGGTCCCAACGACGGCCAATGCCAGTAGTACGGTCAATGCCAGGTAGGCGCCATGTACCCTACGCTTCATAATACTGCCTCCGCAAAGGTAGGAATTCATTGGGGTGCATTTCATTTCGGTTGACAGAGGAGGGAGCATCCCCAGATGCGACCGGGGCGGCATCTGGGGATGCCTGCTCCTCAACTGATTTGAAACACACCCAATTCATTGAACTGAAGTCACTGCTTGGAGATAAACGGCAGGTAGACGTAGTAAGACCCCGGTACGGGACTAGGTTCCAGTATGTCGCTCATCAATATGACGGTGTCGGTGATCGCGTCTCCATACTGTACCTTGTCCGCGTCCGTGAAGGTGGCCCGGAACTCATAGGTCACCGAGGCCGTGAGGGGCAGCGTGGCAGTATAGCAGCCATCGGCGCGGTGGACTGTCGTGCCCGTCACCCACGACGGTTCACCGGAGACGCGCCAGTCTAACGTGACGCTGCCGTCGGCGTCCAGGTCACTGCCGAAGGGGATCACCACGTCCACACTGTTGCCCCAACTCGCGCGTGGGGATGCCGCGACCATACGATCGGGGTCAGGTCCGCGGTTGACGCTGGCGAACGGCGCGAACGTGTGCGAGAGAGGATAGTGCACTCCCAGCAGCGCGGGTACAGCCTGTCGGGTGGAGAAGAAGTCGTCGGTGGTTCCAAAAGCGAAGGGGCCGTCGGACTTCTGGAGATCGAGCAGCGCATTGTAGGGGCTGTGACCACCCTTCAACCACTTAGCGCTCACCAGATCCTCCCCTGCCGCCAAAAGGCCCTGCATGGCGTAAGCGGCAGAGTTGGCGCTGGGACTGCCAAAGGCGTCCCAGCCTCCCTGGGTATTCTGTTCGTTCTGTAGAGACAAGGTCCCGCTGACGACGCTGGTATCGGTGGCCGGCACACCGGCCGCGATCAGAGCCTGCAGTACCAGGCCCGTGCTACCTGGCTTGTCATATCCCCATGCATCTGTCCAGCTACCGTCGGGATTTTGGAGGCCCGTGAGGGTCTGTGTGGCGCTGATGGGGATGCTCTCGCCCGCTGCCGCAAGGCCCAGGATAGCGAAAGCCTGGTGCCAGGAATCGTTGGCATTGCCGAAGGCGCCCAGCGTGGGGCTGTACCAGGTGTTGGTGAGCACGTGGACGATGTTCACGCCGCCGAAATCATAAGCGTCTCCACCGGCGGCCTCGACCGCTACGGCTAACTTGCCCGCTGAGGCGGTGTCTAGGTAGACAAAGGTTGACGCGGTCGCCGACAGATAGTCCATCGCCGAAGTGGCACTGCCGGAGGCCACAACCGTATCAGGGTCTAAGCCCGCCGCCGCGTATGCCAGCACAGCGTCACACGTCGGGCCTGCGGGATGGCCGAAGCCGCCAGTAGGCCAGGAGCCATCTGGGTTCTGTAGTTCGTTCATCCAGGTGAGGGCTCGATTGGCCCGCTGCACCCGTCCGAAGACGGGCAGTGGCGCCTCGGCCAGGCCGCCGACGGCGTGGGCGCTGGCCAGCACAGCGTCCCAGCCACTGAAACTACCGTTGGCCTGCTGGAGGCTGAGCAGGTCATCGTGTGGCGTGCGTCCGCTGGCGGTGGCCCAGCTCACGGTCGCCGGGGTGTAGCCAGCCGCGACGAGCGCCTGGATTACGGACGCTGTCGAGTCGCCGCTCAGGCTGCCAGACCATCCTGGCCAACCGCCGGAATCAAGCTGCTTGCTCCGCAGGAAGTCCAGCCCCTCCTGCACTTTGGCATGAGTTGGGTCCACGTGGCCGCTGGCGAGTAGAGCCTGGAGCACATACGCCGTGGCGTCCGCGTCACCGCCGAAACCGTGGCCCCATCCGCCGTCAACCTCCTGCAGGCTGATGAGGAAATCAGTGGCCGAAACGGGCGCCGTTTCCTGCGCCGCCGCCAGGCCGAGAATGGCCCACCATTGGTTGACGACGCTGGCCGCGCTACCGGTGGTGCTGTACGCGCCAGTCGCGGCGTCATAGGTGCCGGTCAATTCGTGGATGATGTTCATCCCGCCGAAGCCGTACGGGTCCCCATCGCCAGCGACGACGGCCATAGCCAGCATGCCGGCCCGGCCAGGGTAGAGCGTGCCGGTGCTGTCGTGCGTATAGGTGATGGCCCGCGTCGCCAGGTAGTCCAGCGGTGTGTACCCGCTGATCGAAGTCATATAACTGATCGGGCGGCCGGCAGCAACGACCGGGACGACGGCCTGGATAGTGGTGTATTCATCGTCGTTGAAGCCGCCATTGGGCATTAACTGGGTTTTCAAGTAGCCCAGCGCGTCGCTGATCGCGTCGCTATGGTCAATCGTGGGGGCTGCCGGGGCCGGGGCGGGCTGAGCCTCCGCCGGGGCAGCGTGGAAACTCAGTGCCACGACCAGTCCGATGGTAATCGCAGCACCCAGAGTTATGTTCAGTACAAGATTGCACGAGCGCATGGTTATCCTCCTAGTTGTAGTTGCGGATGATTTGAGGCTTTATCTGCAAGGTTGGCAGAAGCAGGCCCCATGCCGCAGGATGCACGGACGTGGGAGCCCGGCCCGCCATCTCTTGGATGGACGATAAGCCGAGCGGAAACAAAAGACCCTTCCCCTTACGTCTCTTGGGGAAGGGCCGTTGTTGCTGTAGAACCCTTCATACGCCACCCCCTTTCCGCGAAGAGGTTATCATGGGCCGGCGGAGACGGGTGTTCTGGCTCCAACAACGGATTGAGAAATCCACGGACGAATCCGTTCGTGTTCTGCTCCGTTGTTGCTACAGTTGCGGGACAGTGCCGGACTTTGACCGGCTTCCCCCGTTATGCCCCTCGCATCCGGGCTTTGGGGCATCTCTACCGTACCAATATTCAATTGTGGTGAGAGTATAACACACAAGAGATGGGCTGTCAAATCGCGACGGCCCAAAAGCAACACTCTCCTCCTCAGCGCTTGCCTACTTACCTGCTCCCTCACGCCAGCGGCGGCGCAGGGCAAGCCCAGCACCCAGTGCGATGATACCCAGTCCAGTCAGACCCACGGGCAGCAGAGCCAGTCCACCTGATTCGGGCAGGAGAATGACATCCAGAACCGGAGCCGCAACAGGCTCCGGCGCGTTGGCCACCCCGACGCGCGGCAGGTGCACAAAAGCATAGCCCGCTATGGCGGGAATCGCCTGCGCGGTCGCCAGCACGTTGGGGTAGGGCGCGGCTGCCTGCCAGAAGAAAGCACCGCTGCTGGGGTCGTGCAGCGCGACCAGCGCGCCGAGAGGGTCGGTGCCGCCGGGCGTCCAGTTGCCCAGCGGCTCACCGGCCGCCAGGAGCGCTTGCAGCACGACGGCGGTGGAGTTGGCGTCTGTATCGGTGCCATAGTCGGAGGGGTTCTGGTAAGGGAAGCCGCCATCGTCGTTTTGCACGCGGCGGAAGTAGGCGAAGGCGTCGCCGATCTCGTCCCGGTGGCCGGTGACGATCAGCGCCTGGACGGCCAGGGCGGTCGTGTTGGTGTCACCTGTGCCGGCCGTCGTACCGCCGAAGAGCGCCCACGCGCCATCGGTACGTTGGTTATCCAGCAAGTACTGGGCAGCGCCGTCCGGGACCGGCTGACCGGCGATGAAGAGCGCCAGCATCGCCAGCGCCTGGTCGAAGATGGTGCCGCCGTAACTACCGCTGGTCTCGTCGTAGGCCGCGTTCAGTTCCGCAACGAGATCGTGCCCGGCGAAAGCGGTCGGGTGCTGCCCGGCAGCCAACAAGGCCAGTATGACTTTTGCCTTCAGTCCGGGCGTGTCTACCACGCCCCCTGCGACACGGGTGTAGAGGTAATCCAGTGGTGAGTTGCCGTCTTCCGACACCCATGTACTGACGTCCTGCCCGCCTGCAGCGATAGCCAGAACGATGTCGCAGGTCGTGCCCAGGTCGGAGCCCTCACCGAAGCCACTGCCGAAGCCACCGTCGGGCTGTTGCTGGGCGGCCAGGTAGCCCAGCCCTGCCTCCACCGGGTCCCCTGCCCAGGCTGGCAGGGTAAAGGTCGTAAGCAAAGCCAGGACAAGCCAACTCGCTACAAATGCACGAGACATCGAAAACCTCCTCTATGGGACAAGACCTGACAGGTCTGCTATATCTGATTGCGGCGAAAGTATAGCACGTAGGGAATAGGCTGTCAAACCAAACCTCCCGTCAATCTGGCTATCGGCCAGCCCCCCTTGCATTTGTGTGCCGTTGTGATATACTCACGTCCATTGGAGGACAAGATGGGTACGCGAAGTGAAGTCAGACGCACTTGAGGTGTGGCCTGGGGCGCCGGTTGGTGTCCGCGGGCCATTTTGCACACGCCAGGGGGCGCTGGTGTGATCGCGCCCTGAGCCTGGACGTCGTGTCCCTTCTGGGGCAACTACCGCCGCTGGCGTGTGCTGGCGGCGCTTTTTGTTGCCCACGCGTGGTTGATGACATCCACAACATCTGACGATAAGGAGGTGATGAGCGTGACCCGTGAGCAGATTCGCCTGACAACGCTCACCAGCGCAGCCGGCTGAGCGGCCAAGATGGGCCCCGAGGCCCTGGCGCAGGTACTGCGCCCGCTGCAAAACCTGTTTCGCGCCGAACAGTACCCCAACCTGCTCGTTGGGCTGGAGGTCAGCGACGATGCCGCCGTCTACAAGATCAACGACGAGGTGGCGGTTATTCAGACGCTCGACTTCTTTCCGCCCGTGGTGGACGATCCCTACGACTACGGAGCCATCGCCGCTGCTAACGCCATGAGCGATGTCTACGCTATGGGAGGCGAGGTCGTGCTGGCGCTCAACATCTGCGGCTTTCCCCCTGATCTGCCTCCGGAGATCATCACCGAGATCCTGCGTGGTGGAGCAGAAAAGGTGGCCGAGGCGGAAGGGGTGCTCGCCGGCGGCCATACGCTAGACGATAAGGAGCCCAAGTATGGCCTGTCGGTGATGGGGCTGATCCACCCCGACCGCGTGCTGACCAAGGCGGGCGCCCGGCCCGGCGATGTGCTCGCACTGACCAAGCCACTGGGGGTGGGCATCATCACTACGGCGCTCAAGGGAGAGGTGGCCGACCCATCTCACGTGGCGGCAGCGGTGGATAGTATGAAGAGGCTCAATCGGGGTGCAGCCCGGTTGATCCAGCGGATTGGCGTGCACGGTTGCACCGACATCACCGGCTTCGCGCTGTTGGGCCACGGCTACGAGATGGCGGAAAAGAGTGGTGTGCGGCTCTGTTTCCACGTGGAGAGACTCCCCTTCCTGGAGGGAGCGTTGCAGTACGCTGAGAACTGGCTTTTCCCCGGCGGTACGTGCAACAACCAACGCGCCTACGAGCACGCAGTGCACTTTGCACCGGGAATCTCTGAGGAGATGCAGCAACTCCTATACACCCCGGAGACGTCAGGGGGGCTACTCGTCGCTGTCCCGCCGGAGAGGTTGGAGGCGCTCACCGGCCTCTTCGCCGGCGAGGGGCAGCCCTGCTGGGTCGTCGGCGAGGTTGAGGAGGGAGAGGGGATCGTAGTTACCCTATGATTCGGGTGCGTTTCATTTCGGTTGACAGAGAAGGGAGCATCCCCACATGCGACCGGGGCGGCATCTGGGGATGCCTGTTCCTCAACTGATTTGAGGCGGCATCTGGGGATGCCTGTTCCCCAACTGATTTGGGGCGGCATCTGGGGATGCCTGCTCCTCAACTGATTTGAGGCGGCATCTGGGGATGCCTGTTCCTCAACTGATTTGAAGCACACCCATACGAGATGGAGGTTGCGTGAAGAATGGCGGGCGATCAAAACGCGGCGAGGGCGCGGCGGACAGCCTCCGCCAGGGTGTCCACGTCAAAGGGCTTCTCGACAACTTCCACAATCCCCTCTTCCCGCAAGTCCTCCGACACTGCGTAGCCGGTGACGGCCAGTCCCTTCACACGGGGGTCCATCTTCCTCAGTTCCCGCATCAACTCCCGTCCCCCCATCCCCGGCATCACCAGGTCCGTGAGCACCAGGTCCACCCCCTGCTGTGGCCGGTCTCCCGACCGTGCCACCCGGTAGACCTCCAGCGCCTTCCGGCCGTTTGCCGCCTCCAGCACCCGGTAGTTCAACGTTTCCAGCGTATCGCTCAGCGCTACCCGCACGGACGGGTCGTCCTCTACCACCAGGATGGTCTCCCCATGGCCGAAAGCCAGGGGTTCCATTTCCTGCGCCAGGGGCTCCGGTGCAGACACGGGCAGAGCGGGCAGGTAGAAAGTGAAGGTCGTCCCGTGCCCCACCTGGCTCTTCACGCCAATCTCACCTTCGTGCTGCTTCACAATCCCATATACCTGCGCCAACCCTAGCCCGCTGCCCTGGCCGACCGGCTTAGTGGTGAAGAACGGCTCAAACACGTGTGGCAGAACCTCGGGCGGGATGCCCGTCCCGGTGTCCGACACTGTCACCCGCACCCATTCCCCCGGCTCTGCGCCCTGAGCCTGTCGCAGGGCCATCTCCGGCAAGGGCGGCGACTCGTCCGGCCCGATTCGTATGCGTCCCAATCCGATGCGCAAGTCTCCTCCCTCCGGCATGGCGTCCCGCGCGTTCAGCGCCAGGTTCATCACCGCCTGCTGCACCCGCATCGGATCGGCGTTCACCACGTACTCATCCCGCCCGTACGCCAGTCCCAACTCGATGTTCTCCGGCAGCGTCCGTTCCAGCAGTTTCAGCGACTCTTTCAGGAACGGCACCAGATCCAGCGGTCGCCGATCGAGCACCGCCCGCCGGCTGAAGTCGAGGATCTGCTGGGTCAGGTGGGCCGCGTGCCGGGCCTGCTGGTCGATCGTCACCAGCCGCTCGCGGTCTCGAGAGGGCCGCTCCTCCGTCCGCATCATCATCTGGGCGTACAGAACGATCGTCGCCATGATGTTGTTGAAGTCGTGGGCGATGCCGGCGGCCAGTTGCCCCACCGCCGCCAGTCGCTCTTGCTGCTGGATGCGCCGCTGCACCTCACGCTCCTGGGTCACGTCCCGGATGACCAGCACCCACCCTTCGACAGGCTCAGGGTAGACTCCTTCGACAGGCCCTTCGGCTGCGCTCAGGACAGGCCCAGGGTAGACTCCTTCGACAGGCCCTTCGGCTGCGCTCAGGGCAGGCCCTTCGGCTGCGCTCAGGGCAGGCCCTTCGGCTGCGCTCAGGGCAGGCCCAGGGCAGGCTCCTCCGGTCGGGGGGCCGGCTTCGACGGGCCGGGCGATGACCTCGAAGTGCCGGTCGTCTGTCGCCACTTCGTGCCACATCCCCCTGGGGGGACGGGCCAGCAATTCGGCCAGCGGGCGGTCGCCCAGGTGGGTGAGGGTGTCCCCTACTTTGGCCCCGGCCAGAACGGCCAGGTCACCCTCTGCCACCGGGTTGGCCAGCACGACCCGGCCTTCGGCGTCCAGCAGCAGCACCCCTTCCGGCGCCGTGTCCATAATCTGCTGCATCTGCCCGGCCTGCTCCTGTACCTGCGCCAGCAACCGATCTCGCTCCTGTTCCGCCCGCTTGCGCTCGGTGATGTCGCGTCCAACCGATTGGAACTCAGTCAAGCCTCCCTGTTCGTCGAACACTGGCCGGTTGATCCAATGCTGCCAGCGGACCTTTCCACCGGCCGCCACAGCCCGGTACTGTATAGTTGCCACCGGCGTTGCCTGGCCAAACGAGGCCAGGTGCTGGGCGGCCTTCTCCCGGTCCTCTGGCAGGATGAGGGGCATAAGGCTATGCCCAACCAGTTCCTCGCGCTGCTTGCCATGATAACGGCAATAGGCCTGGTTCACAAAGGTGAGCGTGCCATCGGGGAGGAAACGACAGATCAGGTCCGTCTGGTACTCGACGACGGCGCGGTAGCGTGCCTCCCTCTCCCGCAGCGCCTCCATCGCCCGCTTGCGTTCCTCCAGCCGCTCGCGGAAGGCCAGGCCATACGCCATGAGCAGTTCCATCAACGGCGCTGAGATGAGCCTGGCGGCGTCCAGCAAGGTCATGTCCGGGCGCTCCCGTGCCAGGCGGTCGAGCGCCTGCTCGTGTATCTCGCCGATGTCCTCGGGCGAGACGCCGGCCAGCACCAACTCGCGGCCCAGGTCGGCGGCCTCGAGCAAGTACGACTCTTCCGGCTTGGTGACGTAGGCCATGAGTAACTCAAAGTATCTGTCCTTGATAGAGATAGATTGCTCCGCCATCACGACACCTCGTTTCTGAACACCAACACCGCCGCGTCGTCCGTCTCGCGCCCCCAGTCCTGGAGGATCTTCTCCGCCAACCGCTGCACGTCTCCGCGCAGCGCGTCGCCGTAGGCCAATATGTCGCATTGCTCTTTGATGCCGTCGCTGGTCAGGATCACCAGGTCGCCCGGTTTCAGCCCCACAGTCTCGGGCGTCAGTTTCCGGTAGCCGCCGCCCACGATGCCATAGTTGCTGCTCAGCCCAACCACGGGACACGCCTCCCGGACAATCATGGCGCGCGTGTTGCCGATCCCGGCGTAGGTCAACGTCCCCGCCTCTTCGTCCTCGCCCTCGCCAATATCAATGACGGCGATGCCCATCGCCGCGCCCCGCGTGCGGCGTAGCGCCTGGTCGCAACCGGCAAAGATGTCCACCAGCGGCTGCGCCAGGTGCCCGGCGACGTACTCCACAGCCGCCCTTGCTGTCCTCTCCGCGTGCTCCCCGTGGCCCAGCCCGTCCACGATGCAGAGCGTGACCTCGCGGCCGCTCTGCCACCAGGCGCACTCGTCCCCGCAATGCGGGTCGCCGGGAAAGGCGCGTTTCGCGATCGCTACCCGCACGGCTGCCACTTCCTGGCCACGACGCGCGTCCCGGCGCCGGCCGCAGACGTGATCTCGAACTCATCCATCAGCCGCTCCACGCCGGGCAGGCCACCGCCCAATCCGCCGCTGGTGGAGAAGCCATCCTGCAGCGCCAGTGCCACGTCCGGGATGCCGGGGCCGTCGTCCTCGGCGACGACCTCGATGCCGACCTCCCCCTCCCGCCTGAGGGCAGTGAGCGTGACCCTACCGCCCCGAGGGGTGTGGAAAAAGAGATTGTTGGCCAGTTCCGAGACGCTGGTCGCCACGTAGTAGACCAGCACCCGCTTGAAGCCAATCTCCTCGGCCAGCGCCGCCGCCGCCTGCCGCGCCTGCGCGATGTGATGTTCCTCGATGACCGGGATGGTTACCAGTGCTGACGTTTGACGTTTCACGTTTGACGCCTTACACTATCGCCTTGTTCATCACAATCGCGACCCGCGTATGCCCCGGCTGGGACTCGATGTCGAACTCGTGCACCAGCCTCTTGGCGCCCGGCAGCCCGGCCCCCAACCCTCCGCCCGTGCTGAAGCCGTACCCCATCGCTTTCTCGATGTCGGGAATGCCGGGGCCGTGGTCTTCGATCACGACTTTGATACTGATCTGGCGCTCATTCGACTCGTCAGCGACGAGGCAGACCCCCTCCCCCGCATGCTGGACGACGTTGCGCGCCAGTTCCGAGATGGCAGTGGCCAACCGGGTCTGATCAGCCGGGCCGAAGCCGAGTTGGCGCGCCATCTCCCGGCCCGCCCTCCGCGCGATCACGACGTCGCGTGAGTTCTCAAGGACGACCCTTATCTTAGTCAGGTCTGCCATGGCCGCTTGTCCTTTCCTGGATCAGGCGTTGCAGCCTTTCCAGTCCCTGGTCAAGGTTGAGCGCGGTCTCCACGCCGATCAATTCCCGGCCCATCTCGATCAGCGCCAGTGCCACCATGGGCTGCATGCCGCTGAGGACGACCTCGGCCCCCAATATGCGCACCATCCGAGCCGTGTCGTTGAGCACCCGCGCCATGAAGGAATCCACCACGTCCAGCGCCGTGATATCAATGACGATTCCCCCGGCCTCCGTCTCGCTCACCATGCGCAATACGTCCGCCTGGAAGTCGAGCGCTTCCTGGTCGGTCAGGTCCACCTGGATCGATGTCAGCAGGACATCTTTGAGCCTGAGTATGGGGATTATCATCGCCGGCCCTCCTCTAGCCGAGGCACGACCTGCAGGCCGACCAGGTCGAGGGCCTCGGCGATGCCCGCCCGCAGCGTGCCCCGGGTGCGCATGGCGGAGAGATCAACGCCGAGCCTGGTCAGCGTCTGGGCCGTGTCGGGGCTGAAGCCGGTGATGATCACGTCGGCCCCCAGCATCCTGGCCGCGCTGACTGTCTTCAGCACGTGCTGGGCCACACTAGTGTCAATGACCGGCACACCGGTGATATCAATGAGCGCCACCCGCGACTCGGTTTCGACAATTGATTGGAGCAACCGCTCCATCATCTGCTGCGCGCGGGGCGTGTCAATGACTCCGACTAACGGCAAGAGCACGATCTCGTCCCACAGTTTGATCACCGGCGTCGAGAGTTCCATTATCGCCTGGCTCTGTTGACGGAGCATTTGGTTGGCCTTTGTCAGCTCGGCAGTTCTCTCCTCAACCCGTCTTTCCAACTCGTCGTGGACTTTTCGCAGCGCCTCCTCCGCCTGCTTGCGCTCAATGATTCTTCCCAATCGCTCGGCAATGGTGTTGAGCAGCATTCTCTCTTCATTCAGGAAAGGCCCCTCATCGCTTTCTGGCTTTTCCTCCAGGTAATAGACCTCCAGGGTGCCGATCCGCTCGCCACGCACAACGATGTCACTGACCTGCTTCCAGGTGGTCTCTCTGAAGTTCTCCGTCCTGAACTCTTGTCCCTCTACGATGGCACGTGCGCAAGCGACCTCTGGGTACTGCCAGGCAGGGAGCACGAGAGCAACTATCCCCTGAAGTATCCCCTCCAATGATATACCCGGCTGCTCTATGAGATCGGCAATGCTGTGGATACAGTTCAACTCCTTGATCCTCTCTTCAAGTTCCCATTCCAGGAGTGCTAGATTCGCCTCAAGATCGTCCGAGGGAGTCATAGTGCCTTTCTCCTCAGTCATGATTCGTCCTCCATTTTGTTGATGTAAGATGGACCAACTGAGAGACTGGTACATTGGTGGTATCTTCTCAATATCTTGGGGGAACGCGACCATCTTGGTCGCTAGATGCCAGCAAGATGCTGGCGTTCCTCCACCTCACCCCCATTTATTGAAAAGATACCATTGGTGTACCGGTAGATTGGTAAGTTGGGCCGCCGACTCGTTCGCTCCCTGATCTACCAACTTCAGTACATCACAAAGTGCTCCTGCTGGATTGCCAAATCCAGCGGAGGGTGGCGAATCTGACAATCCGCCACAAGCGACTCGTGGACCACTCAATTTGGCTGAGTCGGCGCTGAACAATGCTCCCGCTGAGCAGGGGCTGAGAACGCACGCACTGAGGCGTAGAGCCGCTTGAAGACTCAGCACCGAAACCGTGGTTCAATCTGAAGTCTGATGTCATTATACCCTAATGGCTTGGGGAGAGCAAACGCAACTTTGTTACGCTCCCGCCGGATGACAATCCGGCGGGTTCCCTTGTTCTCCAACAAGAAAAAGCAGCCCGGAGACCTACCTGCGATCTCCGGGTCGCTGGTTACTTCAGCCATTATGGCTATCTTTGATTGTTGAGCCGCCCACGTCCGGCCCACATCGGGCGTCCGGTCTCGCCCCGTAGGACGAGGGTTTCGCCGGTGGTGAGGTTTTCGACGGAGCCGGCCTTGAACTCTCCATCCTCGTGGAAGCCGGTCACGGACACCTCGTCCCCCACCTGCAGGGCGAAGCCCGTGTCTTCCCGGTACCAGGCCTGCCCCAGGCCGACCAGCACATCGCCCTCGGCGGTCTGGAGGGTGATTTCGTTGTCCACGACGGTCACTTCCCCGGTCACGGTTTCCCAGTTGACGATGTGGGCCGTGTCCCAGATGTTATGGGCGTTCGCACCCTGACCCTGCCCACGACCACCATCGCGCCCGACGCCTGGCGCGCCGCGGGCAGGCGCATCGTCGTAACCCACCCCGGCGACACCACCGCCGTGATACTCCGTCCCAGGCTCGACTGCTTCCACACGACCCTGTCCCGGCCCACTAATCGGTTCCGGCCTGGCCTGTGCGTCCGCCGGGCGCAACAGGATATACACCATCCCAGCGACCAACGCCAGCGCCAACAAACCGACCACACTGTAACTCAGAACTTTCTTGAACATCTCACATCTTCTGATTGTTGTTTGATTGTAAGAACTTCGTTCGTCGTGACGACTTACACTGTCACTTCGCAGTGTTCCCGGGTGCGGCGGGGCCAGGAAGGCAGCATCTGCCTGGTCACGCAGACGATCCACTTCCAGTGGAACACTAAGTGTACGACCACACCAGCGATCATCACCACAGGCTGGCCCAGGTGTGCAGATCGCTCCACGTTGTCCGGCTGATGCCCAGCAGCGCCGTCGTGAAGCCCGGATTGCGCCCCCCCTGGTAACCGCCGGAGCCCATCAGCAAAAAGGCTGTGCCGGTCACACTGGAGAGCACAAACGATAACCCAATCACCGCATCCAGCAGATAGTTCAACTTTGCCTTGTTCATCTCAATACCTCCTCAGGGAGTCTGTCCTATCAGACGTAAACGCTACATTCAAATTTGCTTATCTCGCTCTGCCAGGGTATAATCGGGCCGACCCTATCACCATCGAGGAGGAGAGTGATGAGCAAACGAGATGAGCTATTGCAACGCAAGCGCCGCGCGATGGAATTGATGAACGGCGGTGCAACTTGGCAAGAGGCCAACGAGCAATCCGGGCTGAACTATTCTAAGTCGGGCATCCAGCACCTGTACCGCGAATGGTGCGAACGCGGTGATGAAGCGCTGGTAGACCATCGAGGTGGGAGGGATCCGTACAAAGCCACCCCGGAAGTGCGAGAGTGGATGATCGAACGTTGCACAGAGGATATGGAAGTGCGATCCAGTCAATTGAGGGTTGAGATCGAAGCCCAATTTGGGGTGGAGTTACACCACGACTATGTGGGCTTACTTCGTCGTCAGTTAGACTTACCGGTTCCCCGGCCAGGCCGTCCAAGCAAGAGAGAGGAAATAGAACCTGCTCCGGTGACAGGAACGGAGGAGGATTTTTCCCCCTGAGGGAGAAGAGCCGCCAGTTCATCGCTGTGAAGCGGGGGTCTATATGGCACTGGGCATGATGGTCGCGAGTGAGGCTTGGCAAGTGCTGAGTGGCTCACTGGAGCGGGCTGTTGAGCAAAATGGGAAGCAGGCTACACTCAGAGGCATGAGTGACATAACCGCGCGCCAACGTCATCTACTGACCCAGATAGCGATGCCGTTGGTGGAGATATTCAAGTCCCACGATCTCGACAGCTACAGCGGCACCGTTTTGCGTTTGTTGACGGGGCGGAGGCGACCATATAGCGGTGACGAGATGGCGCATTTCCTTTTGAGCGGTGTACAGGTGGGATGGGGGGAGGCGCTGACGGCCGATGTAGCCAGTTGGGCGACTCAGCTGTGGGCGACGGACGATGCGCAAGCCGAAGATACAGCAATGTATGTCTATTGGGATTGGCACGTCAAGGCTGTTTACTCCGACTATCACGTGCCGCGCACCAAGCACGGTACCAGCGACCGGATCGTGGGGGCACGCAAGCAGTTGATGCTGCACGATGAAGCCGGTCATCTGCTGTTTCTGCGCACCTATCGAGGGGACACGCACCTGATAGATGGGATGATTGGTGGGACAGCCTACTACGAAGGGCTGGCGGAAAGTCGACGTCTGACTCATCAAATCTTCGACCGGGAAGGTCTATCTGTGGCCCACTTCAAAGAGTTGCTAACAGGTGAACATGAGCGTCAATTCGTTACGTGCTTGAAATCGAACCAGTACGACAGCCTGGACAGCTTTGAGTCATGCAGTTCCTTCAAGCCCTACCAGTATGACAAAGACAGGAATCCGATCCAAGAGATTGCCGAGGCCAAGTATGAGATGGTGGAAAAGGGAGAGGAGCCACGCCTATTCGCCATCATCACATCCAACTGGGAGGCAGCGGCGACCGAGATAGCCGACCTGTACCGAGCCCGGCAGTCGAAGCAAGAGAATGCTATCCGTGATTGGTGGTTGCCTCTGGGGGGCGATGTCAACGTTGGCTACGACGTTCACTCCTTCCGCATCGTCCCTCACCTGGCGAGACCCTACGCCGTCGCCTACTGGACGGCGCTCCATCACTACGGCTACACCGAGCAAATCCCGGATGTCATCTTCATAGCCACCACCGCCGCGCGTGGTTCCGCCACGCTGACCATCGAGGAACTGGGCCTCACGTACCGCTTCGTGACGCTTGCGCCACACAAGTTCTTTGGGCATCATCGCTTATGGATCGAGGGACAGGAAATCGCCATCACCGACCGGGCCAAGACAGTCATAGGCTGTCTGGACCACCCTGAGCACTGCGGCGGAGTCGTCGAAGCGGCCAAGGGGCTATGCGAGAGCCTGAGCGAGGAGCACGTCTCGCCCCCGTTGCTGACAGAGTATGCCGGGCGTATGCAGAACCGCGCCATCTTCAAGCGGTTGGGCTACCTGGCCGAACTGCTGGGTCTCCCGGTTGGCGACGAAATCGCGCGCTGGCGGGCTGCCCTGTCAACCGAATACAGCCTGCTGGATCCCCTGGCTGGCGACCACGGCCCTTACAACAGCCGCTGGCAGTTGCGCCTGAACCGCCCGCCGGCCGACCTCACCGATTGGTTGGTGCACTGATGATCTCAGAGGCCGAACTGCGCCGGCTTGCCGGGGCCTGGAATGTAGACTTCACCGTAGTAGAACGCGACTACGTGCTCTCCTGGGTACTGATTGTCCACCCATTACGCCGGGGCGCTCAATTGGGAACGGGCCAGACGCGTGTTAGAAGAAAAGGCCCGCTTCAAGGGTTTCACCTTCAGCAGCGTAGACGATTTCATCACGCCTGAGAACCGCGAGGCATGGTCGCGGTCCTGGGAAGTATCGCTGTGCCGACAGACGCTCATTCTCGCTGAGTACAATCAGGTAGTTGCCGAGGTCGAATGTGCGCTGACCCAGTTCCTGGCGTAACCCATCTGAACACGACGGCTCTCCTGGCCTTCGTATGAACTCTGACAAGTACCGCCGGGTGCGCAAGATCGTCGAGGTGTGCCGGCTGTGTGTGGAATGGAGCGATTCTGTGGTAAAATAAAAACCAGAGGAGGGACAGGCAATGAGCGAAAAAGAGACCATCACTTTGGAACAGGTAATCACACTAGCCCGTCAACTGCCACCGCAGTTTTCCTCTCAGCACCGAGGAGCAGAAAGCCATGGTCTACGCACGCAAGACAGGCCGGATGGACAACGCTGCCTTTCGCCGCCTCAATCACACCGGCACCCTGATCGCCAGCCGCGCTCTGACCCACCTGGAAAGCCTGGGCCTGCTGCGCCGCTCCGAACAGCGCCGTGGGCCGGGGGTCCATTACACCCTGGTCGAAGAAAGGGAGACTCCCCAGGTTACCCCTCATACTACTCCCCAGGGTATAGAGGAACTGCCCAGGTTATTAGCCGAGGGCAGGCGATTATCGCGGGAAGAGATGGCTGACCTCATCGTCGCCCTTTGTGCTGAACGCCCTCACACAGCGCGTGAACTGGCCCAGATGCTCCACCGCAATGCAAAGTACTTGCGTGACGCCTATCTCTCCCCGTTAGTACGAGAGGGACGACCGCAACTCACCGGCGCGCCCAATGACCCCAACGTCGCCTATCGCGCATAAGGCACAGGCAATGACAGCAGAATCCCTGTACGACTACTTTGATCAGTGCATCTCCCATCTGCCACCCCAGGCGCGGCTGGCGCTAGTGCTCGACCCGCCCGGACTGCTGGGCCTGGGAGAGGCCGTGGAGGTCGAAGGGCGGCGCTGGATCGTCTTCCGCTACGATGGCAATGACCTGGTCTTCCGCAAGATCTACGGCCGCCATGGGCCGGACAGCCCCTGTCTGGTCTGGATCACCCGCCCTCCCGGACGTCTCCCTTCGACTTGGCTCAGGGCAGGATCCGCGACACGCCCCGCTCTCGACCTCAGTTACCTGACCGACGTGGTGCGCCGCACCGACAGCATCCTCGACCTCAGCCTGCTCGGCGTATTGAAGACGCTCAAACCCCGCGAGGCCTGGCCGCCGGAGGCCGTGGCCCGCTTCGAGCCGCTCCTGGCCGCCCACCTGGGCATGGTAATGGAGGCGCACGCAGGACTGCGCCGCACCCTGGGATCGGCCGTCCCCCTGGACACCCACTGCCTGAGGGCATTGGTGCTACACGCGCTCCATCCGGCCATTCCTGTGGACGACCTGACCTTCCGCAACCCAGACCCACGCCAGGTGCTCACCCGCTACCTGTATGGCTTCATCACCGACTACCTGGCCGAGATCTTCACCCGGTTACGCCGCCACAACTACCAGACCCACGTCGCGGCGCACGTGGACTTCGGGGGGATGACGGGGCGCAATCAGGACGCCGTCAAAAAAACCACGGCGGGCTTGCTGAAACTCGTCTTTCCCCATCGCACCGCCGACGATCTTCAGGGGGATGAACTGGGAACCTGCCTGACCCTGGCCACAGAGTGCCGCCAGCGGGTGCTGGACCAACTGGCGGCGATGCTGCCGGAGGAGTTTGGGGGAGTGAGGGTGAAGGTGGAGATAGGGGAACGAGGGGAGGCCAGGCAACGCTTGCCTCAATCTACAACAGGGGTATAATTGTACTGAATCTCGGTTACAGAATCGGGGTTCACGGTCTGTTTCTGTAACCTCGTTGACAGAAAGCGATCCAAGATGAAACCAGAAGCACACCTGCGTAGAGCCCGCCAGTTGCGCCGCAGCCTGGACCGGCTGCTCCCTGACCCCGATGGAGAGCACGTGGCAGCCGTCACCGAACTCTGCTATGGCCTGGCCCATCACCTGCTTGCCTATGGAATGGAGAGGAAACACGGCATGCACACAAAGACACCCACGTTGGCCTGCCTCGCTTGCTGCGTCAGCACGCCGAGGGCCAGATGGCGACAGCCTTCGAGCGGCTGGATCAGTTGCGGGCCGGGCGCTGGTACGGCGGCAAGGGTGACGGCGAGGTGGTGGAGGAATGTCTAAAGTTGATCGCACAGATCGAGCAATGGGTGACGTGAAGGTTCCCAGGGAACTTTATCCCGCGCTGGCCCGGTTCGTCGCCGGGGCCCATCGCATCCCCAACCTGAAAGCGGCCATCCTCTTCGGCTCGGCCGTCACTGGGGAGTTCCGCCGCAAGAGTGACGTGGACGTGCTATTGCTCTTCGACACCGACCATGATCCCGAGATGGGGCCGGAGGCCCAGGCTGCGCTGGCGCTGTCGGCGGAGATCGCTGCTGAGTGTGACCTGGCCCACCCATTCTCGTTCGTGATGGAGAACCTGCGCCGGGGGGGCCTCGACCCGGACTTTTTGTGGGAGGCAGCGCGGGAGGGGATTGTGATCTGGGCCGTCCCTTCGTTGGTCCTGTTGCCGGCCTCCCATCCGCGTCTGGAGCCTGCGCTGCTGGTCACCTACTCCACACGGGGGATGAGCGGGCGAGACAAGGGGGCGCTGCATCGTGCGCTATACGGCTACCGGGTGGAGAAGAGAGTAGGTGAGAAGGTATACGTGAGCGAAAAGGCGGGGCTGATCAACGAGGTGGGGCGGCGGCTGGGTCCCGGCGTTGTGTTAGTGCTGGCCCGCGCCGCCGACCGGCTCATCGGCTTGCTGGAACGGCACGGGGCGACGTACCGCGTGACAAAGGTGTGGCGGTAGCAACCATCGTGGGTTTCACCATCCGGGGTGCTCTCCGAGTGCCGCCAGCGGGTGCTGAACCAACTGGCGGTGATGCTGCTGGAGGAGTTTGGGGGGGTGAGGGTGGAGGTGAGGGTGCGAGGGTGAGAAGGAATAGGGAGCTTTCGATATGAGCGTACCGACCACAACGGAACTTCACCGTCTGCTGGTAGAACACTTCGATCTTGAGGAACTGCGCACGCTGGCCTTCGACCTGGGCGTGGACTTCGATGACCTACGTGGTGAAGGAAAAGCAGCCAAGGCACGAGAGTTGATCGCCTATCTGGAGCGACGCAATCGCTGGGCCAACCTGGTGACCGCGATCAAGACAAGCCGCTCAGACATTGCTGACTTGTTGCAGATAGCCGAAACGGAACCAGGCACCTCAGCATCTTTAGAGTCTAAGGAACTGTCTCCTGATCTATCGTCTCACCCACCTGTCCCACGACTCGCCTATCTTTTTGTAGCCCTGCTGATCTTGGACGTGATCTTGGGCCCCATCCTGGGCTGGCACTGGTTCGGTGACAAACCAAATGCTCTGTCCTATATCCAGGCCACATCTGGCTGTCTGAGTCTGGTCCTAGAGATAGTGCTTCTCTTCGTAGCCCTGATCGTGCGCCGGATGACCTGGCACGATGTCCTCCACCGGCTTGGCATCAGTCTCTCCTTACAGATCGGCATTGGGGTGACAACCGGGATACTGATATTGCTGACTATCCTGTCATTTCGCCCTCTTGCGCCGCAGCCGACCCCAACTGACACTCCCACGCCCACCATTACTCCAACCGACACACCAACGGCAACAAGCACGCCAACTTTGACCCCAACGCCGACAGTCACCCCCACCCTTATGCCGACACCAACATCAACCGCTACACTGACCAGCACACCAACACCTATTCCAGTCACCCCAATTCCAATGGCGTTGATCACGCAGCGATGCGAAGCCGGAAGATTCGAAAAGCCGGGTGAAGGGTTCCTCTATCCCTTGGCGGCGTGTTACATTCCCCGGAGGCCCGATGCTATCAAACTCTCGTGGGATGTCTCAGAGAGTGGAAGCTATGCTGGTTGCATCATTGACCTGCCATCGGAGTTTGCCTTGGTTGCCCAGGACAACACCTACCTGGTTCTGTGGGTGCTGGGGGGACAAGGTGGAGAGCAATTTAAGATAGGTCTGGGTAGTTCGGATGGCGCGGAGTGGAAAGAGACAGTGCCACCAGCATCTGTGGCCGGACATCAGGTTTCTATCCCGTTGACTAGATTTGCCAATAGGGGAGTTGATCTGGCTCGACTAGACAAACTGATCATAGCCTTCGAATATCATCTCGGTGCGAGTTCCCGCCGTGGTAGAATATGCATTGATGAAATCGGGTTTGGCTCACCGTAGCATCGCGTGCAAGCCTACAAGAGTGAGCGTGCCTACCGAATACGACACCCTGAAGGGAGGTAGAGAAATGTATCATCTCGGAGCGCCTGATTCAAAACAACGTGGAGGAGTTCCACACTTGCTGATTGTCCAAACTTTGGTTGCAATCGCAACTCTGCTGTTGAGCGGCTGTGCTCAACCAACTCGAACAGCAACACCGGTAGTAAGTCCCCCCATTGCTTCCCCAACGCATCTACCCACATCCACGCCACGCCCCACATCTAGTCCTACTCCGACTTTGGTACCGACACCTACCCCGACTCCGGGGCTAACTCTCTTTGAGAAGTTCGCAGCATTTCCATGGGTGGCTTATGCACCAACCCACTATGACCCCGTATCTGGAATGATGCCCACCGTTGAGGAGATTGCGGAGGATATGCGTGTCTTGTATGAGGCAGGATTCCGCGGGATCGTCACTTACGGAGCCAGCGATGTACTTGCAGAGATCCCTCACCTGGCTCGTGAGGCGGGCTTTGAGGGAGTCGTTATGGGCATCTGGATGCCCGGAGACCCAGAGGAAACGCAAGCCGCTATACAAGCCATGTCGGATGTGGACGGGTATGTGGTGGGTAATGAAGGTCTGTTCTTCGACCGCTACGAATTCGATGCTCTTGAGCAGGCAATTGCTGAACTGCGAGAGGAGACTGGGAAGCCTGTTGCGACCAGTGAAGTCCTTTCACTATACTACACCGATGAGAGACTGTTAGGGTTAGGAGATTGGGTATTCCCCAACGCACATCCCTATTGGCAGGGAGTCACTGAGCCAATCGAAGCCCTCACCTGGACACAGGACACGTTTGACGGCCTGAAGGCTATGGCCGGTGATGTCTCGGTCATCTTGAAAGAGGTAGGCTTGCCAACAGCAGGTGCACCAGGGCTAAGTGAGTATCAGCAGGCTGAGTACTATGCCCGCCTGCGGGAGAGTCCGGTGGGATTCGTCTACTTCGAGGCATTCGATCAGCCTTGGAAATCTGAAGATGGGATTGGTCCTCACTGGGGGCTGTTTCACAGTGACCGATCTCTGAAAGTCGCGAGTGGCTATGTTGAGCGAGGCTATCCCCCGTTTTATGTCTATGCTGACGCGGGAGCGCCACATAATCACTTCGTACCGGAAGGATGGATGGGTTGCTGGCGGGGCATTGAAGTTGATCAAAACGACCAAAGCAGTCCTTTTTCAGGCGCCAGTTCTATCAGAATTACCTACGTGCCGAAATCTGGTTGTGAGAGGTGGGCAGGTATCTACTGGTGGGATCCTCCAGGCAGTGACTGGTGTAAAGAACCAGGTGGATTCGAGCTGAGGGGGTGGACGACACTCACGTTTTGGGCTAGAGGCGAGCGTGGTGGTGAGGTCGCCGAGTTCAAGGTTGGTGGACTAAAGAACGCGGTGGGAGACCCTTGTGACTCCCTGCGACCAGCAAAGACGACACATCCCCTGGTCCTTTCGACAGAATGGACCCAGTATTCGATCTCGTTGTATGGACGAGACCTCAGCCACATTGCAGGTGGCTTTGTATGGGTTACCGATGCGGATCAGGAAACAACCATATACCTGGATGAGATTCGATTTGAGTGGTCTGAGGGTAGATGAACTCAAGGCCGAAGCGAATCCGATGGGGTTGGATCGTTGTGGTTATCCTCATACTGGTGCTGGAAGGTCAGCATTCCTGGCCTCACCTCAACGCTATGTCCAACTTTGAGAGCCACGACGAAGCAGCACTCACAGCCACACTGATTGCAATGCCAATGGGGCAACTCAGGGGCATGGCTTACGGCCCCTTTCGTGAGGGTCAGAGTCCGGAGCGAGGGGTTTACCCCACCCTGTCTGAAGTACGCCAGGATATGCCTTTGCTGAAACTGGTCGCCAACGGCATCCGCACCTATGGCTGTCGGCATCTGGAGACGGTGATCACTGCCACCCGCGAGGTCAGCCTACCGCTAACCCTGGGAATCTGGCTGAGCGGCAATTCCGAGGAGGATCGCGCGGAGATCGAATGTGCAGTGAGCCAGGTTCAGGCTAATCCTCACATCGCCTCCATTGTGGTTGGCAATGAAAGTATCCTATCCGGTTGGCTCACCGTCACTCAGGTATGTAGCTATACCCTAGAGGTGCAGGAACGCACCGGTCTGCCGGTTATCACCGCTGAACCCTGGCACGTCTGGGTTAACAATCCCAACTTGGCGGCATGCGTAGATTACTTGCTTATCCATATCCACCCTTATTGGGAGTGCCAGCCCATCGAGAATGCCGTCGCCTTTGTGCAGGAGAAGTACGAGCAGGTGAGCACCCAGTACGCTGACAAAGTAGTAATAATCGGCGAGACTGGCTGGCCGACGGCGGGGACCGGGCGAGAAGACCACTGTGGATCGATGCCCGCCCCCAGCCCTGAACAGCAGTCCCTCTTTGCCGCCGACTTCCTGAACTGGGCCGAGCAAGAAGGGGTGGAGTTCTACTACTTCGGGGCTTTTGACGAGCCATGGAAGTGTGAGGGTGAGCGACCGGAGGTGGAGTGTCACTGGGGCATTTATGACACTGATCGAGTGCCGAAGCCGGCCCGCGATCTATTTGTCTCTCACCGACTCTGTCTTCCTTTGGTTGTGAGCCACTATTTGCCCCCTCCCGTGCCCAGGGTCCAAATCACCAGCCCGATTGACGGCGCTAGGGTCGTTGCCGATAGCGCGGAGGCGATTACCGTCACTGGGAGAGTTGACAATGTAGCCAGCACGGGGTGGTACCTCACTTTCTCGGTTTTCTCACCCTACCTGAACAGATGGTTTCCTCAGGAATTGGTGATAGCTTCGCCCTATCCTAGTGGTACCTGGCAGGCCTACCCGATCTACTTGAAGTATTCACCTACGAACCACGGGATTGAGGTGGTTTTGCATAACACTTCCGGGAACACAATCGCCGCAGATTATGTGGAGGTGGTTAAGGTCGCTGCAGCGCTGGCTGCTCCTGTACTCAAAGATCACTGACAGGGAACACAGATGGCTTTACGGAGAACGTTATGGTGACTTCTGGATCCTACGCCCTTCTCATCGGCGTCGCCGCCTACCGCCACCTCCGCCCCCTCTCCAAAACCATCACCGACGCCCGTGACCTGCACGACCTGCTGGCCCAAAGCGGCTATCCCCCAGCCAACCTGTCTCTACTGCTGGACGAGCAGGCCACCAAGGCGGCCATCAGCGACAAACTGGACCACCTGGCCCGCCGCGCCGGCCCTGATGACACGGTCCTCATATTCTTCTCCGGCCACGGCGCCCAGCGCATCGGCGGTTTCGAGCCGGGGGAGTACCTCTGCCCGGTGGAGGCCGACTGGCACAACCTGCGCGCCACCGCCATCTCCGACGAGGAGTTCACTACCGCCCTGCGGGCCATCCATGCCGGGCGAGTCGCCGTTTTCCTGGACGCCTGTCACTCGGGCGGGGTGGGCGAGCCCAAGGACGCTGCCATTCAGGTCAAGGCTGGCCTTTCTGAGGCCGCCTATGCCCGGCTGGCCGAAGGCCGCGGGCGAGTGGTTGTTGCCTCCTGCCGGCCCGACGAGGTGTCTTGGGAACTGGCTGGTATGCGCAACGGCCTCTTCACCCACTACTTGTTGGAAGGCCTGTGCGGGGCAGTGGTCGGAGCCGATGGAGCCGTGCGCATCTTCGACCTGTTCGACTACGTCTCCCGGCAAGTACCCCAGCATAAGCCTCAGCACCCCTTGTTCAAAGGCGAGATTGAACTGAACTTTGCTATCACTATCAGCGCCAGACCGCCAGCCGCGCCCTCACCTCCTGCTCCAGCGCCCGGTGAATCTGCAGTGGCACCGACGACGGGGATTGACCCAGACAGCGTGGACCCCATCAAACTCCGCCAGGCGATGCACTCCGCCTACGACCGTCCTGCCTTCGAGATCCTGTGCAAGGAACTGGGTCTGGACTACCACGACCTGCGCGGCGAGACGCTGGAGACGAAGATGCTCTACTTGATTGACTGGCACAGGCGTCGCCGCCGGTATGCTCAACTGGTACGCAAGGCACTGACAGACCATCCATACCTGGCCCAGGAGTTACAGTAGCAGTCCCAACCACCTGACGTTGACAGAATTGACTGTTTGTGTTACCATCGTTCCAGGAAATGGGAACAATGGTGACACAAGAAGTCAGCAAACGACAGACGCTCAGCCCAACCGATGCCAGGCTTCTCACCACCATCAGCAGCCAGGGGCAAGATATCTTCACAAATCAGGACGCTGCCTCCGTTTTGGGCTGCTCATCGGCCGCCGTGCGCAAGCGATTGCATCATCTGGTCAAGAAAGGCTGGCTGCGTCGTCTGGAAAAGGGCAAGTACCTGATCTTGCCCCTGTCGGCCGGCCCGGCCGGTGAGTACACACCCGACGAATTTGTCATCGCCGCTCACCTCATCGAGCACTATTACATCTCCTACTGGAGCGCCCTTCGCTACTACGGCTACAGTGAGCAGGCAGCGCCTACCGTCTACATAGTCACCACGCGACGCAAGCGACCGTTGACTGTGGGAGGTGTGGCGTACCGTTTCGTAACGGTACGAGCGCACAAGTTCTTTGGATCACGCCGGGTCTGGTCAGGCGCAGAGGCGATACAGATGGCCGAGCGGGAGAAGGCCCTGGTGGATTGCCTGGACCGGCTAGACCTGTGCGGTGGAGTGATTGAGGCAGCCAAGGCAATCTGGCGAGGGCGTGATGAGATGGATTGGGAGAAGGCGGTGGCCTATGGTCGGCGTATGGGCAACCGGACGATCCTCAAACGATTGGGCTTCCTGCTGGAGACTTTGGCGATGGGCACATCACCTCTGTTGGACGCGCTGCGGGCCGACGTCGGAACGGGTTACACGGTGCTGGACAATCTGTATCCCCATGAGTACGGAGGGCGGCGCGACCGTCGCTGGCACTTGGTGATCAATGTGCCGGAGCACGAGTTGTTGAACTGGCGGGAGCACTGAATGATCGGCCTACCGGAAGTGCAACGTCTGGCTTATCGTGCTGGCGTGAGTGCGCGGATGATTGAGCGAGACTACGTTCTCACCTGGGCTCTCATTGGCCTGGCCCGTCATCCGGCTCTTGGCGCAGCGTTGGCTCTTAAAGGCGGCACGGCATTGAAGAAGGTTTACTTCGCCGACTGGCGCTACAGTGAAGACCTGGACTTCACGGCTCAGCAGATCATCACGCCGGAGGTGCTTCTAGCGCAACTGAGTGAGATAGCGCAGGCTGTGGGCGATGAGGCGGGCATTGAACTGGTCGTTGCCTCGTCCGAGCCGAGGGAGGACGGCGGGCGGCTGCGCAACGTGACAGTGTACCTGGGCTATGTCGGGCCCCTGCACCGCACCCGGCGGCGACGCGAATTCAAACTCGACTTTACATTTGACGAGGTGATGGTCAACCCACCGGTGCGTCGATCACTGCTGAGCGCATATTCCGACGAGCCCCGGCCGGTCACACCGGTGCTGGCTTACTCGCTGGAGGAGATTGGCGCCGAGAAGTTGCGTACTTTGTTGCAGCGCACCCAACCCCGCGACCTGTACGACGTGTGGCGACTGCTGGTTGAATGTGGTGCGGACCTGGACCTGTCGCTGGCGGTCGAGACGTTTCGGACCAAGTGTCTTCATAAAGGGTTGACGCCGGAGAGCCTGGCCCAGGCGCTGGCCCCTGCGCAGGTGGGCAAGATACGCCGCGCCTGGGCGAGTCGATTGGAGAACCAAATGGCCGACGTGCCGTCGCTGGAACAGGTCATGCGCGAGACGCGGCGAGCATTGCGGGTGCACCTAGCCCTGAGGAGAAACCATGCCACAGGTTACCAAAACTGATACGATACAGGCTTTCGCCGAAAACCTGCCCAATCCGAGCGATCTCGAACCTCAGCCAGGGCAGTTCTGGAACCGCTTGAGAGTATGGCACGAGCGCGTCGTAGGCGAGCGGATCCGAGACACTGACCTCGTAAGGAGACGCCTCGAAAGTTTGAGGAAGGGTTTCCTGCAGGCCTTGTGTCTCTGGGTCGGCCTGCCCATAGATGCGGCAACCGTGGCGGACTTGCTTGAGGCACTGCAAGGTAAGATCGCTGCAGATCCCTCCCAGACCTGGTGCCAGGATCTGTTTCTGCTGATCGAACTTCTCCAAGGGAAGAGTCACGATGCCGTCAAGACCATCGGCCGCGTTCTGCTCTCCGAACCCGTTGTCCGCCTCATAGATAGCAACGCCTTCAAATCCAACTCTCGGCGCTTGGCCTACGCAATGGGAGTATACTACCAGAACCCGCCAGACCTGGCCGTCCTTGTGCTGTTCGAGCATGCGGAGAGAGCCGGGTACACACGCTACGTTTTGGTACCTCGGGCCGAGGAGGGAGACCACGCCATTACTGAGGACGAGGCCGAGTATGCAGCGCAGCAAATTCGGGAAGGAGCAGACCTATCGGCCATTACGGCGCCAATGGTGGACCAGGTGCTGGAAACGCTTGAGGCCAGGCGCGGGGGTGGGAAGCGCAGCATCTGCGCGCGTGTCCTGCGAGAGAATGACGATTCCACACTGGTCTTCATCTACCGCGTGTTGCGAGAAGCCAGCATCCCCGAGATGAACCAGACCCTCTTCGGGGATGAGGTGGAGACCATCGTGTTGAGATTCAGGGATCGGTTGCGCTATCTGGAGGAGCGCTCAAATAAGCACATCGGGGCCTCAATCGCGGGTGCAATTGCATCTCGCCTCTTGAAGGCTGAGGTTGAGTATATAGACGACACAAGCCGGACAATACGGCAGGCAGTGGATAGTCTCCTGGACGTTCTACTCAAGAAGGAAGATGACCGGTTACGATTGGTGGAAATCTATTTGCATCAATCTCCGCTGGAGGGCAGCCCTACCCTGATCGTGCGTTGTGACAAGAGCGAATCCCTCGCCCCTTCTGTCGAATTCCTCAGGGAAAAGGAAATCCCCCTGCTGGAGGACTTGGAAGATGTGGAGTGCATCGGTCTGGCGTATGACCGCATTGTAGGCGAAAAGAAACGCTCCTACATCTTCAAACTGCGCTTCGAGCCAATCGCAGGGCAGTACTTTGTGCGCTATTCCTGCGGTCGCCTGTCCAGAACCATCCGCAACCAGTTTGAACGCTATTTGAGAGAGAACTACAATGTCAACGCTATTCCCACAACTGGATAGACGGCTGGTGCGGCGCTTGCTCCGCACCGGTATGCACGTATCGAGCGGGCAGACCGTGTCGAGACAAGTAGTCGAAGTCCTCGAAGGACTGGGTCTGGTGGTCGTTAGCCACCGGCGATATATGAAATGTGCCAACCCAGCCGACGAAGACTACTGGGATGTTAAGGGCCGCAGTTGCCCAGGCGAGATCGAGCCAGAAGACGACGGTCCCTACGAGTGTCCAGTCTGTGGCCGTATTGTCGAGTATCCGGCCGTCCACAAGGAGGCCTTTGAGGACCTGTACATCACCGTGCAGCAGGAAGGCGTCGCCAACCACCTCTTCACGGTCCTGGAGGAGCTGGACACCGTTATCGGAATCGAGCCGGTGGACCACATCGCGGCAAAGGTAAGTCTATCGGACGGGAGAGCCCTGATTGTCCCTATCGTGGACTACGCAGGAGCAGGATGGCGAGCGAGTGGACAGGACGCTCAGAAGATTCACGCGTATGTAATCGCCTCTCCCATCAACCAGCCATCACGGGAATATCTGGAACGGGCATACCATATTGAACTGGCCGATGTCCTGGCCAACGACCAGGCCTGGCTGGCAAGGGTCCTCGACGCTGCTTCACAGCCCAGGCGGACCGCCTTTATCAGTTACTCTCACAAAGACAGTTCTTTCGTAGACCGGCTGGTGGAAGACCTGGTGGCGAACGGAGTGGGAGTTTGGCTGGATCGCTGGAAGATAAAGGTGGGCGATTCGATCAATGAGAGAATCCAGAGAGGAATCCAGGATAGCGATTGCCTGTCGGTCATTCTGTCTCCGCACTCTGTGAGTTCGCCCTGGGTGCGTGAGGAACTCAACGCCGCACAGGTCAAGCAACTCGAATCCAGACAAGTCGTTGTGCTTCCCGTACTGCACCAGGACTGCGACATCCCGCTGTTTCTGAAAGGCAAGTATTATGCCGATTGCCGGGGAGAGCGATATGCACAGGGATTGCAGGAACTGTTAATCGTGTTGGCCCCACCCCCCAAGGTCAGTCCCCTCGAGCCAGTCCACTGGGGCCGATGGCGTCCCGAGGCCCAGAGGACACCTGAGGGCAAAACGCCGGACGCCATCGTTGATCACGGAAGACTGCTCAAACGGCTGCTTGCCTTCATCTGCGACCACTTTGACGGAGAGGAACTGCGGACCATCTGCTTTGATCTGGATGTTGCGTATGACGATCTCCCCGCTCAAGGGCGAAGGAATAAGGCTCGGGAGTTGATCGCCTACTTGGAAAGGCGAGGACGTTTGGAAGAGTTGCTTGAGTTGCTGAGGGAAGAGCGACCCGAGCCATTTGCCGAAGCCGGCTTGATGCTGTAAACTAAGATGGATACGGCGATGGCCTACACCGAAGCCGCGCCCCACGCCTAACCAAGGGGCGGCGCTGGCACATTCCTGGACGACGTCTGGCTCGAGGAAGTGATGAGCGAACGTAAAGCATTTATCCATCCGGCAAAGGTTCTTCTCCCGCTGGGCCTGGGCACAGCCCTTTCTCTCATGGGCGACGCGACGTTGTACACAGTGTTGCCCACTCATACTGTCGAAGCCGGTATCGCTCTGGGCAGCGTGGGGATCATCCTGGGTATCAACCGGGCAGTGCGGGTTTTCCTCAACGGGCTGGCAGGACTGGCCTACGATCGCTGGCCACGTCGGCGGCTGTTTGTGCCAGCGCTGTTCATCGGTGCGCTCTCCACGGCGGTGTACGCTGCCACGCACGGTTTCTGGCCGCTGCTGATCGGACGGCTG
>JADHWW010000163.1 GCA_016783285.1 Anaerolineae bacterium
GGTCCTGAGCAACCGCTTTTCTTAGATCCTCTTGTGAAACCTTAGCGGCCAGCGCGAGTAATTCCTCCAAGTCTGCCTCCAACTCCCGCGCGAGCTTTTCAATAACCTCATCGCTTGGTGGGGGTACTTTCCCGTTTTCGATCTTGCTTAGATAGGTGAAATCGATCTCTACTCTACGTGCCAGATCCCTCAGAGAAATCCGATTATCTCTCGTTGTCCTAAGCTCCCGGATCCGCTCCCCGAATGTTGTCATCACCCCCACCTCTCTCGTATCCCAGCAGAACCTGGCGCGCTTGCGTTGAATTATCAACTCAACGAGAGTATAACACATCGGTGTTGAGCTGTCAAGTTAACACAAGATGCTTGCCGAATAGACTCTGGCTCCCTTATCGGGAGCAGTGAGTCCCATCCATCTAAGCTTCGCAGTGGTGTAGAACGACTTAGTCCCGTGGCCCTTGCCGAGCGGGTCGTAGAGGTCGTACGCACGCTTCATCTGGGTGGGGATCGGTGGTCTTCGGGGGCTACGGTGGACGGGGCAGCACGCCGACGGAGCAGGCACTCTGCGGGCGGTTGCGCTTTTCCGCGCTGTGTGATACACTCACACCGACCGCATACGAACGGTGGAAAACCTATGATACCACCCTCGCGGCAACAAAAAAAGGGACGTTGGAGTTTACTCCTCCTTTCGTCCCCATTTCAACCCTGACCTGCCAGGATCAGGTCAAAGATGCCCAGATTCTAGCACAGAGCCGCTGCCCTGGCAAGTCAGGGGCGGCTTTCGTCTTTTAGCAACCGAGAAGCTTACCCGATATGTCCAAACTCTCATTGGCCAAACTCGCCGAGCTAGAGCAACTTCTGCCTAACATCGCTCACCAGTATTATCGGTTGGCCCTGGTTGCTGGTCCAACTGGTTCAGGCAAGACACCACTGCTCAAGGAGCTGTGCCAGCGACAGGGCATTCCCTACCTCAACGTCAACCTGGCCCTCAGCCAGCGATTGCTCGACCTGACCAGCAAGGAGCGCCCCCTGCGCGTGCGCCGCCTGCTCGACGACGTGATTGGCGAGCAGCCGGGGGACATCACTGTTCTGGACAACATCGAGTTGCTTTTCGACCCGGCCCTGCACCAGGACCCGCTGGTCTGCCTGCAAGCGCTCAGCCGCAACAAGACCCTTATCGTCGCCTGGAGTGGCACGTATGATGAGAAGAAGGTGCTGACTTATGCCGAGCCGGGACATCCTGAGTACCGCCGCTATGAACGTCCTGAAGTGATCGTCATTGCCTTGCCGTAGGAGGAAATCGGACCTATGAAATACAAGCACCTGGTCCAGTTTGAGCCCATCGAGACCGTCGTGCAGTTGCGGGAAGCTGACGACAAGCGAGGGGCGGCCACCCTGGTCAAGACCTACGTCATCTCTGACCGCATGGCCGACCTGCTGACGCGCCTGGTGATCCCCCAGTTGCAGTTCGCCGCGCCGAAGGACAACAAGGGACTGCTGGTCGTGGGTAACTATGGCACCGGCAAGTCGCACCTGATGTCGGTGCTGTCCGCGGTGGCGGAACACGGCGATCTGGTCGCGTCCTTGACCAATGGGCCTGTCACCGGCGCAGCCGACGCCATCGCCGGCCAGTTCCGCGTCGTGCGCACCGAGATCGGCGCGACGACCATGCCCCTGCGCGACATCCTGTTCGGCGAACTGGAGTTGGCTTTAGGGAAGATGGGCATCGCCTATTCGTTCCCAGCAATGAGCGAAGCGCCCAACAGCAAAGACCTGCTGGTGGCCATGATGAGCGCCTTCTACGAGAAGTGCCCCGAACAGGGATTGCTGCTCGTCGTGGACGAGTTGCTCGACTTCCTTCGCTCGCGGCGCGACCAGGAATTGGTGCTGGATTTGACCTTCCTGCGGGAGTTGGGGGAGGTCTGCCGGCTGTCGCGGTTCCGGTTTATGGCTGGCATCCAGGAGTCGCTGTTCGACAGCCCCCGCTTCCAGTTCGTGGCCGACTCGGTGCGCCGCGTGAAGGACCGCTTCGAGCAGGTGCGCATCGCCCGCGAGGACGTAGCCTATGTGGTGGCGGAGCGGCTGCTGCGCAAGGACGCCCAGCAGAAAGGACGCATCCGCGAGCACCTGCAGCGTTTCACGCCCTTGTACGGCACTATGGCCGAGCGGATGGACGACTTTGTGCGGCTCTTCCCGGTCCACCCGGCCTACCTGGAGGTGTTTGAGCGGGTGTACGTGGCCGAGAAGCGGGAGGTACTCAAGACGCTCAGCGCCGAGATGCAGGATCGCCTGGAGAGCGACGTGCCGCCCGACCAGCCGGGCCTCATTGCCTACGATTCCTACTGGGCCAGGCTGCGCGAGAATCCTTCCTTCCGCAGCATCCCGGAGATCAAAGAGGTGATTGACAGGAGCCAGGTGCTGGAGGACCGGGTGCGCAATGCCTTCACCCGGCCCCAGTACCAGCCGGCGGCCCTGCGGATCATCAACGCCCTCAGCGTCCACCGGCTGACCACCGGCGATATCTATGCACCGCTGGGCGCCACCGCCGAGGAACTGCGTGACGGCCTTTGCCTTTACCTCCCCATACCGGAGCGGGACGCCGACTTTCTCATGACTACGGTCGAGTCCACGCTGCGGGAGATCACGCGCACCGTCAGCGGCCAGTTCATCTCGTTCAACCCCGACAATGGCCAGTATTACCTGGATTTGAAGAAAGACATAGACTTTGACGCCCAGATCGAGCAGCGAGCGGAGAGCCTGGACGACAACCAACTCGACCGTTACTACTTCGAGGTGCTGAAGCGGGTCTTGGAATGTGCAGAGTCCACCTACGTCCCCGGCTACAACATCTGGCAGCACGAGGTCGAGTGGCGCGAGCGGAAGGTGACGCGCCCTGGCTATCTCTTCTTCGGCGCGCCCAACCAGCGCTCCACCGCCCAGCCGCCCCGCGAGTTCTATCTGTACCTACTCCAGCCTCACGCCCCGCCGTCGTTCACCGATGAACAGAAGGCCGACGAGGTCTTCTTTCGATTGGCTCGACCGGACGAGGAGTTTGAAACCGCGCTCAGGCTTTACGCTGGCGCCCGCGAGATGGCCGGGTCTGCATCGGGGGGCAACCGGATGCAGTACGAGAAGAAGGCTGACGGCCACCTCAAACGGCTGCAAAAGTGGCTGCGGGAGAACTCGCTCCAGGCGGTGGACGTGACCTACAAAGGCGTGACCCGGCCCTTTGTTGAGTGGATCAAGGGGCCTGCCTTGAGCTCGTCGAAGGGCGGCGCGGAGCCTCGCGCCACGGCATCGGTGCGCGACTTGGTCAACGGCGTGGCTTCGGTCTGCCTGAGCACCTACTTCGCTGAGTGGTTGCCCGATTACCCGGCTTTCTCCATCCTGGTCACCCAGGCCAGCCGGGCGCAGGCGGCCCAGGAGGCAGTGCGCTGGCTGGCTGGCGGGCTAAAAACGCGCCAGGGGACCGCCGTGCTTGATGCGCTGGATCTGCTGGACGATAACCGCGTTAAAGGGCGCGACTCGCGCTACGCCGGTTACTTCCTGCAGCAACTATCCCACAAGGGCGAGGGCCAGGTGCTCAACCGCTCCGAGTTGATCGGGGGCGAGATTGAGGCCGAGGCCGACCGCCGCTTTGGCTTGGAGCCGGAATGGGTGGCAGTAGTTCTACTGGGGCTGACCTACACCGGCGAGATCACGCTGGCCCTGCCCGGCCGCAAGATTGACGCCGGCAACCTGGAAGAGACGATCAAGATTCCCATCGCTGACCTGGCCAACTGGAAGTTCATCGGACGGCCCAAGGGGCTGCCGCTGGCCGCGCTAACCGAGTTGTTCCAGTTGTTGGAGTTGCCCACTGGCTTGATCAAAGACGCCAGCCAGCACGACTCAGCCATTGAGCAACTGCAGAAGCGGGTGGCCGACGAACTGGACCGGTTGGTGTTGGCCCGGCAGAAGGCTCAGGGTGGCTTGCCGGTGTGGGAGGCCAACTTGCTGGAGGGCCAGGCAAAAACCGGCCTGCTGCGCCGGCTGGATGAGCACAAGTCCTTCCTGGAATCATTGCAGACCTACAACACACCCGGCAAACTGCACAATTTTCGCTACAGCACCGCCGAGGTAAAGGCCCAGGCGGCTGGGCGGGTGCTCGTGGGCGACCTGGAGACGCTGGCCGAGGTAGTAGCCGCCATCCAGCCGCTGACCGCCTACCTGGGCGTGGCGATGGCTGTGCTCCCTGCCGATCACGAGTGGTCACAGACCGTCAAGTCCCTGCAGACGGAGCAACTGGCCCAACTGCGAGACCCCCAGAACTGGCGCCAGCCCACGCTGCGCGCTTCCCTCAGTGGTGCGCTGGAGAACCTGAAGAGCGAGTACATCCAGGTCTACCTGAACCTGCACCGTCACGCGCGGCTCAACGGGGCCGAGGACGACCGCAAGAAGCGGTTGATGGGCGACCCGCACCACAAGCAGTTGACCGGGCTGGCTGCGATTGACTTCCTGCCAGTGGCCGACCTGAAGGAGTGGGAGAGCAATCTGGCCGACCTGCGCCCCTGCTACGCCATCGGCGCTTCCGACTTGAAGGAACATCCCCTGTGCCCCAACTGCGGCTACCGCCCGGTGGAAGAACCGGCGGGCAAGCCCGCCCAAGCCATACTCGACGAGCAGGAGGACAGGCTGGACCAACTCTACACCGGTTGGACCAACGCGCTGCTGACCAACCTGCGCCAGGAGGCGACCCGGGCCAACGTCGCGCTGATGACACCCGATCAGCAGAAACTGGTTCAGGGCTTTCTGGATGCCGGCGCGTTGCCAGACAAGGTGAGCTACGACTTTGTGCAGACGGTCAAGGAGGCGCTTACTGGTCTGGAGCGGGTCGCCGTGCCGCCGGAGGACATTCTGATGGCGCTGACGCAAGGTGGGATGCCCTGCACGGTGCAGGAGCTATTGTCCCGCTTCCGCAGCTTTGTCGAGGAGCGGACCGAGGGCAAGGACTCCAACAAGGTGCGGATTGTAGTGGAATGGTAGTCGGGAGGCCTCAAATGCAGCGTTACGCTCACCACGATGATAGATCGCTAGCACTGGAGATCATTCCAAGTTGGCTGGACTGGGTTGAGCAACAGGATATGGCAGGAGCGTATATGGCTACATGGATTGCTTTCAATGCCATCTATGTAGCGGAGTACAAGCGTCCTTACGCGGAGCGAGCAAAGAACGGTCCTAAATATCCAAAAGAACCTAACGAGTATGGCTTGAAACTGATTAGGCTGCAAGGTCCGCCTAGTGAGCGCTGCATGATCCGGCATACCCTGGGAAAGCTACCGCCGTATTTCAAGTGGGAGTTGCTTAATCTATCATCTCCTACCAAGAAGGGTGATACCTGCCTGAGCTTCTTCGCACGACGGATTCCCGTTTGGCAAGATACAGAGATTGCACAAGATGAATTGAAACAGTTGGTTAACGGGGTCATCAACGTTCGAAGGACACTTAATCAAGACACCCCTCATTGGACACCTGTGGATCTGAATGCTCTCGAGCAATTCACTGTCGAGGCAGCGGAGGGAGCGACACCAAACATACCTACTGTACTTGTAAACCAGATTGGAGACCTTCTTTACACCGTGCGTAACAATCTCTTCCACGGCTGCAAAGTCTCCGGGGACTCCAACGACGATGAGGTATTGCGTAACGCCCTGGAACTGCTGCGTGCCATCGTAACATTCTATATCAACTGGACAGATTAACGGTTGACAGCGCAATACAGAGGTGAAGTAACGTATGACTCACCAACCCGAACTCCTTCCCGACCAACCCTCCCCCGACCAGGCCGCCCGCGACGCCGAGCGGGCCGAGTACCTGGAGCGGCTGCGCGAGAGACTGAAGGACCCCGACTTCCGCGCCATCGAGGGCTTCCCCATCGGCGAGGACGAGGACATCCTGGCCCTCTCCGACCCGCCCTACTACACCGCCTGTCCCAACCCCTTCCTACCCGAGATCCTGGAGCGCTGGCAGGCCGAGCGCGCTCAATTGCGCGCCGAACTGGGCCTGCCCGATGACAGCGATGACAACGGGAACAGCGGCGAGCCGGTGTATCACAGAGAACCCTTCGCTGCTGACGTGAGCGAGGGCAAGAGCGATGGCATCTACAGGGCTCACTCCTACCACACCAAGGTACCTCACAAGGCGGTGATGCGTTACATTTTGCACTACACCGATCCTGGTGACGTAGTTTTCGACGGCTTTTGCGGTACTGGTATGACAGGCGTGGCGGCCCAACTGTGCAGCGACAAGAAAACTGTGGAGAGCCTGGGCTACCGAGTGAAAGACGACAGCATGATCCTGGACGAGCAGGGCCAGGCCATCTCTCGTCTGGGTATGCGCAAGGCCGTGCTGGTGGACCTCTCCCCTGCCGCCACCTTCATCGCCTACAACTATAACACCCCCGTGGACGTGGTTGCCTTCGAGCGCGAGGCTAAACGCATCCTGCACGAGGTGGAGGATGAATGCGGCTGGATGTACGAGACCTGGCATCCTCGCTGCGATCATCCACAACGGGTGAAGGGTCGTATCAGCTACACCGTTTGGAGCGACGTCTTCGTCTGTCCCCAATGTGGTGAGGAGATGGTCTTCTGGGACGTGGCGGTGGATAAGGAGGCAGGCAATATCCGCAGGGAATGGCCTTGTCCTGGCTGTGGCGCTCTGCTGGCCAAAAGCCCCAGCAAGCAATCCGGCGCGCTGAGGGTGGACCGTGCCTGGGAGACGATCTACGACCGCGCCCTGGGGCAAGTGGTGCGCCGGGTCAAGCAGGTGCCGGTGCTCATCAACTATAGCGTTGGGCGGAAGCGGCACGAGAAGGTACCCGACGCCGAAGATCTGGCCCTTATCCAGAGGGTGGAAGAAAGTGATATTCCTTACTGGTTCCCGACCAATCCTATGATGTTCAAAGGCGAGAAGTGGGGAGACACGTGGCGAGCCGGCATTCATGCGGGAATTACCCATATCCACCACTTCTACACATGGCGCAATCTGTGGGTTTTGGCAGCGACATTTACAAAACTCGAAGAGGCACCCAATGAGTTGCGCAGGTGGCTGCTTTTCACATTTGAACAAGCAATCATGGGAATGTCCCGTTGGGCTCGTTACGTACCTACACACTATTCTCAGGTCAATCAAGGACTGAGTGGAACTCTCTACATTGCCTCAAAAGTGGTTGAAACATCCCTGGGTTACATAATCGGTGGCAAGATTCGGCGTTTGATTGGCGTACTCCGACAAATCCAAACCTTTGCACCGAGCACCACCACGGTTCTTGCGCAGTCCGCAACCGCCATTCCAGATGCGATGATGGGAAAAGTGGACTACGTCTTCGTTGATCCCCCCTTCGGTGGCAATCTGATGTACTCCGAACTCAATTTCTTCTGGGAGGCCTGGCTGCACATCTTCACCAACAACAAGCCAGAAGCGGTTGTCAACAAGGTGCAAAGCAAAGGACTGCCCGAGTACCAGCGATTGATGGAAGAGTGCTTCCAGGAGTTCTACCGTGTCCTTGCACCGGGCCGCTGGATGACAGTGGAATTTCATAATTCCCAGAACCGCGTCTGGAACGCCATCCAGGAGGCCATCCTGCGTGCTGGCTTCATGGTCGCTGATGTACGTACCCTGGATAAAAAGCAGGGAACCTTCAAGCAGATCACCAGCACTGCTGCCGTCAAACAAGATCTCATCATCTCTGCCTACAAACCCCGCACTGGCTTTGAGCGCCGCTTCCTGGAGCAGGCTGGCAGCACGGATGGGGCCTGGGACTTTGTCCGGCAACACCTGGAGCAATTGCCCATCGTCGTCGAACAGGACGGCACGCTAGAAGTCGTCGCTGAACGCCAAGCCTATCTTCTCTACGACCGCATGGTCGCCTTCCACATCCAGCGCGGCTTCAGCGTCTCACTGGGCGCCGCCGAGTTCTACGCCGGGCTCAAGCAGCGCTTCCCCGAGCGGGACGGGATGTATTTTCTGTCTCACCAGGTCACCGAGTACGACCGGCGGCGGATGCAGGTCAGCCAGGTGGAACAACTCGCCCTCTTCGTCACCGACGAGAAATCGGTCATCCAGTGGCTGCGCCGCGAACTGGACCCATCCACCGGCTCCGGCCCCCAGACCTACCAGGACCTCCAGCCCAAGTTCCTGCGCGAACTACACCAGGCCCGCCACGAGGCTCTGCCGGAACTGAGCGATGTGCTAACCCAGAACTTTCTCAAGGACGAGTTGGACCGCTGGTACGTGCCCGACCCGGCCCGCCAGGAGGACCTGGAGAAACTGCGCGAGCGGTCACTGCTGCGCGAGTTCCAGGAGTACGCCCAGGGCAAGGGACGTCTGAAGGTGTTTCGCACCGAGGCGGTGCGGGCCGGTTTCAAGCACGCCTGGCGCGAGCGGGATTACCGGCTCATCGTCAAGGTCGCCGAACGGCTGCCGGCGTCGGTGCTGCAGGAGGACGCGGGCCTGCTGATGTACTACGACAACGCGCTGATGCGGGCGGAGTCGGAGCCGGAGCAGGGGAGGTTGCTGTAAGGAGTCGTTGGAGGGGTTAGTGGAAGAGAGTGTGTGGCAAAAGAAGTTGAGAGTAGGAGGCAGACGAGGTGCTCACAGAGCAGCAGATGCTTGACGACATGCGTCGTGACGAACAGCAGCGTGTCGAATTCAAAGAGGGATTCATCAAGACCGGCGAGTTGGCCGAGCAGATCATGGCCTTCGCCAACGCCGAAGGCGGCACCATCTACCTGGGTATCGCCGACCGGCCAACACCTCACCTCAGCGGCAAGATCCAACAGGTGACCAAGTCAGACTATGACAATATCCACCGGGCAGCGCGGGATCTACTGATACCACCCGTGGTGGGAGTGACCGCTCATCAGATTGAGGTTCAAGGCAAGATAGTCCTGCCCATAATTGTGCCTTGCACGGGTAACTTGCACCAACATCGCAACGGCCGCATCCTCATCCGGCGCGGTTCCGAAAACGTGGCGTTGCTGGGCGAGGCCCTGCGCCAGACCCTGATGGAGCGGGAATATCCCAGTTTCGATGATCGGCCGGTGTGGGACGCAACCCTCGACGGCCTGGATCCGGGCCGGGTGGACTGGTATCTCCAGCGGGCAGCCCATGAGCGTGGCATCCCGGTGGATCTATCGCTACCAATGGAGCAGAACCTGGTCTACTTGGGGTCTGTCGTCCGTGGCGAGGAGCGGTTGGTGCCACGAGTGGCAGGCTTGCTGCTATTCGGGCGCAATCCACAACGGTTTGTGCCTCAGAGCGTGGTGCGGCTGGCCCGCTTCCAAGGCACGTCTCCCCTCAACTTCATTGACCGGCTGGACTGCACAGGTACGTTGCCGGAGATGATTGATGGAGCGGAGCGGTTCGTCCAGCGTAATACGCGAGTGGCGGCCAAGATCACGGGCTTTGAGCGGCGAGAGGTGACCGAGTACCCCTACCCGGCGATACGGGAGGCCATCGCCAACGCCGTGGCCCACCGGGACTACTGGCGGCGTGACGTGGAGGTGCGGGTCTCGATCTTTGCCGACCGCATTGAGGTACAGAGTCCGGGCCGGCTGCCGGCGCCGCTGACATTGGACACGCTAGGCGAGGAGTACGCCCTGCGCAATCGCCTCATTGCCGAGTTGCTGTTCAACATCCGCTACATCGAACGCTGGAACACCGGCATCCTGCGCATGCGGCGCTGGATGCGGGAGCACGGTCTGCTAGAGCCAGTCTTTGAAGAGCTCGGCCAGACTTTCCGGGTGACCTTCCACGGCCCTGGTGACCGTATCCTCGACCTGATTCCCGAGGAAGGGGTGACTGACCTGCGGACATTGGGGCTGAATGAGCGGCAGGTTGAGGCTCTGCGGTTGATGGTGAATGAAGGGCAGGAGATGACCAACAGAAAGTATCGTGAGATGTTTAGTGTTGGAAATCAAACGGCGGTCAGAGAACTCAAAGGACTCGTGGCGAAGGGACAGGCGAGACGGGTTGGTCAGGGGCGAGCAACCCGGTATGAGGCCATCTGATCACACGATTGAGAGTGAAATCACACGATTGGTCACATGATTACTGGCTGGCAGAGGCAACCTCTCAGTGCGCTCAGCTCTCGTGGAAACCCAGAATAGCTTTGTGTCAAGATGGCCCATAGAGGTGTAGGCCTTGATGGGAGGTTGTCGTGATCAAGTCCGTCTACGCGGGTGTTCCGCACCGAGGCGGTGCGGGCCGGCTTCAAGCACGCCTGGCACGAGCGGAGCTACCAGCTGATTGTCAAGGTGGCGGAGCGGCTGCCGGCGTCAGTGTTGCAGGAGTACGCCAGGCTGCTGATGTACTACGACGACGCACTGATGCGGGCAGAGTCGGAGCCGATGCAAGGACGGTTGGTGTGGAATCTGATGAGGCGCAAACCTTGCCTGATGAGGCGTAAAATGAGGCGAAAAACGACGGGGGATCTAAGTGATTCAGTCAACATGGGGCAGGCCGGTTGACAAATGGTGTTTTGTGCATAAAATAGGACGTAAATCAACCGTTTCTACGCACATAACATTGCGGGTAGCCCTTCGACTGTGCTTACTTCGGCTACGCTCAGGACAGGCAGGATAAACCCTATGGCCAGTAAGACCCTCGGCTCGACCAGCGCCCGGCTGCTCACGGTGCTGGCCGAAGATAACCGCACTATCTTTTCCGTCGCCGACGCCCAGCAGGTTCTGGGCAGCAGTTACGACGCGACCCTGAAGACCCTGCGCCGGCTCACCCGCGCCGGCTGGCTGGTCCGCCTGACGGCCGGCCGTTACGCCATCGTGCCGCTGTCGTCGGGCGAGGAGGCGACTCCCCAGGTCAACCGCTACGTCGTCGTCCGGGAGCTGTTGGGCGAAACCCCTTACTACATCTCGCACGAAAGCGCGATGGACGTGCACAACATGCTCACCCGCCCGGTCACGACCGTCATAGTCACCACGCCCCGACGATTGGCAGGCCGTGAGATTCTGGGTGTGCCCTATCGCTTTGTCTACGCGCCTCCATCGGCGCTGTGGGGCTGCCAACCGGTCTGGGTGACACCTTACGAGCAGGTGACCGTCAGTGATTTGGAGAAGACTATCCTCGATGGCCTGGCCCGCCCCGACCTGTGCGCTGGGGTCGGTCAGGTCGCCACTGGTCTGTGGATACGCCAGGAGGATTTCGACTGGGACAGGCTGGCTGGCTATGCCCAGAAGCTGGGCCGTCGTTCTGTGGCTCAACGATTGGGCTACCTGCTGGAGCTTTATGGCCTGGACACACCGGTGCTGATCGAAACGCTGCAAGAGATGATCGGCGACAATTACACTCGGCTTGATCTTTTGTTGCCCGACGAAGGGCCAACCCTGGCCCGCTGGCGCCTGCGGCTCAACCTGGAGCCGGGGGCGTTGCAGGCCATTGTCAGGACGTAGCGATGATACCACCAGGCGAGATCGCCCGCCTAGCCCACCGGCTGGGCCTGGGCGACAAGACCATCGAAAAGGATTACGTGTTGACGTGGGTGTTGCTGGCCATCGCCAACTCGCCGCTGCGTGACCGGCTGGCGTTCAAGGGTGGTACTGCCATCAAAAAGGTCTACGAACCCGATTATCGTTTCTCCGAAGACCTCGACTTTACACTGCTCGACGACGTCTCGAACGACGACCTGATCGCCGAAATTGAAAACCTGTTTCCCTGGCTGCGGCGCGAGGTCAACGTCACGCTGGCCGTGCGCAGGGTGGAAACGCACCAGACCGGCAACCCCGCGCTCTACCTGAATTACATCGGCCCTTTGCGCGGCGACTTGAGCAGCCGCTTTTTCAAGGATACTGTTGGCGAACTCAGCGGTCGAGTTCGTTTTGCCACGGGTTTGACGACAACCATAATTGCCTATGAATAGCTATCCCGCACGTTTGGGCGACACGCCTGCCATGCGTTCTGGTCACCTGGCTGCTGGCAGGCCA
>JADHWW010000065.1 GCA_016783285.1 Anaerolineae bacterium
TCGTCACACGTTTGCTGGCCTACCTGGGCGTGAAGAAATGCGAATGGAAAGCCTCGGGCTGGCAGGTGTTGGAGTTCGCGGAGACACTACCGTACATTGATTTGATTCTGATGGACATCTTTCTGCCGGAGGAGGACGGCTACCAGGCGCTGGATAGACTGCGCGCCCATCCGCGTTTTAAGGACGCCCTCATCGTCGCTATGACCGCTGATGTCTCCACTGAAAACATGGAGCGCGCCCACAGCGCCGGTTTCGATGGCTTCATCGGCAAGCCACTCGACCCGGACCGGTTCCCTGGCCAGATCCGCCGCATTTTGCAGGGAGCGGCAGTCTGGGAACCGGAGTGATCCGGGTAGTGGGGGTGGATGAATGGCCATGTCGTCGCCAGGCTCGACAGAACAGGTTCGGCTCCCGACCATCGGGATGCGCGGGGGGCTGGGTAGAACCCTGTTGACCGCTTTCTTAGTCCTGGCGATTTTGCCACTGAGCGCCGTCAGTTGGTATGCCATCACGCGCGAGCGGCGCGACGTCCAACGTGAAGTTGTTGCTAAACTGTCCTCCGTCGCCACAATGATGGAAACGCAGGTCCGCCAGTGGGTCGCAGGCCGTGCTGCAGATCTGGCGCTTCTGGCGAACCTGCCCGCCACTCGAGAAAACGTAAGTGTTCTGACCGTCAATGCGGGTGGCCCTTCGACAGGCTCCCCTCGACTACGCTCGGGGCAGGCAGGGCAAGCTCCTTCGACAGGCTCCCCTCGACTACGCTCGGGGCAGGCAGGGCAAGCTCCTTCGACCCTTCGGCTCCGCTCAGGGCAGGCAGGCTCAGGACAAGGCTCAGGGCATAACGCCAGCGCTGCTCGTGACACGCTGCGTACCCAGTTACGCGTCGTGTTGGAACAAGACCCTTCCTTTCGCCGCCTGGACGTGCTTGATAACGAAGGCCGGGCGCTAGTCTCCACTGACCGTTCGGCTGAGCGCTCACGGCGAAGCCCGCAGGCCGAGGGTTCTCTGACAGAACAGACACTCATGCTTGAACCTGAACAAGCCTCCAGTCTTCAGTTCATCACACTCGACCCAACCGCCGACGTGGGACTGGTGGTCGTCCAGCGCATCACTGGCCAGGACGGCGAGATGCTCGGACTGCTAGTTGGCTGGCTCAATTTGAGCAATCTGGCCCAGACCCTGCAGGCGGTGGTTGAACTGGGGGAGACGGGGGAGATATATCTAGTAGATGCCAGTGGGATGGCGTTACCCCAGGGGCAGGTGGTGACCAGTCCGGCTATCGAAGCCGCTCTGGCTGGCGAGGATAGGGATGGGCTCCACGAGAACTACATCGGCGTCCCGATCATCGGGGTCTATCGCTGGATGCCTGAACTAGGGCTGGCGTTGGTGGTGGAGCAGGCTCAAGGGGAGGCTTTCGCTACGACCGACAATGTCGCCGCTGCTGTTATCGGGGCTACGTTGGTGGTGGCGCTCGCCACCGCTGTCATCGCTGCGGTCGTGACGCGGCAAATCACGCGCCCGGTCGTGCAACTAACTGAGTCGGCGCTCCGCATCGCTGAGGGGGACCTGGAGCAGCGCGTGCCCGTCACGTCGCGTGATGAGATTGGCATCCTGGCTTACGTGTTCAACCGCATGGCGGCGGAACTGAAGACCCTGTACGACGACCTGGAGGAGAAAGTCGCCCAACGCACGGCCCTTTTGCAAAACGCCAACTACCAGATCCAGCGGAGGGCCATCCAACTTGCTGCCACCGTTGAGGTCAGCCAGGCAGCCACCTCAATCCTGGAACCGGATCAGTTATTGCGAGATGTGGTGCGGTTGGTGCACGACCGTTTTGTCTACCCCTACGTTGGCATTTACCTATTGGACGAAAGTGGGAAAAAGGCTATACTAAGCGCAGCAGCGGGTGACAGGGATGGGGTGGCGGCTGTCAAGGCACAGTCTGTGCAGGTTGGTGACGGGAGCGCGGTTGGGCAGGCCTCGCTGACGGGAGAGCCTTATATCATCGGGTGGGGTGCAGAGCGCGCACGAGAGGTGTTTCCCTCTCCCGACATCCGCGCGGAGGCATCGTTGCCGCTCAGACTGGGTGATCAGATCATTGGCGTGCTAGACGTCCTGAGCACTGAGGAGGAGGACTTTGACGCGGACAGCGTCTCCGTTTTGCAGAACGTTGCCAACCAGACCACTATCGCGCTGGAGAATGCCAGAGCCTACGAAAAGGAGAAGGAGACGGCCCGTCGCCTGCGTGAACTGGATGAGTTCAAGTCTCGCTTCCTGGCCCACATGAGCCACGAACTGCGTGAGCCGCTGATGAACATCATTGGCTTCTCCCGGCTGATACTCAAGGGACTGGATGGCCCCATAAGCGATCAGCAGCGACAGGATCTCCAGATTGTCTATGCTAATAGTCAGCACCTCCTGGGCCTGATCAATGACCTGCTGGACATTTCACAGATCGAGGCTGGGCTGATGGAACTGCAACTCCAGGAACTGGACCTGGCGGAGGTCATCAACAGCGTGATGGTCACTGCCAGTGCGCTGGTACGCGACAAGGAGATCGAGTTGCGCCAGGAGATTGTCCCAGACTTGCCGAGAGTGCAGGCCGACGCGGCACGCATCCGTCAGATGTTACTACGTCTGCTGACCAACGCTGCTCGGTCCACCGAGCGGGGATGTATCGCCGTGCATGCCTGGCCCGACGGCGACGAGGTGCTGGTCAGTGTGAGTGACACGGGAGTGGGCATCGCACCGCAAGACCAGGAGCGCATCTTCGAGCGCTTCGAGCAGAGGGGGAACGGTCCGGCTGGAATCGGGCTGGCGTTGAGCAAAGAATTCGTAGAAATGCATGGTGGGGCTATCTGGGTGGAGAACGAGGTGGGGAAGGGCTCGACTTTCACATTCAGCCTGCCGCTGCGCCCCCGGTCGGAGAAGCAGGAAACACCAGGTGAGATCTGAGCTGATGGAGTGTCTCTATGACCATGGTAATCGCAGTAGCCAATAACAAGGGAGGGGTGGCCAAGACCACCACCTGCCTTTCGCTGGGGGGTAGCCTGGCAGAGCAGGGCCGGCTGGTGTTGCTGGTAGACCTGGACCCCCAGGCTCACCTGACAGCATCGCTGGATATCAAACCAGAGACGTTGCGCCGCACGGTGGCCGACGTGCTGCTGGGCCAGAGTTCCCTGGTGGCTATCAGCCGGGAAACTGCCGTGGAGAGGCTCGACCTGGCACCGGCCAACCGTGAACTCGCCGTCCTGGACAAGGTGCTGTACAAGCGCCCGGGATACGAGTACCGGCTGAAACAGAACCTGGACGGCGCGCGCCAACAGCTCTATGACGTCATCCTGATGGACTGCCCGCCGGCCTTCGGGACACTGACGCTCAATGCCCTGACAGCGGCTGACCTGCTCCTTATCCCTTTCCAGTGTGAGTATTACGCCGTGCGCTCGCTCCACCAGTTGTTGGGATTGGTGAGTCTGGTGCGGCGCAAGACCAACCCGCAGCTTAGCTATCGGCTGCTGGTGAGTATGTTTGACATGCGTAACAAAGTCCACCGGCTGACCCTGGAGCAGATGCGGGCCCGTTTCCCCAATGCACTGTTCCAGACCATCATCCAGGTGGACACCCGGCTGCGGGAAAGCCCGGCCTTTGGGCTACCGATCACCCGGTACGCGCCCCGCACGCGGGCTGCCCGCCAGTACCGCGCTCTGGCACAGGAACTGATCGCCCACCTGCCGCCTGCTAAGGAGCCTATCGCGTCGTCATCTACCCCTTGAACCTCATCTGGGACGCGGAGGTGGGACGCGGAGGCGTAGAAGATGGGAGTAAGACACTATGAGCGACGATCATCTGAGGTCTTCTCTGGAAGACTTGTTTTCTGATTTCTTAGCGCCAGTGCCGGAGGGTGAGGCCGGATCATTGATTTCACCCCCTTCGCCGCCTGAACCAGGGGCCGAACCACCGTCGCCCGCTGGAGCCCTCGCAGGTTCCTCATCTCGGGGCACAGCCGTGCCGGATGAGTGGGAGGAGGGCATAGGCGGAAAGGAAACGGCGGTTGAGAAAGATATTCCTCAGCCGGAGGATATGCGGATCTGGCGACAGGGGTTAATCCGAGGGATGCTTCGTTCCGCGGTCATCGTCGGGGCCATAGCGCTTGTGGCTGGCTCTTTTGCGATGATGTATACGTGGTTGCTGCCCCTCTATCTGGGGGCCTATGCCATCCTCGTCCTGATCACATTCTGGCGGCGGGCCCCCTACGCTCTCCAGGCTGGCACCATCCTGGGCCTGATCTACTGCTTGGGCATACTCGGTCTGTTCGAGGACGGGTTGAGCGGGGATGGCCGGGTCTTCCTATTGACTCTCCCTCTCCTGGCCGTCCTCTTCTTTGGGCAGCGGGAGGGGGTTTTCGCCCTGATCCTCGCCGTCCTGACCCTTGTGGCCTTCGGTTGGGCTTTTTCCACCGGTCGTCTCGTCATCCCCGAAGAGGCACAGGCCTACTCCGCTGACCCGATTTCGTGGTTGAGTGGCACCATTGTTTTCCTTATGCTGTGCACTGTGCTGGTGATTTCTCAGAACTACCTGGTTCCCCGCCTGGCCCACGTCCTGGTCCGGAGCCGCGAACTGGCCCAGGAACTGGGGGCCCAGCGGGCCAGGTCGGAGGAAAGGGTGGTCGAGCGCACCAAGGCACTCCAGGAAGCCAATTACGCTCTCCGGCGGCGGGCTATGCAATTGGAGGCCAGCGCCGAGGTCGGTCGGGCCATCACTTCTATCTTCGACGTGGACCAGTTGCTGCGCAAGACGGTGGATTTGATCCGCGATCGCTTCGGCTTCTACCACGCTGGCGTATTTCTGATAGATGAAACAGGTGAGTGGGCAGTGTTGCAAGAGGCGACCGGTGAGGTCGGGCAGCAGATGAAGGCCCAAGGACACCGGCTGGCGGTAGGCGACCACTCGATGGTCGGCTGGACCGCAGCCCGTCACCAGCCCCGCATCGCCCTGGACGTGGGGGAGGACGCGGTCCACTTCGTCAACCCACTCCTTCCCTACACCCGTTCTGAGATGACGCAGCCGCTGATAATGGGCGGGCGGCTCCTGGGGGTGCTGGACACTCAGTCCACCGAGGAGGCCGCCTTCGACGAGGACGATGTGCGCACGCTGCGCATCATGGCCGACCAGATCGCGGTGGCGATTGACAACGCTCGCAAGATCTCCGACGAAGCGTTGCTGCTGGAGGCGACCAGTCCCGTCTATCGCGCCAGCCGTCGCCTGACCCGGGCGACCACGACTGATGAGGTAACGGGAGCCATCATGTATTCCGTGGCCGAGACGGGGGCCGATGGGTGCGTCGTGGTGGAATTTGAATTTTCACCTGCTGGAGAACCTGAAGCCCTCTTGTACCTGGGGGTGTGGCGGCGTGACCGAGAACCTCAGTTCCGGCCCGGTATGCGACTTCCGATTGCGGAGAGTCCCTTCCCCTTCGAGATGGTGAGCACTTTGTGGACGGTGGCCGATGTGGAGCGGGACGAGCGCCTGCCCCGGAGTGCACGGCAGGTCTTTGAAGCGACGGATGCGAAGGCGCTGGCCAACATCCCGCTGCATACCAGGGAGAGGGTGATCGGCCAGGTAGTGGTGCTACGCACTACGCCCGGCCCCTTCTCCGAAAGTGCACTGCGGCTATACGAGATGCTGAGCGATCAGGCAGCGGTGGCACTGGAGCGTGCTCGACTGCTGGAAGGGGCACAACAACGCGCTGCCCGTGAGCGTGTCATCCGCGAGATCTCAGACCAGATGCAGCGGGCCACGGACATGGAGACCCTGATGCACATCACTGCGGAAGGGTTGAACAGGGCTCTGGGCGCTTCGCGTACTTATGCACGCCTAGCCACAGAGGCAGAGTTGACTGGCGGGGGTGGATCAGGCCACAAATCACAGGAAGAAAGATAATGAAAAACGGGAAAGTGGTCAAGGAGATTGGATTCACAGCAGAGGCGCAGGAGCGAGATAGGCGATCAAGACCATCTACGAAATGGCGCATTGCCCATAAACTGACTCTGGCTTCTGTGCTGATGATCCTGCTGACGCTAGTGGCCGGGGGAGTTGGCCTATGGCAGGTGTTCGCCATTGGCCAGGCGATCGGTGACGCCCGCGAAAAAGAGCAGCAACTGGCATGGTCTCTGGAGATGCTGGCCGGAGGACACAGGCTTGTCGCGGCGCTGGATCGCATGCTTTTGACGCAGGATCCACTCCTGGCAAGTACGGAGGTCGCAACATCTCTGGGCACTCTCAAAGCCTATATGGGGATCCTGCAGGAGTCTGGCGGAGAGGTAGGGGCTTTGGGCTTTCTTGAAGAGATACAGGTGGCCTACGGCGAGCTGCGCCAGGCGGTAAGTGAGGTAGACGTGCTAGCCCGACAGGAACTCTGGACGGAGGCAGGTGTGGCGCTGGCGCAGAAGGTCAGGCCAGCCAACAGACACATGGGCCTCCTCCTCCGGCGGCTGGTGCAGCAGGCCGATAGAGATGTGGAAGCGGCGGCTGCAAGCACCCAGGTAGTGGTCCGGGAGGCAGCCCTGCTGCTGGCCGTCTTGGTGGTGTTGACCACAGCCGTTGCCTTGGGCTGGCGACAGTTCGTGTTCCGGGGTTTGAGTTTATCTATCAGCGAACTGCGGCAAGGGGTGGCGCGCATCAGCAGCGGTGACCTCGAATACAAGTTGGATGTTCGAACTGGCGATGAGGTCGAGGAGTTGGGTGATGAGTTCAACAAGATGGCAGAGGATCTGGCTGGCTTGATCGGCAGTCTAGAACAGCGCGTGGCCGCCCGCACACGCGGCTTGCAGATGGCGGCCGAGGTTGCCCGCGCCACCACCTCGGTGCTCGTCCCCAACGAACTCCTGGGCCAGACGGTTGACCTTGTCCGCGAGCGATTCAACCTGTACTACGTGGGCCTGTTCCTTCTCGACGAAGAGCGGCGGTTCGCCATGCTGCGCGCTGGCACAGGCGAGGCCGGACAGAGTATGATGGAGCAGGGGCACAGGCTGGAGGTGGGCGGTGAGTCTATGATCGGTTGGTGCACGGCCAGAGGCGAGGCCCGCATTGCTTTGGACATCGGTGAGGAGGTGATCCACTTTGATAACCCCCTCTTGCCAGAGACGCGCTCAGAGATGGCGTTGCCGCTGCGTTCGCGGGAACGTGTCATCGGTGCCATGACCGTGCAGAGTGTGGAAGAGGCCGCCTTTGACGAAGCGGACATCGCCGTGATGCAGACGGTGGCCGACCAGGTGGCGGTGGCGATTGACAACGCCCGGCTGTTTGCCGAGACGCAGGCCGCGCTGGAGGAGGTGGAGGTCGCCCACCGGCGCTATCTGCGCGAGGCGTGGACCGGATATTTGCCAACCGTGAGGGAGACCAGTTACGAAACTGGGCATCCGGGCGCCGCACCCCTAGGCGACACGATGCTGTCCGGGATTCGGCAGGCGGTGGAGCGGCAAAGCGCGATGGCGCTGACCGTAAACGGTGACGAGGGGGAAATGGGCTACTCCACTCTGGTCGCGCCCATTGCCCTGCGCGGTGAGATCATCGGTGTTTTGGGCATCTATGACGATGATGAGGCTCGGCAATGGACCGACGACGAGATTGCCATAATCGAGGCCGTCGCCGAGCGTTTGGCCCTGGCCGCTGAGAACCTGCGGCTGCTTGATGAAACTCAGCGCCGCGCCACCCGCGAGCGGTTGGTCAGCCAGATCACCGCCAGGGTGCGTGCCTCGATGGATGTGGACACTATCCTGCAGACGGCGGTACGGGAGTTGGGCCGGGCATTGGGCACCGACCGGGCGTTCGTACAGTTGAGCACGGGCGCGCAGGCGCAGTCAGCGACGACAGCAGCCGAACAGTCGGGCAACGAGAGGCAATGAGAAGGAAGAGGAGACAAGTAATGCCATCTCCAAGTATTCGCTGGCACCAACCGCGAGTCAGACAGAGTATCCGGATCCGGTTGCTGGTGTTACTGTTGGTCTTGACTACGATCTCGGTGCTGACCGTTGGCTACCTGGGTATTAACTCGGTCCAGAGTGTGGGAGAGAACGCGCAACAGATCGGCGCCGAGGCGTTGCGCGCTCAGGCGGAGGAGTATCTGCGCCAAGTGACCGTTGGTGACGCTCAGAGGAACGATCTCATATTCAGGGGAGTACAACACGACGCACAGAATGTGGCCCGGTACGCCGCGGGTGTCTTCGAGAGGCCAGATGTCTTCACCGGTGGGGCCTATTGGCAAGTTGAGGATCACATGTTCGTCGGACCCGACGGACAGTATATGAATGGTGAGACCGATGTAAGCGATGCCTTTGTTCCAAACTTTGTAGACGTAGACGATGAGTTGCTAACGGTCCTGGAGTTGGGTGCGTATCTGGATTTCATTTTGGCCCCGACCTACGAAAGCGACCCCAACACGGTGGCTATATACCTGGGAACGGAAGGAGATGTACTTCGATACTACCCGAATATCAACATAGGGACTCTCGTTCCACCAGACTTTCAAGTCACCCAGCGTCCCTGGTACGTCAGCGCTATCCCGGAGAACAACCCGGAGCGGGTGGTGGTATGGTCGCCTGTCTATGTTGACGCGACTGGCCAAGGCTTGATGGTAACGGCAGCGGCCCCCGTCTACACCGGCCGGGGTGAATTCGTGGGGGTCGTCGGTATTGACGCCACTCTGAAGGACATCAGCGCCAACGTCGAAGAGGCTCGGTTGCTTGGCAGTGGTTACTCTTTTCTCGTTGATGAGACGGGACGTGCTATTGCTCTGCCGGAACAGGGTTATTCTGATATCCTGGATCGTCCCGCTGAGCCCGACGAGGTTGGGGCCGACTTGAGTGAGGTCACGACAGAGTTCGCCCCTGTACTGGCCAAAATGATGTCCGGCTCGACTGACTTTGATACCATGGAGGTAGGCGGAAGGGAATTGCTTATTGCCTATGCCCCTCTGGAGAGCATGGGATGGAGCTTGGCCAATGTGGTTGAGACAGAGACAGTGCTCCAGATTATGGTCACTTTGCGAGAAGAGTTGAAGACTTCGGCCAGGTCACTGGTGCTGGCGCGCATCTTGCCCGTTGGCGGAGGTATTCTCGTTGCAGTGGTGGTGATTGGCCTGTTGTTGACCAATCGCCTGGCTGACCCAATACAAAGACTGGCAATAGCGGCTCAACAGATTGGAGCTGGTCAGTGGGATGCCCCGCTCCCACGGGCAGGCAATGACGAGATTGGTGTTCTCTCCCAGGCCTTCTCCGGCATGACCGTGCAGTTACGCGAGTTGATGGAAGACCTGGAGCAACGTGTGGCCGACCGCACCCGCGACCTGGAGCGCCGCGCCATCCAAATGCAGGCCGCGGCCGAGGTGGCCCGCGACGCCACCGCCATCCACGACGTGGATGAACTACTTGATGAGACCATGCACCTCATTTCCGAGAGATTCGGCTTCTACCACGCCGGTGTCTTTCTGCTGGACGACGCCCGGCAATACGCCATCCTGCGCGCTGCTTCCAGCGAGGGTGGTCGCCGGATGTTGGAACGAGGCCACAAACTGGCGGTGGGCAAGGTCGGCATCGTGGGCTACGTCGCCGGCAGTGGTCATCCGCGCGTCGCCCTCGACGTGGGGGAGGATGCCGTGTTCTTCGACAATCCTGACCTGCCCCAGACGCGCTCGGAGATGGCGCTGCCGCTACGCGTGCGCGGTGAGGTCATCGGTGTCCTGGACGTGCAATCTACCGAGGCGGCTGTCTTCAGCGATGAGGACGTGGCTGTGTTGCAGACGATGGCCGACCAGTTAGCCGTGGCCATCGAAAACGCCCGTCTCTTCCGGGAGACGCAGGATCGGGTGCGCGAACTCAGCCTCCTCTACGGCGAGTACAGTGCCACTGCCTGGGCTCGGCTGGCGCAGCCGGAGCGTCCGCTGGGCTACGTGTACGACCGCGTTGACGTCGCGCCAGTGGGACAATTGGCGGTACCGGCGCTTGACCTGGCCCTGCGGCGTGGGGAACCGGTCGCACTGGTCGAGCCAGAGGCGGCGGGGGCCGCGCTGGCGACGCCGCTCAAACTGCGCGGCCAGACCATTGGCGTCCTCGGCGTCCAGGAGATGGATGAGGCACGAGAGTGGTCACCCGACGAGGTCGCCCTCGTCGAGGCTGTGAGCAGCCAGGTATCGCTGGCGCTGGAGAATGCCCGCCTGTTCCGTGAAACCCAGCACCGTACGCAAGAACTGGCGCTGATTAACCGTGTTGTCTCGGCGGCGGTCTCCTTCCCCAACCTGCGCGAGACTCTGGATGCCGTAGCAGCCGAACTGATTGATGCGTTCTCGCTGGGTCACGTGGGCATTGCCCTGCTCAATGAAGAACGCACTGAAGAACGCACTGCTCTGACTGTCGTGGCCGACCGTTCAAGTGTAGCGGATGACCTCAGCGCTGTGGGTGTCGTCTTACCCTTGGAAGGCAACCCCTCCTCACAACAGGTGATCGCCACGCGACGTCCCTTGGTCATCCTGGATGCCCAAAACAGTCCTCTCACCGCCTCGATTCACGATGTGATGCGCTGGAGGGGGACGCAGACATTGATAATCCTGCCGCTGGTTGCCGGGGATGAGGTGATCGGCACGTTTGGCCTGGATATTCTGGAGGCAGACCGTACCTTCACATCTGATGAGATGCGCCTGGCGGAGACGATTGTGGTTCAGGTTTCCACAGTGGTCCAGAATGCCAGACTGTTCGAGCAGGTGCAGGCCACCCTGGCGGAGACGGATGCACTCTACCGTGCCAGCCGGGACATCGTCGTCGCTCGCACACCCGACGACGTGCTGCGTGCCTTCACCGGTCACGTGGTCGCGCCGGAGTTGGGGCGTTGCATACTGGCTCTCATAGATCCCACCAGCCCGCCCGACGAACCTGTCGTGGAGGTCAAAGCCGCCTGGGAACCGGGGGACGCACGTCCGGCCATGCTCGGCGACCGTTGGGCCGTCTCCCAGATTCCTCTCATCGCCGGCATGGCCACTGAGCCCGTGGTTATCTCGGATGTGGTCACTTCGCCGGAGATGGACGAGGTTTCTCGTCACGTCTTCTTGAATGTGCTGGACATCAAAGCGGCCGCCATCATTCCTCTTCTCGCTGGCGGGCGTCATCTGGGCTGGCTGCTGGTTGAGTCACTGGAGGGGCCTTACGACTTCGGCGAGCGGGAGGTGCGCCTCTATCGCGCTCTGGCCGGTCAGGCTGCCATGGCGCTGGAGCGGATCCGGTTGTTGGAGGAGACGGAACGGAGGGCGACCCAGTTGGCCGCCGCCTCCGAAGTCGCCCGCGATGCTACTTCCATCCTCGACGTAGACCAACTTCTCCACGAGACGGTGCAACTTATCTCCGAGCAGTTCGGCTTCTACCACGCTGGCGTCTTTCTCGTGGATGACAAACGGGAGTATGCCGTCTTCCGCGCTGCTTCCTCTGAAGGAGGCAGGCGCATGCTGGCCCGTGGTCACAAACTGGAAGTGGGCAAAGTGGGTATGGTGGGCTACGTCACCGATACCGGCAAGCCGCGCATCGCGCTGGACGTGGGCAAGGACGCAGTGCACTTCGTTAATCCCGACCTGCCCGAGACGCGCTCGGAAATGACGCTGCCGCTGCGGGTGCACGGTGAGGTCATCGGTGCGCTCGACGTGCAAAGCACGGAGGAGGCCGCTTTTACAGACGAGGACGCGGCTGTGTTGCAGACCATGGCCGACCAACTGGCCAACGCCATCGAAAATGCCCGCCTCTTCGGCGAGATCGAGCAGACCGCCGAGCGCCTGAAGGAACTGGATCGCCTCAAGTCCCAGTTCCTGGCCAACATGTCCCACGAACTGCGCACCCCCCTCAACTCCATCATCGGCTTCTCCCGGGTCATCCTCAAGGGCATTGACGGCCCGCTCACCGATTTGCAGCGCACCGATCTGCAGGCGATCTAC
>JADHWW010000066.1 GCA_016783285.1 Anaerolineae bacterium
CGGGCAGACTTGCGACCTTACGAGGCCGTGTATCACTTTGGTCTGTATACGTACCTGGGCAAATTTCTCCAACGCCACCACGGGCAAGTGTGGCCCGAATTTCCGACAGGGAACGGCAAGGTCGACTTGATCATCGAGCATGCCGGGCAGGTCTATGGGCTGGAGGTGAAGAGTTTCGCCAGCGCCTACGAGTACCGTGAGGCGTTGGGCCAGGCGGCGCGGTACGGGCAACAGTTGGGGTTGGAGGAGATCACGCTGGCCTTTTTCGTGGAGACGGTCGACGAGACCAACCGCGCCAGGTACGAGGTGGTCTACGAGGATGAAGACACGGGCGTGACAGTGACGGTGGTTTTCGTGGAGACGGGGACGTAGCCCGGTAATCGCACAGGTCGAAACTCTTGAGGATGAGAGATCGTCTCATTTACTCAGGGGCTTTGCGCCTGCCCCGAGTCAGGGTCCACTATCAGCGACGACACGTCCACCGCCTCAAAATCAGAACCGTGAACCTGGTGCAGTTCGTGGAGATGGTCATTGTCCCAACGCTCGTCGGGCACGCCGGAGATGAACCAGGGGGCGCCGTTGTCGGCCAGCATCATGCCGTACTTTTTGAGCGCCTGCAAGATGACCTGCACCTCGGGCGAAAAGCCTGAAATGTCAAAGTCGGCCCGCAGGCGGAAGCGCTGGCCCATAGGCGGGTATTCTGCTCCTGCAAGTTCCGACGCATCGTGACGTGCGGGCCAGATGTGTGCATTGCGGGTCTCCGGTGCGGTGAAACGGATCGCGTGCCGAATTTCGCCCGCGGCCACTTCGTCGTAGCGCACCAGCCCGGGCAGGATCGGCAGGCCAGCCGCGTCAGCCGAGGTCCAGGTTTCCGGCCGGAGATCGTGGGAGCTCAGGTCAAACTTGTGTTCCGCTCGCCATCACAACCGGCAGATAGACCTGGAATGTGGCTGCGGCGCCCTCAATAATGTCCGCCAGTTCTGCCCGCGCTACCTCCCAATCGTCGGGGTCGGTGGACCAACTGATGTCGGTGCGTAACCAGGTTGGATCCCCAGGATCGCTCACGCCATATTCCCATAGCACCCTGGGAACCATCTCGTTGACGATTTGAGCGGTGCGGGTAAGGTTGATGGCCGCCGCCAACGTGAGATAGTCCACGTCCTGAATGCCACGCCGCCAGTGCTTTAGGCGCAGCGAGGCGAACGGCCCTTGAACGCCGTAACTATCAGCGGGGTCGCGCGTGTCGGTGCCGGGGTAGAAAAGCACGCCATCGCCGTTGAAATAGTTCCAACCCGCCTCACCCAGCGAGTCGTCGTCATAGTCGTAACTGCCAAACGTTTGCGCCTGTTGGAAGACATTGGTCTGGCCCGCACCACCTTGAAAGTTATCATAGTACGTGGACTCCCAGTAAAACCAGCGGTCAATGCCCTTCTTGTACTGCCCCCAGGCTAACTCGCGCAGCGCCACTCCATCATCTTCGGTGGCGAACGAGCCGGAAGCCGGCCGGGTGCCGTTGTACATGTAGAACCACTTGTCAGGCTTGGCCGCGTAGACGTCGGCCGCATTTTGCCACACATCGGTGATACCGAACTGTGATCCCGAGGTGGGAACGTCGAGAGATGGCGTGTTCGTTGCCGCCGTGGGCAGGTCAATCGTCGCCATAGACATCAATCGCTGGCCGGGGCCCGGGTTGTCCTCCATCCACTGCGCCCACTGCTCGATCTGGGGGTAGTCATCGGACTCGTCAATGAGATAGAGAAAGTAGTCGGTGGGTGTGGTAAACGCCTGGGTGTCGAACCAATTCACCCACGCATCGGCGTTGGCCCACATGTCTGCCTGCGTGCCCCCCTGCCACGACCATGATCCGTAAGTGCCGATCGAATACACATTGTTGCCCATCCCAACACCAACGCCATCGTAGCCTCTGGCAGAGGTAAAGAGTTCTCCGTTCAGACGAGAGGTCCAGGTCTCGTCCATTTGTGCGGTATCGTCAAAGCCGTCAATGAGCGAAATCTTGTGGCGGTGAGCAAGTTGCAAGTGCTGGTCGGCCAGTTCGAGAGATTGGGTATAGACGGCGGTACCGGGTTCAGGATAGACCTCACCGAGGTAGCGGTCGTTGATGTTTTCAGTATTGAAGAACAGCATCGTTTTGGCATTGGGCAGGTCTGGAAGCGTGAAGTCCCGCACGCGCAGGCGGATGGGAATCTGCCAGGTGAGTGTACTGTCTTTGGTGACAGCGATGGTGCCGGTGTAGACGCCGGCGGGTGACGTTTTGGGGATGTAGATGTCGCCCCAGATAGACTGGTTGGTGCCGGCCGTAATGGTGAAAGGTGAATAGAGTTCGAGCGGCACGGCGATGTCAGGGTAGAACTTGTTGTGGCAGGGCCGGTCTTCCCAGCCCATGCCGGGATCGGGGTAGCCGTCGGCGTCGTGGGGGAGGCGGCAGCGTTCTGGGATGTGCCGCTCGTCGTAGTCATTATAAGCCAGGTCAACACTGAGCCCTCGGATCTCCAGGTAGCGCACGTAAAACAACTCGAGGTTGCGCCCGACATAGTTGAATACCTCGTCGCCACTGGCCGGCGTGGTGGTGATGCTGGCCCCGCCAGGACCGGTCAGCGATGTCAAACTCACGTTGACACCGGCGGCGTCTGCCGTGGGGGCTTCGAGCACCAGGTTAAAGGCCACCACTTCGTTGCGGGCGCCGAAGAGGGAGATGGTTGTGCCATCCCACACCGAGTTGTACACCGCGCTCTGATCGCCCGTCGCGCGCAGTTCGTCGCGTGTGACCTTGTCGCCACCCTCGTTGGCCCATACCTGTGCGATGTCGCCGGGAGCAAGCGGGGCGAGGTGACCGGTGACGGGCGCGGCAGGGGGAACAGGTTGCGCGACCGGCGAAGAGGCCGGTTGGTCAGCAGACGTAGGAGACGAGGGCGACAGGAGAGTGCAGTTTGACAGGCTGACCAGAAGAACCAAAGCCAGCAAGACAGTTCGAGCTCTCATCTTTCTTACTCCCTGGACTCGGTAGACCCAAAATCGCTCCAAGAGGATTACAAAATCCCCGCTTCTGGCCTGGATCTGGCGCTTGTCTTGAGCCTGCCGTAGGGATAGGTTTCGCGCTCGCAAGCCAGAGTGGGGTCGGCGTGAAATTCGACACAAGCGGAGTGGTCGGTGATCTCCAGGCAGGCGATCTCGACGTTGCTGGAATCGGTCAGATTGAGAATATACCAGGATCGCTCCGTGCCCCACAGTTCGGGCGGGTTGGCGCAGCCCGAGTCCCAGCCTGCCCCCAGGATGCGGGTGGGGTGGCCCGGATCGGGGCCGCTGGGGATCGGTGGCACGTGGCAATCCCAGGGGTAGGCGGAGTCGCAGTTGCCGGCTCCGGGAGCGCCGAGGCCCATCGTGTAACTGCCGCTGGCGATGATCAGCGTGTCGCCGGCGGCGATGCGCGGCGTGCCGTCCGGCGGGAGCGCGCGGAAAGGGTGATCCCAGGCGCAGTCTTGTCCGCTCCCACTGCCGGGGTAGGCCGCGTCCGTCTGGCCGGTGCACTGGTCGGGAGAGCCGCCGTCGGTGCGGACGTAGTAGGCGCTGCCCTGAGCCTTGTCCTGAGCCCCGTCGCCTGTCCTGAGCCCAGTCGAAGGGAAGGCCTGTCGAAGGGTGGTCGCGGCCGTGGAGGAGGGGGCGGGTAAACTGCTGGCCGGCGTCACTGGCAGACAGACACTCCATCCTATGCCCAACGCAAGGATAAAGACCAAAGCGATTTTGGTTTGTATGGTGTTCATCTCGCCTCCTTATTTACACGACGTATCATCTCAATGTTTGGGGACCCCCACACGTTCGTCTGACAATATCATACCGTATTTCTCAAGTGTTTGCAAGGGGGTTGGTAGATTGGGAAATTGGGAAATTGGTAGATTGGCACGCATCTGCCCAATTCCCCAATTCCCAAATCCCCAATTCCCCAACCCAGAGATTTGACTTTTGCGGGTTTCGGGCTATAGTCCAAATTCCCAAGCCTGCCGTTGGATGTCGGACGTAGGACTTGTACGAGGAGAAATACCATGCTTCCATCTGAATCAAAACCTACCAGTTCAGGCATCCGTTCGCTGCCCCGCAACGTCTGGGCCGTCAGCCTGACCAGTTTTTTTATGGACATCTCCAGCGAGATGGTGATCAACATCCTGCCATTGTTCCTCTCCAACGTCCTGGGGGTAAAGACCAACGTCATCGGCCTGATCGAGGGGGTGGCCGAGGCGACCGCCAGTTTGCTCAAGGTCTTTTCCGGCTACCTCTCCGACAAACTGCGCTCCCGCAAATGGCTGGCGGTGGCGGGATACGCTCTCTCCGCCTTCTCCAAGCCTTTCTTCTACTTTGCCAACTCCTGGGGCGCGGTGGCCGGCGTGCGCTGGGCCGACCGGGTGGGCAAGGGCATCCGCACCGCCCCCCGCGACGCGCTGGTGGCCGACAGCATTGACGAGCGCCATCGTGGATTGGCCTTTGGCTTCCACCGCGCCGCCGACACCGGCGGGGCCGTCGTGGGGCTGCTCGTCGCGCTGGGCGTGATCTGGTTGGCGCAGGCCGGCAGTATGGAACTGAACCGCTCCACCTTTCAGACGGTGGTGTTGATCAGCCTGGTGCCGGCGTTTCTGGCGGTGCTCTCGCTGGCGGTCGGCGCGAAGGATGTGCCGGTGCTCAAGGAGCGCAAAATGCCCCGCTTTGCCTTCCGCAGCCTGGGCAAACGGTTTTGCATCTTTATGCTCATCGTCGGCCTCTTTGACCTGGGCAACTCTTCCGACGCTTTCCTGATACTGCGGGCGCAGGAGCGCGGGTTGAGCGTCACCGGCGTGATGGGGATGCTGGTCATCTTTAACCTCATCTACGCGCTGGTCAGCACCCCGGCGGGCTCCCTCTCCGACCGCATCGGGCGGCGACGGCTCATCGTCGGCGGCTGGCTGGTCTACGCGGCCATCTATTTTGGTTTCGCGCTGGCGGGCACTCCCTGGCACGTCTGGGTGCTGTACGCCTTTTACGGCGTCTACTACGGCCTGGCCTACGGCACGGCCAAGGCTATGGTGGCCGACATTGTGCCACAGGAACTGCGCGGCACCGCCTACGGCACCTACAACGCCGTGTTGGGCATCCTGGACCTTCCGGCCTCGCTCATCGCCGGCTTCCTGTGGCAGGGGGTGGGCGCGTGGGAGGGGTTCGGCCCCTCCGCGCCATTCTTTTTCGGCGGAGCAGTGGCGCTGACAGCGGCCGTGCTGATGGCGCTGGTGATGCCCACGGACGCAAAATATGAAGCATAGTCTTGCTTCAGCATAGAGTCATCCTCACGTTTGACGCTTCACGCGGTTTCTATGCACTATCAACTTGTTCAATCGTGCCTGTAAACGTTCAGGGGTAGGCCAAACGTCGGTTGAGTAGCCCCGAAGGGGCGTATCGAAACCCTCGGATTGAGCTTGTCGAAATCACGTTTGGCCGCCCACTCGTGCGATCACGCCGGTTGAGTAGACCGCAGGTCGTATCGAAACCAAGTGATCGCACTGGGGCTGAACGCTTACTCGTGCCTCACGCCGTCGGCCACTGTTCATTGATTCATTGTTCCACCGCCAACCCCGCCACCAGCAAATCGAGCGCCACCTCCGCTTCCATCTTCCCCGTCTTGATCGCCACGTCGGTATCCAGCAGGTGACGGTACACCGTCTCCAGTTGGGCAGCGGTAAAGTGCGTCGCCTGGTTGCACAGTTTGCCTGCCGGGAAGGGGTGTAGTTTGAGCGCCTTGGCCACGTCCCGCGAGGTGGCTCCCTGCGCCTTCAACTCCTCGACCTGAATGAGAAGCCGGAACTGGCGCACGATCATCGCCAGGAGCTTCAGTGGGTGCTCGCCCATTTCCAGCAGGCGATGGAGCGTCTGGGCAGCGGTGCGGCCGTCCCGCCGGCCGAGCGCGTCCACCATGTCAAAGACGACGGCGGCCTGGGCGTAGGGCACCACAGCGTCTACGTCCGCTTTCGTGATGGGCCGCTCCCCGGTTGGGGACAGAGCGTAGGTCACCAACTTGAAGATTTCCTGGTCGAGCAGGCGCAGGTCGGCGCCGCCGACGGCAGCGAGTTGTCGGGCGGCCTGGGGTTCGATCTCGCCGCCGTGCTTGCGGACGCGCTTTTCGATCCAGCCGGGCAGACCCTTTGCGTTTGGCGGGTCGAAGCGTTTGACGTAACCCCGCTCCTCTCGCTGGGCCAGTTGGAAGATGGGGTGCCGGGCGGGCAGGGGTTTGTCTTCGACAAAGACCAGGCGGGTCGTCTCGGGCAGGCGGGGGAGGTAATCGGTCAAAGCGGCCAGATAATCTTTCTGGGAGGTGATCCGCGTCAGCAGGCCCTCGACGATGACGAGCCGTTTTTCGGCCAGGAAGGGGATGGCGTCGCAGGCGTGGCGCAGGTTGGCCAGCGTGAGGGTTCTCCCGTCGAAGCGGGTAGTGTTCAGATCCACGGTGTCGGGCGGGCCGAGCCGGCGCTTAAAGTCGGCCAGCGTCTCGGCGCGGGTGAATTCGTCCTCGCCGTGGAATACGTAAAAGGTGGGGGCAGGTTTGGGCATCCTGGCAACTCCAGAAATGCGTGTTGCGTAATCCGTTGTTGTCCTGAAATCCGTGTTATCCCTCGGTGCGGACGTGGTGGACGACGATGCCGGCCCGCTCCTCCCGCGTGACGCCCACGATGCGCAGGTCGCCGACGTCAGGCTGGGTGGTGACGCGGGCCTGGAAGATAGCGCCTAGCGGCTGGGCCAGGATGAGCCCCAACGTGGCGGCGGCAAAGACCAGCGGCAGGCGGGCGATCCGGTCCAGGCAACCCCGGCGCTTGCCGCCGAGGGCCACGAAGGCGCCCAGCCCGGCCAGCGTTCCTCCGACGACGAGGTTGGAGCCACATTGAGGATGGATGGCCATTCTCCACCGGCCAGCCTTCAGCCGGCGCAGCCCCTCCTGGGCGGCGGCAAGCACTCCCTCAGTGGGCGCGTCGCCGTAGACGTAGAAACCCCACAGCGAGGCCCGCCCCACCAGCCTGAGGCCGCGATAGCGCTCGCCGAGGACGTGCATCGTCGCGTGCTCCAGCGCGTGGTTGCGGCGCATGCGAGAGATTGCAGGAAAGTCTAGCAAGGTTGGCAAGGAATGTGTTTCGTTCATTGGTCCCCCAAATCTGCTCACGCCGGACGGCACGTCCGGCGTGAGCATTTGCTAACGCAGTTGCTTGATCAAATAGATGCAATCTTCTTCCCACGACTGCTCCCGACCATCCCTGTCAACGTAGCATCCTCTCTCCCGGTACTCGCCGAACCCCGAAGCCTCGTACCCTCTGCGCTCATACAGGGAGTGAGCACGGACATTTTCGACGCCAACGCCCAAACCCACTCGTGAATATCCCTGTTGCCTGGTCAGGTTCTCGACGGCATCCATCAACTGAGAGCCTATCCCTCTTGATCGGTGATCAGGGCTCACAAAGAGATCTTCGGTGTCGGGACAACTATCCAGTTCAGATGCCATCGGCTCGTCAGTTGACCCATCCCACTTGAGTAAGGCGTGTCCAACGGGCAGATTCTCTCGCCAGGCGACGAGGTAGACGACTGTGCCCTTTCGTTGTCTGGCAAAGCGTTCACGGTGCTTCTCAGGAGGCCCGAAGGCCACGTGCTGCTCGAGAAGGCCGATCTCTTCCCCGGCGAGTGGTCTTATCTCGACGGCCATCTTGTCCATGATCTCACTGCTCACATCGAACTGGCCGCGATTTCGGACAACACCCCCTCCAACGAGAGCCAGTCCACTTCGTCCTCCAGAGTCGCCACTGGATGGGCAACGACGATCAGCCGGTAGCGCAGGCTGCCGTAGGGATGGCAGGTGACGAGTGTGAGCCGTTCGTCGTCTGGGCCGGGAGGACGTCGCCGTCGGGCTCGATGTAGAGATGCTGGCGCACCACCTGTTCCGGGGACAGGCCGGCCTCCATCGCCACCGGGTTCACGTGGGAGTAGGGTGCCGCCAGGTCCCAGATGATTGCGCACCGACTGATACGATGTACTCTGTCAGCACAGGGCGGCGTTCTCGAGCACGCTTGGCAAGCGTTATCAATTCGCGTACCGTTGTGACAAGTTCGTCAACCGTATCTGGCGTGGATGAATAGATACTCTGGCTCAATGAACTCGTGCTGCGCGTGCGCCGTTTCGTTGGCGGCGATTCGCCAGGCCAGACTGAGGCCAAGCGTGTGGTCGCTCATCTATGTTTACCTCCTCACTGTGTACCACGCCCACTGTTTTATGGGCGCGCCCGAACGGATTCGGGGCAGCGCCCGTATTATTCGGGCGGCGCCTTGTATTGGGTGGCCTTGCCTGTCCCACGTCGCACCAAACCTCCCCGTTGCACCAATCGCCGCAGAAGGCGCTTGGCCTGATCCCGGCTGAGCCCACACAACTCCTGACATTCGCGGTTGGTAATGCGGCCCCGTTCCTGCACAAAGGCCAACACGCGCCCCGCCTGCTCTCCTCGCGTCATTGCCCTAACTCTACCTAATCGCTCCTGCAACGGACCGGCCAGGGCGTAGATGGGCGTCTCGGCCGGCCCCCCCTGCGCCAGCAGCCCCATCGTCACCAATCCATCCAACACCTCCTGCGCCTCACGGTGACTGCGCTGGCAGGCAGCCGCCACCTCACCCACGTCTGCCGCGCTGCTCTTGTGCAGGTGAGCCAGGGTGATAAGTTGATCCAGCGTCAGGCGGCCTTCGTCCCGCTCCCACTCGGCTACAAAACGGGCAAAGGGCTCGTCAAAATCGGTGTCGCGCAGGATCAACCGCATACTATCGCGCTGATCCACGAACTGGGGCGGCTCCTTCCCCTGAGTCAGCAACAGCCGGTACATCCGATCCACCCCCGCGCCGGCCCGCTCCACCAGGTGCAATCGCTGGCAGAACAAAGCCAGCGCCGGATTGCGGTGCCGCGGCTGGTGGGTGATGATGTTGGTTGGGGTAATCCCTTCCGGCAGGCCGCCGGGGTTCTCAATGATCAACCGGTCGGGCAGGTGCTGCACATAGACCGGCCCCATCACGATGTAGTCCCGATGCACTAGAGCATTGAGGATCGCCTCGCGATAGACGGGGCGGGCAAAGCTGGCAATCTCCAGCCGCTGCAGGCCGACGTAGAGAGCGCGATGCGGATTGCGTGTCTCAACGAGTTCGGTCAGCCGTTCCAACGCGTCCAGCAGCGGCCGGCGCATGTCCTCGCGCTGATCGTAGTCGGTGGTATCGTAGGGATGGTGGATGTAGACGACTTCGTGTTGGGGGATGGCCCGGTAGAGCGCGGCTTCGGTGCCGGCCACCAGCAAACCGAGCACAGTAGGGCGCAAGGTCCCACCTTCGCGCCGTACCAGATCCAGCCCCAGGCAAAGGTCGGCGTCAGACAGCCTCAACATCTCCGAGTCGGGCGCGGCGCGGGACAACATCTCCCGCAAGCGGCCGATCTGACGGGGATCAAGATCGGCCCAATCGCCATCGGACACCAGATTGGCACTGTAGTCCAGTTGCCCTTTCTCCACCATCAGGCGAGGTAGCATGGCCGGGGAAACGGGCAAACAGTCGGCGCCGACACGGCGCAGGTAGCGGCCGCTGGTGGTGGCCACGATGACAGGACTGCGAGGCACACGGATGACAACTACCGCCCCATCGGGCGTAGGGACTTTATGCACATCGAGGATGAGGGCCGGGTTGGTGGCGCTGTAGATGCCCCGACGCAGGGTGTTGATGCTGACCTTCGGGCAACCGCTGACCCTCCCGTCGTCTTCGACACCCAACAACAAGAGGCCACCCTGGCTGTTGGCCAGACAGACCACCACCTCGGCAACATCGGCAGCCGAAAGGCCAAACCGCTTGAACTCCAGTGTCTCGCTTTCACCCTGAGCGATGAGAGCGTACAGTTCATCAGGTGTCATTGGATGACCTCCACAACACTACAGCGAATTGGGAAGGAACGAAATTCCTCCTACCCAGCCATTCGCTTTATTCCCAGGACGACGGTGTACCCCCTGGGCCGGAAGGACGTCTCCGTCGGGCTCGATGTAGAGATGCTGGCGCACCACCTGCTCCGGGGGCAGGCCGGTCTCCATCTCCACCGGGTTCACGTGAGAGTTCGCGTACCGTTGTGACAAGTTCGTCAACCGTATCTGGCGTGAAGGATGCCTCCCCGCTTTCCGGGCAGACCCAGGCGTAGATATTAGGAACGCGAACTGTGATGCCTTCGTCACTGTACTCAAAGGTGGTTTGACGCCATTCTTTTTTGACGTGGTGTGTACCGCATACGGGGATAGGTTTAGTTGTCAACCGCTTCCCACCAGCCCCTTCCGCTCCGCGTGCTCCCAGATCGCCTCCCACGAGTCCCGTAGGAGGTTCCCCAGGACAACGTTGTACCCCTGGGCCGGGAGCACGTCGCCGTCGGGCTCGACGTAGAGATGCTGGCGCACCACCTGCTCCGGCGGCAGGCCGGCCTCCATCTCCACCGGGTTCACGTGGGAGTAGGGCGCCGCCAGGTCCCAGACGAGTGTCAGGCCGTGCTCGTGGGCAGCCTCCTGGGCCTCCTCCATCGCATCTTGCAGTCGGGCCCGCTCTTCCTCCGCAGCCGCTCCCAGCGGGCTGCTCAAGGCGACGGCGGGGACGCCCAACTCGGCCAGGTAGGCCACCGTCTCTGCCACGGAACCGGCGTTCGCGGGAGTGACGACGATGTGGACGACGACGTAAATGTCGCCAGCCAGGGCGGTGCGCAGCCCGGCATCCGCCTCCTCCCACGCGCCTTCCTGCCCGACGATACCGTCGTGCACCTCCGAGCGGTGTGAGGCCAGCGTGATCTGGAGATGGTCCAGGCCGGCCAGCAGGAGCGCGTCCAGAACCTCCTGCTCCCGCAACCGCCGCCCATCGGTCAGCAGCCCGGTGACCAGGCCCAGTTCCTCGGCGTACCGCACAAGTTCCACCAGGTCATCCCGCAGCGTCGGCTCTCCGCCGGTGAAGCAGACGTGGGGCACGCCCACATCCCAGAGCAATTGCAGGGCCTGTCGCCATTCCTCGGCGGTCAATTCGCGGTCCACCCGCCGGCGGGCCTCGGGGTCGAGCGTGCCGGCCTCGTCCACGCGGTAGGTCAGGGCCAGGTCCACGCGGTAGGGAGCCGAGGTCTCGGCCGAGAACGGCTCCACCCGCTCCAGGTCCAGGTAGGTGACCGGGCAGAGGTCGGTGGAGGTGGCCAGGGTGAAGATGTGATCGTGGAGGCGATGGTAGTCGGCGCGGGCCTGCGAGCGACTGACGCGGTATCGCCGGGCCAGACGTGCAGCCGCTTCCTCCTCGCCGGCGCCCTGGATGAGGAGACGAGCGTACTCGGTGGCCGTCTGGTTCAGGTGTAGAACGGTCGCGGCGTTGATGACGAGCAGCCCGCGCCCGTCTTCCTCCACCCGCAGATGCAAGCGGTATTGCTGTTCCGCATCGGGTGGGGTCTGGTAGTGGAGCGTTTCCCGGGAAAGGGGCTCAATGGGAGCAAACCGTAGTTTCAGTCTTTCAAGTAGGGACATTGTATCTCCTCCAAAGTTTTTTACATTGTAGCATAGATTGGGAAATTGGGAAACTGGTAGGTTGGGAAATTGGGAAATTGGGAAATTGGTAGATTGGGAAATTGGGAAATTAGGAAACTGGTACGACGCTGACCAATGTACCAATCTACCAATCTACCAATGTACCAATGTACCAATGTACCAATCTACCAATGTACCAATCTACCAATTTACCAACCACTGTGGTATAATGCGGCCCGATGGCAGAGTTTGTTCACCTCCACGTGCATAGCGAATATTCGCTCCTCGACGGTCTCAGCAGTTGCCGGGAACTGGCCGAGCGA
>JADHWW010000006.1 GCA_016783285.1 Anaerolineae bacterium
CAAGGTCGTTATTCTGGCCATCTCTCCCTCCACATTTCCAGTTTAGGGAGATGATGTCTCGTCAACAGTGTATTGTCAAGATCAGGGGTGATACGACTTTATTGGACTTTTAAGGTACGACTTAAATGGATTCGACAGAGCCCTGTGCTTGTTCGAGATGGCCTATCACCTTGTCTATCGCTTGCCTGGTTGTGTTGAGGGATTGAGCAAAATCCCCCTCGTTCCGCTGGACTGTAGCCTCGTTCAGCATCTGGTGGATTTGTGCTCTGACAGGAGAAAGAGAACGCTCGAATCGTCCCACTACCCGATGAGCCTCGTCAATCCTGTCTGTGCACTCTTTCTCGGCCAACGATTTGAGTTCGCCCAACGTCTCGTCAACTGACGTCCGATCATCCTCTTGCATCTTTCTCAGCAACTCCAGCGCCTTGCTGGCGTCCTTGGGAAAGCGTTGGAGGAGTTTCTTCTTCAAATCTTCTATTTGCCGGGCAAGTTCGGCAACACGCTTCTGTACACTGGCACCCTCGAACTTGCTCGGCTCAAAATCCTTTTCTAGTTGGTCAAACCAGTCATCCAGACCGCTGATTTTCTTCAGACATTGTTCGGCTTGCTCTACATACTCATTTGCCTCTTCGCAACCTTTTTTTGCATTCTCATAGGTTTCTGCCCGATAGGTTTCTTGCATTCTCTTCTGCAGTTGAAACCGAAAATCACCCAGGAACTTCTCGTAGGTGGCTTTGAGCCAGAGGAAGCTTAATGGCGAGAAGACCGTCTGTAACTTGTAGTTGATCTGGCGAACATCTTCTTGAAAGGAGTCCTGGTCTTCTTCGAACTTCGTCAGTTCGCTCTGGAGGTCTGCTAACCCTTTGCTCTGGGAATCAATGTCGGCGGCACTCAGAAGTGCAGGTTTCGCCAGCCAATTTTCCACAGTGCTCAGCAAGTCTCGTGCGTTTTGCCGTATCGTCTCAAGCTCTAACCGGAAGAACAACGGTACATCATCCAGACGTTCTACTCCCTCAACGGGGATTTTCAAGGTATCCAGGCTTTGAGTATGCTCCTCGATCCGCGAGATGAATTGCTCCACGTTCTGCTGTAACTCGTTCAACTTTTGGAGTTTATCCTGCTGGGCGAGGAAGTTCTTGAAAGTCTGTGTCAAACTATCTAGCTTGATCTGATAGCTTTGAACACCCTTGCCTCCAGCAGTCCGCCCGTATTCTCGATAGCGATTCAATAGACCGGGGATTTGCCCTTCCGGGTCCATCTCGCTCACATCTTGAAGTTCTTGTCTCACCTGATCCCGATAGGGGCTCTGAGATGCACGTTGGGCGAGTGCGTGAACCTCTTCGTGGCAAGACCGCAATTCCCGGAAGGTAGTCTTCATTTCCTGGTAGGTCTCCTGCAACTGCTCACATTTGCTCTTGATTTCTTCTGCTAGTTCGGCTACCCTTTCATTGTCTGGCGTGCCATCTTGGTGTAGACGGGTCATTTCGTCAAGTGCCTCATCAATCGCCTGCCAAGTCTTGTTGGTTTCTCCCTTAATTTCCAGAGTTGCATCGGTGTTTCTCGCCACGATCTTGGACTCGTCTTGCGTGGTACGTTTGCGAGTACCCGCCTCGTCCAGCCTTTTCTTCACTGACTTATAGAGGCTTTCCCCTTCTTGATAGAGTTCGCTCAAATCATCGTAGGCATCGAACAAGGCAGATGCACAGAACTTCACTCTTCGAGCATCCTCCGGCCTGACTGCTCTCTCCAGCAGATCATGGTAGTTCTTGAAAAGGTAGGCGAAACTCCGATTGATGCCGTCCAAGCTTCGTTTTCTCCTGGTACGGCTCCAGGTGTCACAATACTGTTTGACGCTGCTTTGGTATTCATCCTCCGCTCTTGCCTCGTCGCGGCGACGTCCGAACTCACGGGCTCTCTGTTTGACTTCCTGATCTGTCCGGTGAATCAGGAGTCCCTTTTCCCGAAGTAGTTCAACGTAGTCATATAGTTCCTTTGCTTTGGGACTTGAGGTGAAGTTCCAGAGGAGGTGCTTTATCTGTTCTGCAATCTCCTCTGATGTGCTGATGTATGAAGTCGGGTCGATTCCCAGGTACTCGACTATCTTCAAGATTGCTGCTTCCGTTGAAGAGAGAACTACGTCGTATCGCTGCCCCTGCCGTAAGACGAAGCCCAAATCGACCAGGTCATCAATCCCTTCCCAAGTGGGCAACGCGGTCGGTGGGAATCCAAGCTCCTTCCGGGTGACATCTTTCGCCTCCTCCAGGGAGAGAGGCAATGACGGCGTTACCCGCATCAGGTGAGAAAGCGTCTCTCTAGCCTCCTTCTTGGATGCGCCATGTCTCATTCGCCACTCTTTGAGACATACACCGAATTGCATTCCAAGATCACGCCATGCCTGCGGAAAGGACTCAAGGCCCAGTTCGCGATAGAGCCGATCCAAAGTAGGTTGGTATTCGATCTCGACTGCTATATCACCTTGCGTCACCTGGCTCAGGATCAGTAGATTGGTCTCCAGCCGTGTGCTCTGGATGACTATCGCTATCGTCGGACGAAAAGGTCCATACTTCTCATCTCCGCGTGGGAGATGAAGTACTCGATCATCACCGAAGTTTCTCGTGCAAATCAATAGACCAAAGGCACATCCCTGAAGGTACTCGACCAGCTTCTCTTCACCGAACGCTTCCGCGGAATCGATCACGAGAACGCGTCCCAGGAGACTTAAATCGTCGTTGAAATCGTGGAAGAGTTCCCTGAGTTTCCCAGGATCGACCTCAAAGTCGAGGCGCTGGGCAGAAGTTCGCTCTTGGATCTCGAGTCCTCGGTATTCAAGTAACTTCATCACGCCTCCAATTAAGCAGGCTTTTCGATCTTCAGGACTGAGATTGTTAGCCGCAGTCCTCAGTTGGTAATATCGCTCCTTCGACAGGAAGGGGAGATCTGCCTGAGAAACAACAGGAAAAATTCGGTTACGCGCTGCTTCAGATAGCCGGCAGTGCACCTCCACGTGTTGTAGTGCACAACCCCGCAGTCCCTTGCCCAGTGAATCTGCCTGTTCTTCCGAGAGATTCCATAGTAAGGCCAAATCCTCCTTGTGAAACGGAACAAAAACCTTCCTGCTGCCCTCCAGTGTCTCTATTGTCAACTGTCCGAGGATTTTCCTAAAGTAGTCCAGTTTGTCGAAGATTGTGATCTCGCCTGTTGCCAAAGCGAAGTCAATATCTTCGTTTTTCATAAACCTCTGATCAATCATTGCTCTGGGCACCCTATCTGTTGCCAATACAGCATAATCGAATAGATGCCCTTTTGAGACCAGACGAAGACCCAGGACTAGCTTCTCCTCGCTTGAGAGTTCGCGGATTATCTCTTGTACTTTCATCACTTTGAGCCCGAGAACTTGTGCCAGATTATCGTCTGTGTACTCACCATATTGCACCACGAGCAAGCGAAACAGCCTGGCGTGGTCGGAGCCATACTCGCGATCTAGGTACTCATAGATGTTTCGGAAGGAGGTCAGATCAAAGGCGTAGATGAACTGCTCACGGGCACCTACAGCTTTGCTCAATGCAGTGGCAGTCAACTCTGCCAGATCGTAGTTCTCGGTAGAACGCTCGTCTCCAGCTGGCAGACTGCCTTCAACGTGCTTACAGAGCTTTGTCAACAGCCTGGGTTTGCCATCGACCGCCAGGTGCAGGGTTCGGATGCACCTTTCAGCGAAGGGGGAGTTCTCCCAATTCCAACATACTCTCTCTACAAAACGATAGGATTGAGCCAGATCGAAGCGTTGCAGCACGAATGGCTCCGAATACTCGCGGGTAAGCAATCCACCCGCGATGTCTTCTCTTCGCTTGAACTCTTCCCAAACATTCGGAACAGTACATAGAACGATGGTGATGCAGTTTCGAATATCGTACGCACCCTCACCGTTGATAAGAGTTCTCAAGTCGTTAGTGAACCGTGCAAAGAACTCGTCAAAGTTCAGCCCATATTGGGTCTCCTTGAGTCCTTCCATTTCATCAATGAAAATGAATAGTCGAGTAGCTTCCCTCCTCTTCAGAATGGCCTCAGTGATGTCCTTGACCGATGTCAGTTTCCGTGAAATGCCAAATTCATCACGGATCTTGCCAAAGAACGGAGTAATGTAGTCTGTAACCTGTCCGGGTTGTAGTTGATCGGCAACTGCGCGAGCATCAATGCGTATGGCTGCACCCCGGTATGTTGCTATCTGCTCAAGGTCAAAGTGCTGAAGTTCTTCCTGCAAGACCCCATCCTCTTGCAAGTTGACCAATACAAGATCATAGTCATTGTTGTTAATCGCATTCACAAAGAAATGGGCTATAGCGGACTTACCCATGCCGAAGTCTCCGATCAATGCGGCGCTGAGGTTGGCGACAAAATGGGGATCCTTGGATCGTTGGAAGGAGTCTCTGATTAGTCGCAAGAGTCCTTCCTTGACGTCACTGTACCCGATGATTTCCTGATCCACGCGAGGTGTTCCAACCACGTCGTGTCTGCAAAGGTAGTCACCTTTTTCGTCTCGGCAAAGTTGGCACTTCAGCATTTCGACCTCCTTCGATAGAGCTCCCTGTCAGCTCCATCTCATCAACTACGCCGGCGTCAAACACTTCAGCATCGGCAGGTGCCGTGCATCTCCACCAGGCCAGTCTTCACCAGGCCCCGTAACTCCCGCGTGGCTTCCACCGTTCCTACCACATCATCCAGTTCACTGCCCAGGTAGCGGATTTCGTCAAGCAGCGCCGTTACGTCCTGGCATTCCATCACCTCGTCCCGATCTGCCGCAATTTCCCTGTGTCTCGGACAAGTCTTTCCGTGCCCTATATGCATCTATAGGCGCCCTATGGGCGGTTATAGAATTTTATGCGCGCTTTATGCTCGTTATGCGCGCTTTTATGCCCTACACGGGCAATTCGTACCGCGTTCCCTTGCCGGTTCCTATCTGCTGGATTTGACCAGCCCTCACTAGCCTGCCAAGCAGTCTGGTAGCCCGGTGGCGACTGTCAATTCTCAGAAGTTCTCGGCACTGCGTGTTGGTAATTGAGCCATGCGCCCGCACGTAGGCCAGGATCCTCTCCTCGTCGCTCATCGCCTCGGGGAGGGCCAACTGCACCTGGCGCGGCGTCGCCTCGCTCAGCGTGTAATAGGCCCAGCGCCGGGTGTAGTGCATCTCCACCAGGCCGGTCTCCACCAGGCCCCGCAAGTCCCGCGTGGCCTGCACAGTCTCCACCGCTCCGTGATGCAGTCGCCGGTAGTCCGTGTTGGTCATACGCTCGTTGACGCGCAGGTATGCCAGCGCCAGACGCTGCCGGTCGTTGAGAGGGACGGAGGCGAAGCGACTGAGCCAGGCCAGCGTCTCCTCGTCCAGCAGGGTGTGGTTCTTGAGCGTCACGACGAAGTAGGTGCCGGCGTCCTTGAACTGCGGCGGTTCCAGGTTCGCCTCGCGCATCTCGCCGATCATGCGCCGGATGCCGGTGCCCCGCTGCTCCACGTAGCCCAGGTCTTGCAGCACGCGCATGATGCGCGGGTTGCGCGTCGAGGGCGGGGCCTGGTCCAGCGTTTCGACGGTCACGCCGCCGAAGAGCCCGCCGGAGTTGCGCACCTCCAGCCGGTCGGCGAAGAGACGCACGTCAATCGCCGTGCCGCGTGCGGTATAGTCCCGATGTGCCACAGCGTTGCGGATGGCCTCACGGATGGCGAACTCAGGATACTCGGGCGCCTCCCTCCGGGTCAACCCGTCGAAGTAGGCCCGCCGCTTGATGAGACTCAACGCCGCCCGCTCGGCCCAGTCTATCATAGCCGGGATAGGCCCATCAGCCTCGGTGTCGTAGAGGTAGGGGCGGCCGTGAATGATCTCGTCGCCCACGTCGGTGCTGCCGTACTGGGTGACGGTGATAATGAAGCGGGGGAAGTAGAACTGCGGGTTCTGACCGAAGAGAAGCAGCCCCGCCAGGGTCGGGCGCAGCGTCGCGCCGTCGCGAGCCAGACAGCCCGCCCCCAACAGCAGGTTCTCCAACGACTGCCCGGCAACGACCGACTCGGGTCGTCGCTGGAGCACGGCGGCGCGGTAGGCCTCCACCCGCTGCCAGTCCAGGTCCTCCAGGGTGGCCTTCTCGACCACGTCGGTGTCTGCGTCGTCCCGCTGGGAGAGCCAGAGACGGCGGATCTCGTTCTGCGTCATGTGGCGATTGGTGTTGCCTACCCTGACGTAGGCACCGTCCTCCAGGCTGGCGCGTTCCCAGTAGCAGGGCTTCTGGTTGGCCGGGCATTCGGGCACAGTGACGGCTACCACCGTTTCCTCCTCGACCTGACAAACGTCGAAGGTCAGGCGCAACGGCGGCCGCATCTCAGAGGCAACCGACGACAGATCAGCCTGCAGGCGGGCCACATCGGGCACGCCGACCACGGCAAACTGCTGTGCTTCATCCACCCCCAGGAGAATCACACCCCCACCCCGGCGGTTACTCAGCGCCGAGAGGGAGCGATAGATACGCTGCGGCAGGCCGCCGTGTGCCGTTTTCGTCTCCACATCATCCAGTTCGCTGCCCAGGTAGCGGATCTCGTCAATCAGCGCCGTTACGTCCTGCCGTTCCATTGCTTCACCCTCTCCGCACCGTTAACCTCGGCGTCAGACACTCCATCAATGAGAGGCCATAGTGGTCTACGTCCCCCTGGCGGGAGCCCTGCGTGCTCCAGCCGTATCGCCCGCGTATGTAGCAGCCTTGCTCATCGAACAGGGCGTAGGCCCCCTGGGGCGACATGTCGCGCAATTTGTCGAAGCCCGGATCGGTCATCTCCTCCGCCGCCACCCAGCGGACGCCGCCGAAGAGTCGTCGCAACACTTTCTCGTCGCCACGGGGCGCTTTCCATATAAAGCGGGCCGACGGCGCGTAGACGTAGCCGTGGTCGGAGAGCAGGCGGAAGCGAGTCCCCTCCAGTTTGCCGAGCACGTCCACCAGCGCCGCTACCGTCTTGTCCAATGCCTCGGCCGGGGTCAGCGTTTTGCCCTTCACCTTGTGTAGCAACTCGTCGGGATACGACAGTCACACCAGCACATCTGGGCCCGTCGGCAACACGGCGGGCACCTCGCCAGAACGGACAGGCACTACCTGGAAGCCGTTCCAGGTCTTCAGTGTGGTGACGGAGCGGGCGCCGAAAACCCGCCGTGTGAACGCTTGCGTGGACGAGGGCGCTTCGGAGAGCGCGAAACCCACCGTCTCGGCCGCGTAACCTTGCTGGGACAGGCGGGCCGGCAAGAGTGCAGCCTCGCGGATGCTCATCCCGTCGAGCAGCACCACCGGCCCTTCGCCTGGCGTGAAATGGTGCGCCCGGTCCTCAGCCCGGATGCGCTCCAGTAGGATGTCATAGACCTCGAAGTAGGTGTCGTGGACGAAGCGCTCCATCCGGTTCGTGGCAGCCTCCCGCTCGCGGAAGAAGCCGTTCACGTCGTCTACGCCACCTGTGGCACCCCAGAGCGCGACCAGCGTCTCGTAGAGGACGGCCAGCGGGTCCTCGGCGGCGACCAATGCCCGGACTAACGGAGCCTCACTTATTTCACTCATCGGTTAGCACCTCCAGGGTGGCGGCTGTGGCTAGAAACCAGGTTTTCAGGAAAAAACCTGGTTTCTTATTCATCGGCCAGCACCTCCAGGGTGGCGGATATGGTGCCCTCCACGGGGATGGGGAGTTGGTCGAGCAGTTTCAGCACCTCCTGTTTGCTCGCGGCGGCGGGCAGCACCAGGCGCAACCGCAGCACCACCTCGGTCTCGCCACCATCGCTGCGCACGCCCTCCAACATGCGGCTGAGCGACCCGGCCTCCTGCAACCCGCTGCCATCCACCTCAATCTCGATGGCTCTCGCGCGGTCGTCGCGGCGCAGGCGGCCCTCAACGTCGGTCTGCAGGTTAAAGGGCGTTCTGTAGCGGTCGCTCTTGACTACGATGCAGCGTCCCGGTAGCGTGGGCTCTGCAATCTCTGCCTTCACCGGCGTCTCACCAGGGCGCATCTCTTCTGGCTCTGGTACCACGTACTCAATGCCCGCCTTCTCCAGTTGTTCCATTCCTACAACCGCTGGACCGTGGGCCTTCAGATAAAGCATCACGTCCTCAGCGAAATTTCGTGGCGCGCGGTTCTCAGGGCCGTAGACGTTCTTCCCCCGCACCATCACTACCTCGCCCTGTTGGTTACATAGGGCCAGCACCCGCTCTCGCAGAATCTCGGAGTCCACCAGGATGGGCTTGCCCGGCACCATTGAAAAGATCTGGCGCAAGCGGTCAAACCGCACGCCGTTCTCCCCGGTGTTCCGCAACTCGGCCAGGGTGACGTCGTCTAGCACCTCCGCCCCGAAGGATTCCCTGGCCAACCTCAAGACCTCCTGCGCATCCAGCGAGCAGTCAATGGGCCGGAAGTACAGTTTGCCCCCTCGCATCCCCGGCTTCATCCACTCGCCGTAGTTGGCCGCCAGTTTGGTCTTCAGGTCCCGCTCCTCACGTTCGACGTACTCTTTGAGTTGGGCTAGTTTATCCTTCTCCTTCGCCGCCTCCAGGTCACGTTTGAGTTGCTGGCACACGAGCAGCCGCTGGGCGCTCAGGAGGAAGCGCTCTGTGGCTGCCAGGTCGCCGGCCACTTTGGGACGCACCAGCAACAACGTGTTGCGCCACTCGCGGCCGTGGTAGAATTCGCGCAGCGGTTCGTCATCCAGGTATTGGGTCGAGATCACTACCCGCATGGCCCGTTGGCGGGGTACCTCCTCAACCGGGTAGACGAACGTGCTTATACCGCCAGCGATCTTGCCTATCATCTCGGCCAGCCGGACGCGCGCTGCCTCCGACCCCTGTTCCTTTAACTGCCGCGCCGCGCGGGCGTTGATGCTGACCGGCAGGTTCTCCTCGTTGCGGATGACGTACCGTCCATCGCTGCGCCATAGATACCAGGCTGCATCCTCGAGCCGATCCAACACACGGGCGATCTCGTTAGGGTTAACTCCAAGACGGAGGCAGCCCAGAGCGATCTGCGTCGCCTCTGCCCCGGCCATCTCGGGCACGAAAGAGCGTAACAGGATCGTGGCCAGGATGTCCCGGCTCAAGGGCTCCTCGCGTGTGCGGGCGATGTCCTCTTGCGCCCGTGCCAGGAGCCGGGGGTTGAGTTGGAACAGGTCGTCGTTGACCTCGCCGACATCGGGGGCCACGTCTGCAGGCAGCAACAGGTCGCGCTCGGAGGCGAAGCGACGCAGCACGCCGGAGAGCAAGAATAGAACACCTCGCGTGTTCTGGTACTCTCTCGACGCGCTATAGGTCTGGAAAAGGACATCCACTAATTCGGGATGCAGAGGGTAGTATGCCGACATCCGTTTCCGGTAGGTGTCCAGCGAGGCGTCGGCCAGGCCCACCTGGGCTCTATGCTGAGCGTACAGCCCGATGTAGTCATCCACCGTGTGCTGAGCCGCTTCCTCGTTAACCTCCTCGAACAGGCGAAAACGCACTACCTGGGCCTTGTCCTCCCCTGCGCCCAGGTCTTTGAGGAAGATATTCCCTCGTCCCAACCGTCCAAGCAGTTCTGCATCCCGGCCGTACAGCGATGCCAAGAGGAGCAACTTCACCTGAGGGTCCTCGGTGGCCTCTGTGACCACCTGCAGGAAATTCAAGTTGCGTTCGCGGCGGGTTTTATCCTCGATGGAGCCGTACCAGGCCTCCAGTTCGTCCAGCACGAAGACCAGTGGCCTCTCGCTCAGCAGCGCCCGTAACTGCAAGCCAGTCGGGTGATCGAGTACCTGGCTCAACAGGTCTTCCTGACCACACTTTCTGAACAGTGGCTCCCAGATGAACTCGGGGTCCTCATCAAGCAAGTGGCTGGTGACCACGTCAACCCACCCAGGGAGGGAGAGGGCTATCCCCCAGCGGTCGAGCCACTCTCTTCCGTCGTCCGGTGAGTGGAGGATATGGTATAGAGCCAGCAGCGTGTGGGACTTGCCGGTACCATAGTCTCCAGCGAAGACGAATGTCCCTTGAGCGCGTTAGCCCGACAACCGTTGGGCCACGGCGCTAAGCGCCTGCCTCAGGGCCTGAGTGGGGTAGGTCAGGGCAAGAATGCGTCGCGCGGAGCCCTCGGGCTTGGTGGGGTCACCTACGTTATATAGCCTGACGCTGCCGAAGACAATGCCACTCCGCACCTCCTCAGAGATGGTGACGGCATCCTGGATAACCATTGCTGTGTATTCCTCCCTCTACCGTTTCTTAGCCCGGCAGGCCGGACTATCGCAGTTCAGCATCCGTAGTATAGTAAAAACTGCGCGGAAGTCAATTCGCATGCTTGACCCCAGGAACACACCTGGTATAATCCTGGGGTTGTGAGGGCACCGATGATAAACCTGACGCGCCGGGAATTTCTCAAACTAGGTGGCGCCGCGCTGGCGGGAGTCGCTTTCCTGCCGTTGCCTCCCCGTGATCAGGCCACACGCGAAACCGTGCGGCTGGGACGGATCGCCGAATGGTCGGTCAGGGTGCGCGCGGAACCAGACCTCCGCGCCCCCACCGTGCGTCTCCAGCGGCACGACGACATCATCGCCTACTTCGAGGAGGTCGAGGCTGAGGGCCGTAACCCGCACAACCCCATCTGGCTCCGCGTCATAGGCGGCTATATCTACTCCTCCTACGTACAACCGGTCGAAGTGCACCTCAACAAGCCGCTGCAGCATCTCCCCTCCGAGGGTCTGTGGGGAGAGATCAGCGTCCCTTACACCGACTCCCGCCGTGCTCCATCGCCCGACGCCTCCCGCTCCTATCGCCTACACTACAGTTCGGCCTACCGCATCGTCGAGTCAGTGTGGGGCACAGACCACCGACTGTGGTACCGGCTGCGCGACAATCTGGCTCCCGGCGTGCGCCGCTACGCCCTCGCCGAACACGTGCACCCCATCTATCCCGAGGACCTGGCAACGATCTCGCCTCGCGTCCACGATAAGCGCATCGAAATCGCGCTTGCCGACCAACTACTCGTGGCCTTCGAGGGCGACGAACCGGTGTTCAGCACGCACATCTCCGGCGGCACAGGGGGCAACCGCGCCACCCCGCGAGGGCACCATCACATCGTGTTTAAGGCTCCCTCGCGCCACATGAGGGGCGACGACTTTGACCTGCCCGGTGTCTCTTTCGACTCGTACTTCTGGGGCGGGATCGCCATCCACGGCACCTACTGGCACAACGATTACGGCCGCCCTCGCAGTCACGGTTGTGTCAACGTGCCCCCCGAGGCGGCTAAGTGGCTCTTTCGCTGGACCATGCCCATCGTGCCCTACGAAGAAGATGGACTGCGCGTGCGTAAGGGCGGCACCCCTGTGATCGTCTATTGATCATCTATTCGACAATGCCGGAAGACCTGCGGCAGCGGCTGCGTGAACTGGGTGTGGTGCGTGGAGTGCGTGAACTGGCGACGCTTCCCCCCCGTCGCCGCGTCACGATCGAGGACCTGGTGCCCGGCCGCGTCCATACGACCTCCCACGGGCAGTGCTTCGTTGTTGAGACGACCTATCCGCTCGACCACCTTCACGGCGACCTTCCTCTCTCCGCGTTCCTGGACCTGTCCCCTGAGGCCGCCGCGCGGGTCGCGCGAGATGCTGCGCTGTCCAGCGTGGACCTGCGGCGAGTCTGCTTCCTCGATACGGAGACGACTGGACTTTCCGGCGGCGCCGGCACGATGGCCTTCATCGTCGGGCTGGGCTTTTACGCCAAGGAGGGCTTCCGTGTACACCAGTATTTCCTGCGCGACCCCGGCGACGAGCCCGCGATGGTCGAGGCGCTGGCGGAGCATCTGCCGGAGTTCGAGGCCCTGGTTTCGTTCAACGGCCGTGCCTTCGACGTGCCGATTCTTGAAAATCGCTTCATCCTGGCGCGCATACTACCACCGACAGTAGACGTGCCTCAGCTCGACCTGCTGCACCCCGCGCGGCGACTGTGGCACCACTGTCTGCCCTCGTGCAGGCTGACTGCCCTCGAGCGGGAGGTACTGGGCGTGCTGCGCGAGCAGGACGATGTGCCCGGCGGCGTTATCCCCTATCTCTATCGCGACTATCTGCGCACGGGCGACGCCCGCGAGATGAAGCGCGTGCTCTATCACAACGCGATGGACATCCTCAGCCTGGTCACGTTGGCTGCGCGGTTGTGCCGGGCTTTCGCCGACCCCTGGGCCGAGGAGACGCTGAACGGCGCAGAGTTCTATGGGTTGGGCCGCTGGTACGCAGCCGAGGGTCGGCTTGCCGAGGCGGAACGGGCCTACCGGACGGCTCTTCGACCCTTCGACGAGGCTCAGGATAGGCTGTGCTCAGGACAAGCCCTCAGGTCCGACCTGGCCATCGACTTGCGCGCCAAGGCACTACGCGATCTGGGATACCTCCTCAAGCGGGCTGACCGCCGGGCCGAAGCCTTTGCCTGCTGGCAGCAACTCGCGTTGGAAGCGAGAGACGATGTGCTGGCTCATATTGAACTGGCCAAGTACTTCGAATGGCACGTTAATAATCTCTCACTGGCCGCCGGGTGGACGCGGGCGGCGCTGGCGCGGGTCGAGAACTGGCCCGCAGGGGCACGCCGCGACCTCGCGCTGGCCGAGTTGCACCACCGGCTGGCGCGGCTGGAGCGGAAGATGAGCCGTTAGCCGTAGCAATGAATGTGGGTGGACTGGCGCCTAAACTGGACGCTGTATCGAATCTGTGTTAAAATTACACTCCCATCTTGGTTTTATCGTCGGAGACTGGCGTGCATCGTTATCTGTTGGTCATTCTGGCATTACTCATCCTGCTGGCCCTGAAGGCGGAGCCCGCTGCAGCGGCCGGCCCGTATGATCCGGGACAGCCCCCTGCTCGGGCCGTTCACACCCGTTACGTCTGTGTGCCCAGCCTCATCTGGCGCAGCCCGGAACTGTGCCCTTCCCATGGACCTGGCACTACCGCCTACCGCATCGCCTCCATTCACCTGCCCGATCCGCTGCCCGAACTGCCCGTGTTTGAACTCCCCCACGACGAAGACGACGACGACCTCGTCCCTCACACCTATGCCCACGTCAAGACCCTGCCGCTGAACGTATACCGCCACCCGATGGAGGCCGCGATGGGCTTGCCACCGGCATACACGATGTTCTCCGGTGACTGGTGGATCAGCGTGGATGGCATAGTCGAGTACGGGGGACAGCAATGGTATCAGATCAACGAGGAGGAGTTCATCCCGGCCGACACGCTGGCGCTTGCCAGCCCCTCCCGTTTCCAGGGTGTCTATCTCACCGAGCAGCCACAGCACCCCTTCGCCTGGATCAACCGTTGGGTGCAGCCCTCGGTCGCGCCCCAGGACGCGCTCAACGGGGCCGTTGAGGGACTTAACCGCTACCAACTGGTCACTATCTTTGCCGAAGAACGGCGCGGCGACGAAATCTGGTACCTGGTCGGTTCCGAACAGTGGGTGCAGCAAGAGAATGTATCACGGGTGGACGTGAACCCGCCACCGCCGGAGGTCGGCCCAGGCGAGAAGTGGATCGCAGTGGACCTGTTTGAGCAGACGATTGCCGCCTACGAGGGGGAACGCATGGTCTACGCCACGCTTATCTCCAGCGGCCGGACGGCCACCGCCACTCCACCCGGCCTGTACCGCCTCTGGTCCAAGGTGCGGGAAGGCAGGATGAGCAACCCCGACGTGGAGGATGGGAGCCCAACCTGGTACTTTATTGAAGACGTGCCCTGGACACTGTACTTCCACGAAGGATATTCCATTCACGCCGCCTTCTGGCACGACGCTTTTGGCTTCCAGCGCAGCCACGGCTGTGTCAATCTGGCCCCCCGTGACGCGCTGTGGCTGTTTAACTGGGCTGATCCGTTCACCCCCGAGGACGTGGACCTGGCCTATGTGGGAGAAGGTTCGCCGACCACCTGGGTCTGGGTGCACTTCACGTCGCCCTTTGAGTGAGAGAAGAGACCTCTAACATAGGGCGGGAGAATAGAGAGCAAGAATCCAAAGTCCCTGACTTGCCGATGAAACCAACCACCCCATCACGCCGTGCGCTGTTGCTGGCCTTGCTCGCCAGCCTGGGCCTGCTCGCGGCCCTGTTCGCCGCCTGTGGCAATCCCACCAGTCCCGACGCCATCCCCACGCCGACCCGCACCCCGCGTCCCACCCCCACGTTGACTCCTTCGCCAACTCCCCCGCCCACTCCTACCCCAGCCTGGCCGGTGACCGTCTTCGTCCCCGAAGGACTGCCCGTGCCCGTCACCGACAGGTTGAGCGCAGTCCTTGTCACCCATCCCGACCTCTTCGTCCTGACCTCTTCCGCCGAGGCCGCCGACGTGCAGGCGACGCTCAACCCCAGCCCCAACGCAGCCCCGCTCGCTGGGTGGGTCTACGTCGTCGTGGCTCCCTTCCCCACCCTCACCGACGAGGTGGCCTGGGCCGACGTCGTCAGCAGTTGGAACGGCGCCCCGAGTGGCCCCTTCGCGGGCCAGCCACTGCTGATGACCATTGATACCGCTATGATGCTGACCACCGTGATGGGCCAGTACGCCCCCGGCGCGGCCGAGATCGTCCCGGCAGAGGAAATCGTGCAGCGAGCCTGGAACACTCGCCCGGCCTGGGCCATCATCCCCTTCGACCAACTGGAGCCACGTTGGAAGGCGCTGCGTGTGGACGGTGTCTCGGTGCTCGACAAGGAAATGGACACAGCGGCCTATCCGCTGGTCGTGCGCGCTGGCATAACCGGCCTCGATCGTGGCGTCGTCAGGCTTCAGGAGGCGATAGGCACTTCACTCACCAACCGGGATCCGGCCAAGATGTCGGTGGTCGTGATGACCGGAGTGACCGCCCTCGCCCGAGCCATAGGTATGAGAATGGACCGGTACGGCATGACCTACCCTGCCGAGGACATCCGCCCCTGGCTGGTCGAGCCTGACATCACTCACATCAGCAGCGAGGTTTCCTTCGCCGAGAACTGTCCCCCGCCAGCCGACTACACGACGATGGTCTTCTGTTCCAACCCGCGCTACATCGAACTGCTGGAGGACGTGGACGTAGACGTGATCGAGTTGACCGGCAACCACCTGCTTGACTGGGGGCTGGAGGCGATGCAGTTATCGCTGACGATGTACGATGAGCGCTCCATCCCCTACTTCGGCGGCGGGTGGAACCTGGCGCAGGCACGACGACCCCTGACGCTCACCCACGGCGTGCACACCTTCGGCTTCATAGGCTGCAACCCGGTGGGGCCGGGCGCCAATTGGGCAACGGACGACCGCGCGGGCGCGGCCTCCTGCGACTACGACCTGCTCCACAGCCAGATCCGGGAGTTGCGCGAGCAAGGTATTATTCCCATCGTCACCCTCCAGTACTGGGAGTTCTACCAGTACGAGCCCACGCCGCAGCAGCGGGCCGAGTTCCGCGCGCTGGCCGAGGCGGGCGCAGTCATCGTCAGTGGCAGCCAGGCCCACCAGCCGCAGGGCTTCGACTTCCACGCTGGGGCTTTCATTCACTATGGCCTCGGCAACCTTTTCTTCGACCAGATGTGGTCGCTGGAGACGCGGCAGGAGTTCGTGGACCGGCACGTCTTCTACGACGGGCGGCACATCAGCACCGAGGTACTGACGGCGATCCTGGAGGACTACGCCCGCCCGCGCCCGATGACGCCTGAGGAGCGGGACGTGCTGCTGATGGCGGCGTTCACGGCGAGCGGGTGGTGAGTACCGGACGAGGTCAAACACCGGTTCGCTGACCACTGACCAAGAGGATTGCTTATGGAGAAGAAAACCCGCCGCCCCATCCCTATGGAGTTCGGTTCCATGCCGCTCGACCCGGTATACGCCTGGGGGATCGTCCTGGAACCGGTTGAGACGCTCATTGAGCACACTGCCGGCTTCATCGAGCAACTGGCCAGGGAGACCTACGAACGCGGCGAGGAGTTTAGCCTGGAGGAACTTGAGCAGCGCTTCCTCGCCTTTTTCGACCGGTTGGTGCAGGAGGGCACACTCACCCGCCTGCCGGATGCTCCCCCTGAGGTGGGACGCCGGATTCTAGGCCCTCGCCGTTGGCTGCGCGCCCAGCGCATCCGCATCAACCGGAGCGCCGCCCACTGGCGCGAATATGGTGACCCCGACCCGGCCTCGAAACCCGTTGCTTCCGCGCATGCCACACCATCCCCAGGAAGCGGGCCGAGTCCTTGATTGGATGGAAATAACTCACCTTGTCAATGCCGTAGATGGTGCGGATGTCCAGCCAGCCGATACACATCCCCTTGCAGACTGCCTGGATGATGACCTCGACCTCCAACTCGAAGCCGGTGGTGCTCAGGTCGAGCCTTTCCAGGAGGCGGCTGTCATACAGGCGATAGCCACTCTGGTTATCGTAGATGCGCGTACCCAGCGCCAGCGAGAGCAGCCACGAGCCGAAGGGGTTGACAAAAGAGCGCGGGAAGGGCATCTGGCTGAAGTCGCGCCGCCCGACGATGAGGTCCCCTGCGCCGGCCTCGTAGGCGGCCAGGAACTTGGGGATATCGGCTGGGTCGTGTTGGCCATCGGCGTCGAGTGTGAGAACGGCCTCGTAGTCCCGCTCCAGCGCCCAGGTGAAGCCATCCATCAGCGCCACGCCCTTGCCCCGATTCCGGGAGTGGCGCACGACGGTGGCGCCAGCGGCCTCAGCCACAGCGGGCGTACCGTCGTGGGAGCCGTCGTCCACCACCAGCACCTGCAGGTGAGCCCGCGTCGCCTCTACGACGGGGCCGATGCGAGTCGCCTCGTTCCAGGCAGGAATGAGGGCGATAATTGGGACTTCGCTCATTGATACACTCCCTGCGACAATATAGTTGCCGGGTACTCATTACTGGATGCTCAATAGTATACCAGCATCGAATATCAGCATCAAGATTATACCACCTTTAAACGACACAACCAACACAACCACCTCGGCTTGACAAGTCGGCGAAATTGTGGTATTTTGCTGCTCATTGTCACGGTGTTCGGCAGCGTCGCCCCCCGGTGTGGGAAAACGCAGAAGGGCGCTCTGACCGAGGCCGAAGTATGTCACAAGGAGGAAGGAAAATTATGGAGGACAGTAATCGTGCCCTGGGAACCGTCCAGTGGTTCAGCCGCGTGAAGGGATATGGATTCATCCGTCCCGATGGGCAGGAGGAGGACATCTTCGTCCACTACTCCGCCGTCCGCGGTGATGGCTACCGGAACTTGAACCAGGACCAGCGGGTGGAGTTCACGCTGGAAGACACCCCCAAGGGGCCTCAAGCCGTGGACGTCGTCGGGCTTGACACAGGAGAGAGCGAGTCCGTGGACGCCGTCGGGCTTGACACAGGAGAGAGCGAGTCCGTGGACGCCGTTGGGCTTGACACAGGAGAAAGCGAGTCCGTGGACGCCGTCGGGCTTGACACAGGAGAGAGCGAGTCCGTGGACGCCGTCGGGCTTGACACAGGAGAAAGCGAGTCCGTGGACGTCGTCGGGCTTGACACAGGAGAGAGCGAGTCCGTGGACGTCGTCGGGCTTGACACAGGAGAGAGCGAGTCCGCAGAAGCATACATCTAAGCACGAACCGACAAGATGCCTCTCCAGCCCCGGTGGTGCGAAGCCCCGGGGCTTTTCAGTCCCAACTGTTATCTCGGCCACCATTTGACTTTTACACTGTTTGGCGGTATCTTAATGACAGGTAGGACACAGATTGAAGGGAGGAGACTGCGCATGGTGGAAGACCTGCGGGAACAGACGAGCCACACAGATATGGTGGGAGATCTACGGGAACAGGCGATCCAGGCAGAGGAGACGTTCGAGGCCGAGAGGAAAGCACACCTGGCCCAGTCTTTTCTGGGCCTGGCGCCGCGGCAGCGATTGGTGCTGGCGGTCTTGCTGTTCCTGAACGTGGCGCTATGCGGCTGCATGGCGCTCGTGATGACCGGGCGAGTGATGTTGCCATTCTAGCCTGCGTGATGGAAAGCGAACAAATAGTGCGGAGCGCGAAACCCCGTGAGACAGCGCTGATGCGCTTTCCCGACGGGCGGGTCTTCGGTGCTGCAGTGGGGACACCGTTGGAGCAGTACATCAAGGTGGCGCTGAGCGACAACCCGGTGCCTGTCATCGCGGCCCTTGTCGACGGTAAACTGCGCGAACTGACTTACCAGATGTGGTCCGACGCCCGGGTGGACCCTATGTTCCTCTCCAACTCCGACGGTATGCGCATCTATCGACGCTCCCTTTCCTTCCTGCTGGTGACCGTCGTGCGTGAACTGTTCCCAGAAGCCCAGATTTTCGTGGACCACACGCTTCCCTTCGGCGGTTTCTTCTGCCAGGTACAGGGACGGGAACCGTTCAGTGCGGAGGAACTGGCGCAGATTGAGGCTCGCATGCGAGAGATCGTCGCTGAGGATGCTCCCATCAGGCGGGAGCACGTGCCCCTCGACGAGGTCGTCGAGATGTTTCGCGCGCGTGGCGAGAAGGAAAAGTTCCAACTCCTGGCGCACCGCCATAAGGACTACCTTTCGCTCTACAACCTGCGCGGCGTACGCGACTACTTCCACGGCTACATGGTGCCCTCGACCGGGTACCTGCGCTGCTTCGCCCTGCACCTATGGCCGCCGGGATTCGTGATCCAGTTTCCGCGCCGCCATCGCCCGACGGAACTCCTTCCCGTGCACGACTACCCACAACTGACAGCCATCTTCCGCGAGTATGGCGAATGGCTGCGCTTGCTCGGCGTGGAGTCGGTGAGTGGACTGAACGAGTCCATCGCCAATGGCCGCATCCGCGAGATCATCCTCGTCTCGGAGGCACTACACGAACAGCGCATCGCGCAGATTGCCGATCAGATCGCCCGTCGCCGGACCGAGGTGCGGTTGGTGCTCATCGCCGGCCCCTCCGCCGCTGGCAAGACCACCTTCTCCAAGCGGATCTCTATCCAGTTGTTGGCCCACGGTGTCCGCCCCTTCCCCCTGGCACTGGACAGTTACTTCGTGGACCGGGAGAAGACGCCTCGGGACGAGTATGGCAACTACAACTTCGAGTCGTTGGGAGCGCTCGACTTGCCGCTATTCAACCAGCATCTCCTGGCCCTTATGCGTGGAGAGAGCGTGCAACTCCCCCGTTTCAACTTCAAGACCGGCCTGCAAGAGCGGGGCGAGATCGTCCAACTTGGTCCCGAGCACATTATCATCGTTGAGGGCATCCACGGGCTGAACCCCCGGCTGGTGCCGTCCGTGCCGCGCGAGCGCACCTTCCGCATCTTTGTCTCGGACCTGACGCAACTCAACATTGATCGGCACAACCGGGTGCCGACGACGGATACCCGCCTCGTCCGTCGCATCGTGCGGGATGCTACCTACCGGGGGTACACGGCCGAGGAGACCCTGAATCGCTGGGAGAGCGTGCGAAGAGGGGAGAAGCGGCACATCTTCCCCTATCAAGAACACGCCGACGTGATGCTCAACTCCGCGCTGGTCTATGAACTGGCGGTGCTAAAGTCGCTGGCCGAACCGCTGTTGCTACAGGTCGAGCCCTCCAGTCCCCGGCGCGTGGAGGCCAAGCGGCTGCTGGCCTTCCTGCGGTGGTTCGAGCCCTGCGGCCCCGATCTGATCCCGGACAACTCCATCCTGCGCGAGTTCATCGGCGGCTCTATCCTGCGAGATTATACGCCGTAGGTGTTCCTACCGCTCGTCCTGCGTAACCGCCATGCAGTGAGGACTGCACAGTGCGTGTACCTGGCGCTCTACCTCCGCGTCCGCTGCCACAGCGCCACCGCTGCCAGCGCGATGACGCCCATCACCGCCGCCCCCGTGCACAATGCACCGCCCGACTCCGTGGTGGTCGCCTCGCTGCTGGCGTCTGGCGTGGCCGTCGGCTGATCGGACGGAGCGGGCTCAGGCGTATGGGTCGGCGGCACTTCCACCGGTCCAGCCTCCCCTTCCACTACCTCGTAGGCCACACCCTCGGCCACGAATATGACCCGCTCACCCAGCGCGAAGTATGCGCCCCACCCCGGCCGGGCCGTCAGCAGGTCGAAGTAACCGTCGGAGCCGAAGCCGACCTGGGTGGTGCTCATCCGTGAGGGGTCGAAGGTCGTGTCAGTCCAGATGCCATCCTGCAGCATGAAGGTCTTGCTGCCCACCAAGCGCACGACCTGCGCGGCCTCCTCCGGCATCATCTCGCCGCCGGTCGATTCGGCCCCGCGCATTTCGGCTTCCTCGTCAGCCTTCTCCACCGCTGGCGCACCAACGACAGGCATGGTCGGCATGGCCAGGAACTGCTCCACCGCCGCCGCCTGCCCTTCCGCGGTCAGGATGTTCTCCTCCTCGATCAGGAACGAGGTGTAAGGAGTGATGATGCCGTATCGAACGCTCAACTCAACGACCGCGTCCACCCACTCCCGTTGCTCTCCGTGGAGCCGGATCTGCGTCAGCAGGTGGCCGATCTTGCGCGTGGCCCACAAGCGGGGGATAAAGCTGGGGGACTGGGTGACTGGGTAACTGGGTGACTGGGTAAAAGTGCCCTCGTAGACGAATTGCTGGCGCTCGCCGTTCACCTCACCAGTGAGCGTGATGCGAGCCGCGCCGCTCTCCCGGTAGCAGCCCACCAGGATCAACTGCGTGCCGGCGAAGAGGTCCGGCAGTGGGTAGGGATAGGTGTCCTCGACCAGCACGTCGCCGAAGTCCAGTTCGATGTCGGCCAGGACGGGGGTGCTGACACGGGCGTAGAAGGCAGAGACCTCCTCGTCAATCCGCTCGTGAGGGCGGACGTAGCCACTGGCCCCCCGGTGCTGCTCAGCCAGCGTGTCCAGCAGGACAGTGTTGACGTCGTCGCCCACGCCAAAGGGGAAGAGGCGCACGTTATCCGGCGCGGCCCCCTCCACGTTGGCCAAGATTTGCTCCACCTCGGTCACTCCCTCGGTGGGCAGGCCGTCGGTGAGAAAGATGAGCACTGCGGGCCGTTCTGAGCCTGTGGTGAGCGAAGTCGAACCATCCGTCTGTGCTAATGCCTCCAGTAGCGCGCGGTTGATGTCGGTGCCGCCGACTGCTTCCAGTTGCTGCACCCACGCAACGGCCTCGCGCGCCTCGGACGCAGGCCGCAGTCCGCGTCCGTACTGCCGCAGCCCGGTGGAGAAGGCGATCACGTTGAAGCGATCCTCCTCGTTCAGGTGCTCCAGCACATAGATCAGCGCCTCCTGGGCCTGCTCGATCTTCTCCCCATCCATCGAGCCGGAGGTGTCGAGCACCAGGATGACGTCCCTGGGGATCACCCGCCCTTCCTCCACTTCGACGGAAGGGGCGACGAGCAGCAGGAAAAACCCTTCGGCAAGCTCAGGGTCCCGGTAGGTCAAGAGGTTCAGCCCCACGTCCTCCTGGCCCACGGTGTAGATCAACTCGAAGTCCTCCTCGGGCAGGATGTCTGTTGCCTCGTAGCCGACGGTGGCCCGGTAGTCGCCGTCCCGCTCGATGTAGATCCGGTCCTGGTGAGTAGGCGAGTAGACGGCGCGCATGGCGTCGCGGGAGCGGACCTCGACGTGGACGCTGACTTCCTCCAGCGGGCGGGCGGAGAACTTCTCGGTGTTGAGGGGATAGACGTAGTGCACCAGACCATTGTCAACCGGGAGAACCTGGCTGTACTCCAATTCGACCTTGCGCGAGCCACCGGGCGGGATAGGGAAGATGCGCGCCTGTACTGCGCTGCGCCCGACGTACTCCAGCAGCGCCGGATCTCGCTGGCGGCGGACGATGTCCTCGTAGATGGCGCGGGCCTCGTCGGCTGGAAGGATCTCCCCCTCGACCGGCTCGCCGTCCACCCACATCACGAACTCGGAGACCGCCGCCCCCTCCGGCAGCGGGAAGACGTAGGTGCCCTCGACCTCCCAGTCGCACTCGTTGAGGAACTCTTGCTCGACGCAAGTGACGGCCACCTGGTTCTCAATGGTGACGGTGACGCGGTGATAGCGGATGGTGAGCCAGGACTCCTCCAGCGGGGGTGGTTCGGGCCACGGGGGCGGCTCCGGGATGATGATGCCGTCTGCCAGGGCAGGCCGGGCGCCGCTCAGTAGTACAACGATGGTCACGACAGCGGCTATCAGAAATTGGTTGGCTCGTTGGTTGGTCCTGATCATTTCTCTCCTCCTGATTTGTGTGAGTGCGCGGCCAATGCGATTGGCCTGCTACCCATTAGACGTCGGATGGGGTAGGAAGGTTCCAATGACAAGTGACAAATGACAAATGACCAAAAGGCGGGATAAGGGCCACGTTTGACCAAAGGCTAAATTGGTGATATGGTAGAGATGTTCTTTGGTTCGCCGTTCATGTATCTCACGTGCGAGCGAAGTGGCTGTGGCACATCCGTTGCTGTCCTGCGATCCGCTGTTCTAACAGTCCTCACTTGCGCTCGAACAAATGTTCTGGTACAATATCGCTGACTGCTAACGGCTGATCGCTAACTGTTGATCAGGAGGGACGATGGCCAAGACACGCACCCACTGGGTCTGCCAAAACTGCGGGCGGGCCACGCCCCGCGAGATGGGCCGCTGTCCCGGCTGCGGCGAGTGGAGCACGATGATCGAGGTGGTCGAGAAGCCATCCGCCTCGGCGGCCGGACGCTCGACTGTCCCCGGCAGCGAGCCCCGTCGCTTGGCTGAGATTGGGACCGAGGGGTTTGAGCGGCTGCCGCTGCCATTGGGGGAATTCGCCCGCGTGCTGGGAGGCGGCGTCGTGCCCGGATCACTCATTCTCGTCAGCGGGGATCCAGGGATCGGCAAGTCTACCCTGCTGACTCAAACCGCTGGGCTGATGGCGGAGGCGAGCGGTCGCCCCGTGCTGTACGTCTCTGGCGAGGAGTCGGCGCGGCAGATCAAGATGCGCGCCGACCGGCTCTCCATCCGCAACGAGAACCTGTTCGTCGTCACCGAGACCCACCTGGAGACGATCCTGCGCCACGCGGAGCAAGTCCAGCCAGTGGCAATGATCGTGGACTCGGTCCAGACCGTCTACTCGGAGGAACTGACCTCGGCGGCAGGCTCGATCAGCCAGGTGCGCCGGGCGGCGGCCCGCTTCCAATGGTGGGCCAAGGCCGAAGGCGTGGCCGTCTTCCTGGTGGGCCACGTGACCAAGGAGGGCGCCATCGCCGGGCCGAAGGTGCTGGAGCACATCGTGGACACGGTGCTCTACCTGGAGGGGGACCGCTTCCACACCTACCGGCTGCTGCGCTCGGTCAAGAATCGCTTCGGGGCCACCTCGGAGGTGGGGGTGTTCGAGATGCGGGAGCGAGGCATGGTCGAGGTGCCCAACCCGTCGGAGGTGTTCCTGGCCGAGCGGATGGTGAACGCGCCCGGGTCGGCCATCGCGGTGACGATGGAGGGCACGCGCCCGCTGCTGGTCGAGATCCAGGCCTTGGCCAGCCGCACCAGTTTCGGCCACCCGCGCCGCACCGCCAACGGCGTGGACTTCAACCGGTTGCTGCTGATCGTTGCCGTACTATCTCGCCGTGTGGGACTGCGGCTCTACGACCAGGACGTCTTCGCCAACGTGATCGGGGGCTTGCAGGTGGGGGAGCCGGCGGCGGACCTGGCGGTGGCGGTGGCGATCGGTTCTAGCGTGCGCGACCGGCCCGTGGCGGCGGACCTGGCGATCATCGGCGAGGTGGGGCTTTCGGGGGAGGTGCGGGCGGTGGGGCAGACGGCAGCGCGGCTGAAGGAGGCGGCGCAACTGGGGTTCCGTCGTTGCCTGCTGCCCAGGTCGGTGCGGCGGGGCCAGGAACCGCTGCCTGAGGGTATCGAACCTATCTCGGTGCGCTCCGTGGCGGAGGCGGTGGAGAGGGCGCTGATGAAGTGATGCGCTGGCCTGCACCGCCGTAAACAGGCGGTGTTAGGGTGTTCTCCCAGTGCGGGCACTTTAGTGGTACGGCGCTGGTATAGCATCTCGGTGGGAGATGTGTTATAATCAGTACTATCTCGAAACGAGGTACAACTGGCTGGCGGTGCCAGGCATAACATAATATAAGGAGAAAACCGATGACGAAATTAGAGAAAGTAGAAGGCATTGGAGAAGTCTACGCTCAAAGGCTCCGAGAGGCGGGTATCGCGACCACAGAGGCGCTGCTTAAGCAGTGCGCGACGCCCAAGGGACGCCAGGAAATCGCCGAAAAAACGGGGGTCAGCGGCAAGCTGATCCTGGAATGGGTCAATCTCGTTGACCTCTTCCGTATCAGAGGCGTCGGTGAAGAATACGCCGACCTGCTGGAGGAGGCAGGCGTTGACACTGTGCCGGAACTGGCGCAGCGCAATGCTGAGCACCTCTATCAGAAGATGAAGGCCGTCAACGAGAAGAAGGAACTCATCCGCAGGCTGCCCAGCCAGGATCAGGTCAGCGACTGGATCGAACAGGCCAAAGGTCTTCCTCGCGTTGTCACTTACTAAACAGTAATCTCTTGACGACCTGGCTGCTTGCCTGGGCCGTCAGGCCGCATCTGATTGACGCTATGACGAAGAGACGTTCAACTAGACGCACGAGCAGACGCAGTAGGAGCAAGCGACGACGGACATGGCCCCGCATCCAGCTCACCCGCGACCAACAACTCGACATCCTGGGCTACGTGCTGCTCGCCATTGCAGGTCTTACTATCCTTAGTTTCCTCTCCGCCAACCACGGGTTGATCCCAGGCTGGTGGCTGGGACTGCTGCGGCGGGGTTTCGGCTGGGGAGCCTACCTGACACCGCTGTTCGTCGGTGCAATGGGACTGTGGCTCGTTCTGCGCGAGTTCGGCGACCGGCTGCCCCATGTGACACCGCTCCAGGCTGCGGGTGTGGCGCTGGGTTACCTGGTCTTGCTGGTCACGCTCCATCTCCCGGCGGCACTCATCCTGTTCGATGGCGATCTCAAGGCAACGGCCGAGGCCGGCCACGGCGGCGGCTACCTGGGCGCGGCGCTGAGCCAAGTTCTGTTGGAGGGATTGGGCAGCGTAGGGGTGGTTGTCGCGCTGGTCACCCTGTGGCTGGTCGTCGTCGCGCTCACCTTCGGGGTCACAGCCCAGGATGCTATGCGGGTGCTCCAGCACCTGTGGGGGCGTCTACGGCCCCGCCGCCCCAGGCTTCCACTACCGACACCGCCCCGCCACCCGCTTCGCCAGGCACCCAAGGTTCCGGTGAAGGCTGTCTCCCCACCCTCCCCGCCCGCCGCTCCCGTCCCAACCCGCCCTGTCGACGGTGACTGGCCCTGGCAACTGCCCACCATTGATAAGATACTTGATCCCGGCAACGAGCGGGACTTCAGCGAGGTGATACTGCGCCAGCAGGCACGTGTCATCGCGGAGACGCTAGAGAATCTGGGCGCGCCGGTACTGGTCAAGGAGATCAACCCTGGGCCGGTCGTGACCCAGTTCGGCGTCGAACCGCTCGTCGTCACCAACCGCAATGGCAAGGAGACCAAAGTCAAGGTCAGCCGCATCGCCGCGCTGGCCGATGACCTGGCACTGGCGCTGGAAGCCAAGACGCTGCGCATCGAAGCCCCCATCCCCGGCAAAAGACTGGTCGGCATCGAGGTGCCCAACTCGGAGATTTCTCTGGTCGCGCTGCGGGACGTGATGGAATCCAAAGCGTTCGCAGAGATGGACTCCCCATTGCGGCTGTGCCTGGGGCAGGACGTCTCCGGCCACCCGGCCATCGCTGACCTGACCGCCATGCCACACCTGCTCATCGCTGGCACGACCGGTTCGGGTAAGTCAGTCTGCATTAACAGCATCGTCGCCGCGCTACTGTTGAAGAATACTCCCGGCGATTTGCAATTTCTGATGGTAGACCCCAAGCGGGTGGAGTTGGCGGGGTACGATGGCATCCCGCATCTCCGGTCGAAGGTGGTGGTAGAGATGGAGCGGGTGACGGGCGTGCTTCAGTGGGTGCTGCGGGAGATGGACGGTCGCTATCGTCGCTTCTCCAAGGAGCGCGCCATCCACATCCGCGACTATAACGAGCACGTCGCGCCACGCCTGGGTGAAAAACGATTACCTTACATCGTGGTCATCGTGGACGAACTGGCGGATCTGATGATGATGGCCCCGCAGGAGACAGAGCGCGCGCTCTGTCGCATCGCACAGATGGCGCGGGCGACCGGCATTCACCTGGTGATCGCCACCCAGCGCCCCAGTGTGGACGTAGTCACCGGGCTCATCAAGGCGAACTTCCCGGCGCGCATCGCCTTCAACGTGGCCTCATCTGTGGATTCCCGCGTCATCCTTGACATGCCCGGCGCCGAACAACTGCTGGGCCGGGGCGATATGCTATTTTTGCCCCCCGATGCTCCCACACCTTTGCGCTTGCAAGGCGCTTTTGTCTCCGACGAGGAACTGCGCCGGTTGGTACAGTACTGGAAGGGGCATGCAAGGCCAGGGGTGATACCGGCCGAAAAGCCGGTGCAGCAGCCGCTGTGGGAGGAAATGCGCCAGCAGGAGCAGGCAGTGAAGTTTGCGGATGAGTTATTACCCGACGTGATTGACCTGGTGTTACGGGAGGGACGAGCCTCTATCTCGCTTCTCCAGCGCAAACTGCGCATCGGCTACACGCGGGCAGCGCGGATCATGGACATTCTTGAAGAGAACGGGGTCGTGGGGCCACAACCACCGGGTGGAAAGGCACGCGAGATCTTCCCTGGCGCAGCCCATGCGCTACTTCACCCCCAGGAAGGAAGACAATGAGTTACAAGATCCATAAACTGACCTATTCCGAGGGGCGGGCCTACCGTTATCATATCTTGGACGATGTCGAAAACCTGCGCTACGTGGCCGAGCACACGGGTATGCTGCTCCCATCTCCAACGCGCCTGGTCGAGTTCTTCGACCCTGCGCACAACCCGGTTGGCCGGTTCCAATCTCTGGACGTCGCCCCGTGGCGGCGCGGGACGCGCTACGGAGTCTTCGTCGGAGAGGAGGCAGAGGAGCCATACGCTGTGATTCAAGAGGGGTGGAGACTGGTGGATATCCTGCTATTGCGCCTGCCACGCTACGAGGTGCAACTGGGACAATACTGTTACATTGTCCGGGGTAGCCGCTACGGTGATCACTTCTACGAGATTTTCCGTCCGCGTGAGAAGGGGGGGATAGGAGTAGCTGAGGAACGGGTGGGAGTAGTAGATGAGGAACGAGTATATGAGGAGATAGGGGACACAGAGACGGAAGAAAGTGAGGAAGAGACCAGGCCCAAGGACGTGAAAGTGGGGCGGATTCAACGCCCAATGGCTGGCCCCAGTTACATCGTCGAGAGCGACGCCGCGCCGTTGCGCCAGGCTCTATTGGTGCTGGCCTCGCTGGTGATTCTCATTGATATGAATCTCCATTCTTGAGGGAGGAAGGTCACTCATAGGGCCTCCCCGCCGGGATCACAATTCGCGCCAATCAGGCACCTGCGCCCGGTGCCGCCAGCGCCACCACACTCCCGCCGGGTAGCCGATCATCTTGGCGACATCGCCCGTCACGCGGGTGACCGGCACCCACAGCCCCGTCTGCAACTTCTGAACGAGGCTCAGGCTATCCCACATTCGCGCCAGCCGCCGCCAGCCTACCCAGAACATCCCCGGTATGGCGATCAGGTAGAGCCCCCACCACCATGGGCTGACCAGCGCCCCGGCGACGGCGATGAGCGGCACGGAGACCAGGTAGGTCAGGTAGCGGATGGTGTGCCGCCTGCGCCACAAGTCCGCCTTGCCGTCCCCTCGCGCATAGCGATAGTACTGCACGAAGAAGGTGCGCAGACTAGAGCGCGGACGGAAGTGGACCAGGGCCTCAGGCACGAAGGGGAATGGTCCATACCGCTTGTGCAGCCGGAAGTCGAAGATAATATCCTCGCAGTAGTCGAGCCATTCGGGGTAGCCCCCCACCGCTGCCCAGGCGCTCTTGCGGAAGGCGACCGAGCGGCTGGAGGGGAGAAAGTGCATCGGTTTGATGTCCTGCAGTTCCGGGAGCACCGTAGCGCTCATCGCTGTTTCGAAGGCGGTATGCGGATCAGGGCGGAAAAAGCCAGCGACTGCCTGCGTCGTACCGTCCTCAAAAGGCGCGACGATTTTCTCCAGCCACTGTGGGCTCAGCAGCACGCCCGCGTCGGTCACGGCGATGATTTCGCCCGTAGCAGCCTCAATCGCCGCGTTGCGCCCCTGCGAGATGTTGGCCCCCGGCCGCCGGAGGATGCGCAGTGGCAGGCGGCTCTCGGTATTCAGCAGCGGCAGCGTGCCGTCAGTCGAGCCGCCGTCGCAGATGACGACCTCGTCCGAGGGGCGGGTCTGGGCAGCCAGGCTGTCCAGCAGCCGGGGCAGGCTGCCAGCCTCGTTCAGCAATGTGACGATGACAGAGATGCGCATCGGAGGCGATTATACACGACTACACACCCGCCGCCAAGCCACGGCCGCAACTTGACGCCTGGGCATAAGTGTGGTATATTCGTATTGTAGGACGCGGTAAGTTCAGGTAGCGATGTTCACTGCTCAGGCTTACGGGGCCTGGGCAGTTTGTGCATCTGCCTCCTCATAAAACCGCTTTGGCCTACAGAACATCACAATATAAGGAGTTAAGTAAGGTGAACGAGAGAGAGACCGGGACCGTCAAGTGGTTCAGCAACGCCAAGGGCTACGGATTTATCTCGCGCGACGAGGGCGGGGATGTGTTTGTGCACTACTCCGCTGTCGAGGGCGCGGGCTTCCGGACGCTCGACGAGGGCCAACGGGTCGAATTCGACGTCGAGCAAGGCCCTAAAGGCTTGCAAGCCACCCACGTCACCCCGCTGTAAGAACCGATAGCGGGTGTTCATAAAAGTGGCAGCAAGCCACGCCTAGAGGAGGCAATATGTCTAAGAAGTTATACGTCGGCAACCTGGGTTACAACGTGACCCAGAGCTCCCTGGAAGAGCTGTTCGGTACCGTCGGTGAGGTTGCGTCGGCCAACGTTATCACCGACCGCATGACGGGGCGATCGCGTGGTTTTGGCTTCGTCGAGATGGCAGATAGCGCAGCCGCGCAACAGGCTATCGCCCAGCTCAACGGCCGTATGTTGGAAGGCCGGGAGATCAAAGTGGCGGAGGCGAAGCCGCAACAGCCTCGAGGCTTCCGCGATGAACAACCACGTGGAGGTCGTCGCCGCTAATAAGAACCTATCCGAAAGTTCGCCCTGGTCTCCGTCCCCGGGGACTGCCCGCCCCGATGATAGGGTGGGGAGTGCTCTTCGGACAGACAATAGCGGCAGATAAAAAACCGTGCATGTCCAGCACTATGCTGGTGTGCACGGTTTGTTGTCCCCATTCCGCCGATCAGGGTAGTTGCTCCGCCAGTTCCCCTCGCACCGTCCGCAGCAACGCCTCAGCCTTCAACTCGGCCAACGTGTAGCAAGGAGCCTCCAGATGCTCGGCCAGCGCCTGTGCCAGCCCTTGGTCGAAGGCTTCGTGCTCCATGTTGATCACCACCGAGCGGACATGGGACTGTGGGAACATCTCCGCGATGCGGTAGGACTCCTCCTGCGGCGGCAGGTTCGTCATTGAGACGTTGCCTGCGCCGTCGGTGAGCAGCACCATCAGCGGCATCAGATCGGGGTGCTGCCGCAACTCGCGGATGATGACCTCATGGGCGGCCTGTAGCCCGGCCGAGAGGGGGGTCTTGCCGCCAACGGGGATGTCGATCAGCGCCCGCCGCGCCAGTTCGACACTATTGGTGGGTGGGAGCACGACCCGGGCGTCGTTCTTCTGAAAAACGACCAGCCCCACCCGGTCGCGCTGCTGGTAGGCATCCGTCAACAGTGACATCACGGCCCCCTTCGTCGCCTGCATGCGCTCGGCCACCGCCATAGACCAGGAGGCATCCACGACGAAGAGTACCAGGTTGGCGGCGCGCCTCACGCGCACCTTACGCTGATAGTCATCGGGGCACAATGCTAACGCCAGGCCACCCTCGCGCCGGCGCTCTTTTTGGTGGGGGGCGGCAGCGCGGAGTGTGGCGTCGAAAGCCAGGTCGCTGGGGTCGCCGGGGGAGGGGCGAGCCTGGACGTAACGGCCGCTCTTGCGGTCGGTACGGGTCTGGCTGCGACGACCACCGCTGGAGCGGGTCAGCCGGTCGAGGGGGGTGTCCAGCCGGCGCGGGGAGAAGTTCTCACCCACAGCAACCTCCTCGCCGCCCTCCCACCAGCGTCCCTCCGAAGGCCACTGGGGGATGGTCTGCAGCACCGGCTGCCGCGCTACCTCGGTTCGTTCGGCAGGAGGCTCCTCGTCACGAGTCTCCCCAGATGCGCCTTTTTTTTTACCGACTACTTCGGTGGCCTCGTTGCCCTCTTCCTCTCCGGTCTCGACCGGATTTTGGGTGCGGGCCTCGGCCAGTCGCTCCGAGAGGTCTCCCAGTGTGACCTCCGTCTCCTGTAGTGGATGTCGCTTCAATCTATGGGGCAGCGCCAGTTCGGCAGCCAACAGAATGTCATGGTCACTCAGGCGGGTGCGCCTCTCGAAGGCGGCGTGGGCGCGGGCAGCCTTGAGCACCACCAGGTCAGCGCGGTGGCCGTCTACCCCCAACTCGCTCATCATCGTTGCGATGGTCGCTAAATCCGACTGAGAGTATCCGACCTCAGGCAGAAGATCGCGGGCGCGGGCGATCTCCTCCGAAAGTGCCTGCTCCCTGGAAGCCCATTCCGCGCAGAACTCCTCGGAGTTAGTCTCGTAAGCCAGATTTCGCTCCATGATCGCCATTCGGGCAGCGGGGTCGCGGATGCCCTGGATGTCCACGCAGAGGGCGAAACGGTCGAGAAGTTGGGGACGCAGATCTCCCTCCTCCGGGTTCATCGTGCCGATGAGGATGAAGCGAGCGGGGTGGCTGAAGGAGATGCCCTCCCGTTCCACGACGTTGATCCCCATCGCTGCCGCGTCGAGCAGTAAGTCCACGACGTGGTCATCTAGCAGGTTGACTTCGTCCACGTAGAGGACGCCCCGGTTGGCGGCTGCGAGCACTCCCGGCTCGAAGCGCCGCTCTCCCTTTTGGATGGCACGCTCGATGTCCAACGTGCCCACGACGCGATCCTCGGTAGCGCTGACAGGCAGGTCCACGAAGCGCGTGCGCCGGTGAGTATGGGTCAGTTTCTCTCCCATCTCGGCCCGCTCGTGGCACTCGGTGCACCAGGTCGCCGGCCGATCAGGGTCACAGTCGAAGGCACAGTCGGCGACCACCTCGATCTCGGGTAGCAGCGCAGCCAGCGCACGGGCAGCAGTAGATTTCGCCGTGCCACGCTCGCCCCGGATGAGCACGCCGCCGATCTGGGGATGAATGGCGTTCAGCGTCAAAGCGCGCTTCATGCGCTCCTGTCCGACGATAGCGGTAAACGGGAAAATGGGTGGCATAGTTCTCAACCTCGCTTCCCATTATACCGCAGTTACGGCGAAAACGAAACCTCCACCCAGCGACTTTTGTCCTATAGACATATCGCGTTATCTGTGGTATCATTGTGTCAATTCCCGGTGCAGAATGCTCAAATTGGCACCGCAGACCAGGTTACCGATGGGTGAGTTACCTCCTGCTGTTTACGTTATCCTCGCCCTGGCATCCTTTGCCGTTGCCGGGGGGCTGCTTGTGTGGGTCGCCGGTTATGTCAGGGGCAGAGGCAAAGAGAGTCGTGGAGGACGTGAAAAACCGGCGGTTGCCCCGTCAGCGGGCGAGCAGGAACTGCTGCGTGTCTCGCGCGTGAAGAAGGGCAAGTTGGTTATCTTCGTGCAAGGTCGTCGGTACCGCCATCTGCGGGAGATCACCGACCTACAGGTGGGGCACGAGACGATCGAAGCCCTCAAGGCTGTGTTGGCGTTCGCCGAAGGCTGGCTCCCTTCGGTGCAGCAGCGGTCAACCCAACCCTCTCCTATGAAGCCCACTGTGGACCAGGAGGCTTTCCTTCAGCAGTTGCGCCAGTCTCCCCCTCCCCTCCAAAGAAAGCGGCCCGGCTTATTCGGCCGATCGCAGGCGAAAGCGCCGCGCACCATATTGGAACCGCCGCAATTCGTGGAGGAGATTGACGACTTGGTGCAACAGCGGCTACGGGAGCGGCCAGATATGGCGAAGCGCCGCATCGGCTTGACCACTGGCAAGGACGGAGGCATCTGCATCCACGTGGACTTGCAGACCTTCGACTCAATAGACGACGTCCCCGATTCCGAAGTGCGGGGGCTCATCCAGGACGCCATCCTCGAGTGGGAGGGCGAATAACGCAGGCACTGAACACGCAAAAGGCCGCCACCTTCTCTGGCAGCGGCCTGACAGCTCGTGCCCGTTTTGTCTAATGTGACGACTTGAGGCTGCAGGTAGCACACGAGGCCGAGGGTGTGCAGGAACCACACGACACCCCCGCCCCTGCGATCACCCCCTCGCCACCAACTGCCGAGAACAGTGAGATTGTACGGCGCGTGCTCTCGCTGCCACACTTGGGGCAGGCGATAGGCGCGTCGGCGTCCGACATCGCCCGCAGGGCATCGAAACGCGCCTCGCAATCGAAACACCTGTACTCGTATAGCGGCATCGCCTCTACCTCTGATTCCGTCAGCCTCTTCAGTCTTGAAGATTCATTGTACCGCCGTTTGGTTGAACAGTCAAGGCCAATAGCACGCGTCCGTTACCCGATGAGCCCCAGGTCATTGTGGCGAAACTGGTTACTTTTGTTCTATGGCAGAGATTGTGATATAATAGGTTTGTAAGTCTCAGGCAAGCCTTGTACACCAGCGAAGACAAAGGAGGTCAATTATGGAAGTCACCACTACCCAGTTCAAGCGCTGCGATCTGGTCGAAGCAACTGGCCGCATTGATAGCCAAACCGCGCCACAATTGGCAGAGGCCTTCAACGCAATCAATGAAGCAGGACGATTCAAAATCGTGTTCGACATGAGTGGCTTGAATTTCGTCTCCAGCGCCGGTTTGCGGGTGATGATTAACACGCAGAAGACGTGCAAGCGGTTTAATCGAGGACAGGTGATCCTGGCTGGCGTGCCCCAGCGAATCTACGAGGCTCTGGATCTGGCAGGCTTTGTGCCGCTTTTTAAGTTCTTCGATGACGCTGTCAAGGCGGTTGGCAGCTTTTAGCGCCGACCACTCTTCCGACAGATTCTTCTCCAGTTGTGTCGGTGCGTTGGGGCCACCTCGGTTGCCTGGATAGGCTGCTGAGGTGGCTTCTTAATCACCAGCCAAGCGATCACCGGTTTGGTTGCTTCTGACTCTGCCCATGGACACCGAACAAACACTCACCCTTCCCAGTCGGTTCAACAGCCTGGCTGTTATCAGCGAATTCGCCACTCGTGCCGCCGAGTCTGCCGGCCTCGACCCGTGTGCCGTCTACGCGGTGCAAATGGCGGTGGACGAGGCCTGCAGCAACATCATCGAACACGCCTATGGCGGCGAAGGGCGCGGTGCCATCGAATGTACCTGTCGCATAAATGATGACGGATTGACCGTGATCATCCGCGACCAGGGCCGCCCCTTCGACCCTGCCATCGTGCCCCAGCCGGACCTCCACGCCAGCCTTGAGGATCGAAAAGGGGGTGGCCTGGGGCTCTACTTTATGCGCCAACTGATGGACGAAGTGCATTTTGAGTTCGCGCCCGATTCGGGCAACGTATTGACGATTGTGAAACGCAAGGGGGCAGCGTCGTGAGCAGCCGATCGCAGCCGGTCGACCACCCGGAGTGGCGACAAATCCTCAGCCTGGGCGAGCAACTGGTGGCCCAACCGACAGTCGTCGCCCAACGGGAACTCATTGTGGAGACGGCTGCCCGGCTGGCGAGGGGGCAGGCCGATCTCTGGCTGACCGAAGCACTTCACCGGCTACCGGGTTCGGAGGAATCGCGCTCATTTCCCACTGAGCCTCCATCCGACTTGATGCGCCGCGCTCTTGACACTGCAGGGCGGGTTTTCGCACTCGCTACCCCACGTGGTGAGGGTTCGGTGACCACTAGCCCAGCCGTTGCGATACCGTTACTCGCCCACGACACAGTCCTGGGCGTGTTGGAGGTGAAGCGGCCCGATGGCCCGCCTTTCAGCGATGCAGAGATCGAACTTCTCGATGACCTGGCCACGCAGTCGGCGGTCGCCTTGCAGTCCGCCCGCCAAGTGGCGATTGAGCGCTGGCGGGTCAAGCAACTTGCATTGATGCGCACGGTCAGCGCCCAGGTCACCAACGTCCTTGACCTGGATGAACTCGCCCGCCACGTGACGGACCTCATTCTTTACACCTTCCAGTACTACTACGTGGCCCTCTTCACCCTGGATCCGGGCCAGGAGATTCTGCACTGCCGGGCCAGCGCTGGTCCCACCCACCTCTGGCCTGACCGGGGCGAGGCCTCTCTGGTCTTGCAGGTTAGGCTTGGAGAGGGGATCATCGGGCACGCGGCCCAGGCCGGCGTGGAAATCCTGGCCAACGACGTAAGCCGCGAACCCCGCTACCGCTATGTGGATGCATTGCCCGAGACCCGGTCTGAGGTGGCATTGCCACTCAGGATCGAAGATCGCGTGCTGGGCCTGCTCGACGTGCAGAGTGACCAGCCGGATGGCTTCGGTGAGACTGACCTGCTTGTCTTGCGCGCCCTGGCTGACAACGTCGCCATTGCTGTGCAAGGCGCTCGCCTCTACGGAGATCTCCGTCGCCGCGCCGATCAACTCTCGGCCGTGGCCGAGGTCAGTCGCGCCGTCGCTTCCATCCTGGACCTGAACGTTCTGCTCGACGAGGTGGTAACGCTCATTCACGAGCAGTTTGATTATCCCTTCGTGCACCTCTTCACCATGGACTCTGCTCGCCGGCAGATCGTCTATCGGGCGGGCTTGCCCCTCCCCCCTTCCGGAGGGAAGCCGGAAGGGGGTGACATCCGTAGCCAGGCGTCGCAGACAAGGGGGTTGGTCTGTAGCCTGGACAATCCCGAGGGCATCGTCCCCTGGGTAGCCTGCCACGGGGAGACAGTGCTTGCCAACGACGTGAGCCGCGATCCCCGCTATCGTCCTACGGATCTACCGCCAACCAATACCCGCGCCGAACTGGCCGTGCCCCTCATCTTTGGTGGCGAGGTGCTGGGCGTGCTCGACGTGCAGAGCGATCAGCCGGATGCCTTTGGCGACGAAGACCGCTTCCTGTTTGAAGCGCTGGCCGACAGCGTGGCCATCGCCATTCGTAACGCTAACGTCTATCGCTCGGAACGGTGGCGTCTCCGAGTCGCCGAAAGTCTGCGCGAGGTGGCCGGTCTCCTCTCCGCCGACGTAGCCCTCGATCAGGTGCTCAAAGCCATCCTGATTGAGCTGGAGCGTAATCTTCCCTGCGATGTGGCCGCCATCTGGCTCTTGCACGACGAAAATCTGCGCCTGGCCGCGGTTTACGGCTACGCGGCGGAAGAGTGTGCCAGCGATTTCTCGCCTGGCGCCGCCTCCTGGCTCCATCAGGCGCTGCACGCTGACCAGCCCACTATCCGCACACCACAGTCCCCTTTCGAACCATTGGGAGCCGCCCTGGGATTCCCGCACGACTACTCCGCCATCGCCGTGCCGCTGCGCATCGGCGACCGGCGACTGGGGTTGCTCACCCTGGCCCACCGAACCCCTGGGCGCTACGGGGCCGAGTCCAAAGCGATGACGACTGCTTTCGCCTCTTATGCCGCCGTTGCCATTGAGAACACCCGCCTTTACCAAGAGGCCCAGGAGCAAGCCCGTATCGCGACGGTGATGCTTCGGGTGGCTTCAGCCACCCAATCACTGACCACCCTCGACCAGGTACTCGAAACCGTGGTCCGTCTCGCGCCGACGCTGGTCGGTGTGGACCGGTGCACGCTTCTCTTGTGGGATGAGCACACCGCGGCCTTTGTGCCGGCCGCTGCCTATGGACTTGGCTCGGAGGAACAGGCTATCTTCGATCAGTGGCACATTGAGGCAGGTGACGAACCTGCTTTTGATGATCTGCGCCTGAACAAGGCTCCCATCTTCATCTACGATGTGGCGACCGACTCCAGGCTGTCAGGGACAGTTGTCTGGGCGCTTGGTTTCGAGTCGCTCCTGTTGCTGCCTCTTCTCGCCCAGGGCGAGGTGCTGGGTGCAATGCTGCTTGACTATCGAGGCGATTGGTTCGGACTTGGCGCCATGGAGACGCTCCGCGACGAACGACTGGCGATTATCCTGGGGATTGCTCTTCATGCAGCAGTCGCCGTCGAGAATGCCGGGCTGCGGGAAGCGCAACAGGAAGAAGCCTACGTGTCGGCCACGTTGCTCCAGGTGGCTCAGGCGGTGGCTAGCACGAGTGACCTGGACGATATTCTGAGTACCATCGTCCGCGTCGTGCCCATCCTGGTCGGCGTGAGACGATGTGTTATCTTTTTATGGGATGATGAGCAATCCGTCTTCCGGCCAGCGCAGGCCTACGGAATCCCTCGCGACGCAGAAGCGACTCTTCTGACCCAGCGCTACGCACCCGGCGACTTCCCTCTTCTTGATGACACCCGCAAGTGTGATAGCCTGGTTAGTGCTCCACTGGATGGTACCGGAGAGGGGGAAGAAGGGCACGGACGAACTATGCCCCTGCTCCCGCCCGACTTTGTCTCCGATTTCATGCCGGTTTCTACAGATGCTCCGCAGAGGGGACACCGCTCGCTGCTGGCCGTCCCCCTCTCGGTGAAGGGGGACGTGCTCGGTGTGATGGTGTTGGAAGAAGCCGGCGCGTCGCGCCGCTCCCGCCAGAAAACAAAAACGAAGCGGCTGGAGATCATCACCGGGGTCGCACATCAGGCGGCTCTGGCCGTGCAAAATGACCGGCTTCAGCAGGAGATGGCTGAGCGCAAGAGCCTAGAGCGCGAATTGCAGCTCGCCCGTGAGATTCAGAAAACTTTTATTCCCAGCCAATTGCCCCATCTGCCTGGCTGGGAACTGGCTGCCATCTGGCGAGCAGCGCGCCAGGTGGCGGGCGATTTCTACGACCTTCTAGATTTGCCCGGCGGGCGATTGGGGCTGATCATCGCCGACGTGGCCGACAAGGGGATGCCGGCTGCCCTCTTTATGACGCTCACGCGTACTCTGGTGCGAGCGGCGGCACTGGAAGAGATGTCCCCGGCCGCTGCTCTGGCTCGCGTCAACGATCTGCTGGTACCCGACGCCCAGCACGGCATGTTTGTCACGGCTTTTTACGCAGTTCTGTCGTTGGATACGGGTGAGTTGGCCTACGCTAATGCTGGACATAACCTGCCCCTGTTGTTACGATCTCACACGCGGGAACTGGAACGGCTTCGCAAAGGAGGAATGGCGCTTGGCGTACTGGAGGGGGTTCGACTGGAGGAGCATGTCGTCTCCCTGGAGCCGGGTGACTTTGTGATTTTCTACACCGACGGTATCACCGAGGCCTTTTCTCCAGAGGACGACATCTACGGCGAAGAGCGTCTGTGGGCGACCATTCAGGCTGCTGATCAGGCTACTGACGGCAACTCGGCCCAGGCAATGCTGGATGCCATTGACGACTCGGTGGCCGCCTTCGCCGGTAACACCCCTCCCTCCGACGACCGGACTCTCGTCGTTCTTCGCCGGGAATAGGAACCTATCCGAATAGGCTCTAGGGCCGGCGGTTCTCGATGAAGGCGGTCGGGTCCAGGTAGCCGTAGGTGTCCGGGTGGGCGCGGGCCGGGTCGTCGTCCCAGGTGTACCCCACGCCCATGACGTGGCCGTTGCAGGTACCCCTAGCACCCGCTGTCCCGTCCGGAAACAGGTCCGATCCGTCGCAGAAGGTGCGCATCTCCCAATGCAGGTGGCTGTTGAGCCCCTGGTCGTATACGACGGCGATCACCTGCCCGCGTGTTACTGGCTGGCCCGCCCCCACCTGTACGTGGTCCACGTGCCAGTAGACCGAGTAGACACGACTGCCGTCGGCCAGCAGATGTTCAATAGCGACAATGTGACCGTCTCTACCGGCGTCCAGCGTGAAAACGACGACGCCTTCAGCCACAGCGTGCACCGGTGCATGCGCGGCCTGTCTCCAGACGACCTGCCCTGCCTCGTCCAGCGCGAACAGGTCCACTCCGGCGTGGTAGAGTTGGCTGAAGGGAACGCTGCCGTCGCCTGCGTCGCGGAAGCAGTTGGAACGCTCGCCCTGTGCCGGGTTCTGCACACCGTAGCAGGTGTCCACCGCCAGCGGCCCGGTGACCCCCTGAATATAGGGGCCATACTTTTCGGCGGGCAGCAGGGGGAAGTCGAACGTTTCGGCGACGGGCGGTGTGGACCAGGGGCCAGGACGTGCAAAGTGGAGGGGTGTGGTGGGTAGTGGGGGCAGCGGCCGTGGGATAAGCCCGCCGCGATAGCGCCCCCATAAGTAGGCCCCGGCGATCAGGCACAGACCGCCCAGACCGATGAGGGTCAGGAGCAGGACACGCCCACGGCTACACTCCCACACGCTGCTACTTATACTCCTCGCGCGGGGGATACCAGGCGTCGAGCGCGGTGGTGGGTTCGTCAAGGATGACGGCGCCGTGCGGTACTCCGGGTGGGATACACACCCCATCGCCAGCCCGCAGCACCCGCGTCTCGTCTCCCAGGTGAAATTCCATCTCCCCCTGCACCACGTAGGTGATCTGTTCGTGGGGATGGTCGTGCTCTGGAAGTACCCGCTCTGGCTCGAAGTCAAAGAAAGTGATCATCACGTGCTCCAGGTAGACCGCCCGGCGCACGACGCCCGGCAGCATCTCCGTCCCGGGCAATTCGCTCACGGTGAAGAACGACATTGGTTTCCCTCCTGCTGTAGACTTGGTGAAGATCGAGTATAGGCCATTATAAAGGTTCTGGTCGGGCATGCAAGTTGGGATGGGTGAGTTTGCGTTGCCGGGCTGAGTGTGCTACAATGTTCCCGTCGTCGGTAATCCTATCGCAAGCGCAAAAAGGAGGCAGATCATGCCCGAGTGGATAGCTGCGAGCGGCCGGCGCGACGGCGGCGACCGTCCTGGGCGGTTCACCCCCCGAGGCGCTCGACCTCTTTATCGCCTGCTGCGCCGGACTAGGGATGGATTCGATGATCGACATGCTAGGCGTGGACGATCCCTTGAAGGTGTTGATGCAGTTGAAGAAACCGCCGAACGTGGTGGTACTGCACCGGGGCCGGGACGAGGAGGGCACGCGGGGGAAGGTGATCAAGTACAGGCACGTCAACCGCGTGCGCTCCAAGTTCAGCGTACTGGTCTCGGCGGCCGGGGGTGTGGACCTCAAGGAGGCGCGCAGCGCCATCTTCAACGGGGCCAACATCGTCGTCGTCAACCTGGTGCGGCCGGGCGACCCCTGGGAGGGCATTCGCACCGACAGCGACGTGGGTGCGATGGCGCGGCAGTTCCTGGCGACGATCGAGTGAGTTGTATAATTGACCCCAAAAACTAGACCACATGCTAAGCGAAGAAAATCGTGTATAATATCAAGCATGTGGAGGTCAATATCATGTCCAAACGGAAACGACGCA
>JADHWW010000067.1 GCA_016783285.1 Anaerolineae bacterium
GTGCAGTCTGGTCACTCATTCCTCGCAGGGTGTTCCCGCCGGATTGTTCCAATCCGCCTTCGCTTTGCTCGATGGTCTGCTCCAGCGACCCTGTCAGCACCGACCAGGCTTCACTCTCGACCGCAGCGCCCAACATCGGGTAGATGCCCGCCGCTTCACACCGCTGAACCGAGGCCTCTTCTGCCTCAGGGGGAAAAATCCTGCTCCGGCTCTATCGCCGAAGCAGGTTCCGCTTCTCGCTGCTTGCCCGGATGACCAGGCCTGGGAACCGGTAGACCCAACTGACGACGGAGCACAGTCACGTAATTGGGATTCAGTTCCACGCCGAATTCGGCCTCGATCTCGTCCACCAATTGGCTGGCGCGTACGTCGGGGTCCTCTTCACAGCGCTCGCGCACCACGTCTCGTACTTCGGCGGTGGCTTTGTATGGATGACCGTGGCGGTGATCGATCGACGCTTCGTCGCCCCGCTCGCACCACTCGCGGTACAGACGCTGAATGCCCGACTGGGAATAGTTCAAACCGGATCGTTCGTTGGCTTCTTGCCAAGGTACACCGCCGTTCATCAATTTCATTGCTCGACGCTTGCGCTCTAACAATTCTTCCCGCTGGCTCATCACTCACCCCCCCAGATTTCAGGATTAGCTTTATTATCTCACAACGGGGTGGGTTTAGCAAGCCTAGATATGGAATTTATGCCTGGTATGACGGACTCCCTGAGTTACTAACTGGCTACTGGAATCCAACGAACCCTGGACCCGCTACCGCACGCTACTAGACCTGCTCGGCCAGCCCGAGGACGACTCCGAGGTGCAGGCCGCCCGCGCCGAGATGCTGGCCCACCCACAGGTTCGGGAGATGATCGCCGAGGCTGCCACCTGGCCCGGCTATGCCCTCAAGCGGCACAACGACGCCAAGCACCCCCTCTACAAGTTCAGCACACTGGCCGATTTCGGCGTGCGGGCCGACGATCCCGGCCCTGCCCTGAGCCCTTCGACTTCGCTCAGGATAAACGTAGTCGAAGGGATGGCCGCCGGCATCAAAGCCGTGATGGCCCACCAGTCACCGGAGGGGGCTTTCCAGATTCTGGTGAACATTCCCAGGGCGTTCGGTGGGACGGGCGAGGACACGTGGACGTGGATGCTGTGCGACGCGCCGACGCTGCTCTACGCCCTGCTGGGCCTCGGGATGGGAGAGGATGAGCGCGTGCAGCGGGCGGTGGAGCACCTGGTTGGCCTGGTGGACGACAACGGCTGGCGCTGCGTCGCCGCGCCGGAGTTGGGCAAGAAATTCAAGGGGCCGGGCCGCAGAGCTGACCCCTGCCCCATCGTCAACGTCTACGCGCTCAAGGCACTATCGCGAGTGCCGGAATTGCTGGATAGCCCCGTCACGCGCACCGGCGCCGAGATGCTCCTATGGCACTGGGAACACCAGGCCGAGCGCAAGATTTACATGTTTGGCATCGGCACGACCTTCCGTCGGCTCAAGTACCCCTTCGTCTGGTACGACGTCCTGCACGTGGTGGATGTGTTCAGCCGCTTCCCCTTCGTCCACGCCGATCCCAGGTTCCAGGAAATGGTGGAGACGATCACTGCGCAGGCCGACGAGACCGGACGCTACACCGCCGGCTCAATGTACCGCGCCTGGAAGGGCTGGTCATTCGCCGACAAGAAGAACCCGTCGCCATGGCTCACCTTCCTGGTGTCGCGGGTGCAGCGGCGGATAGGCTCTTGAAGCGATTCACCCTTCCCAATATTTGTACTCGCCAGCCGAAACTCTACGGGGGCTTGTCCCATAGGCGTAACGCTCCCCAAAAGCCAGATTGTGCTCGATGTCAAACAGCGGTATAATCCCTCCCAACCTCGTGCACAAGGAGTGAGCAATGCGTATTCTCGTCACCGGTGGGGCCGGCTTTATCGGCTCCCACCTCTGCGACCGGTTACTGGCCGACGGCTACCAGGTCATCGCCATGGACAACTTGAGCACCGGCAGCGTGGACAACATCGCGCACCTGGCCGGCCACGAACGCTTCCATTTCGTCAAGCACGACGTGACCAACTATATCTTTGTCGAAGGCGACCTCGACGCGGTGCTACACCTGGCCAGCCTGGCCAGCCCGGTGGACTATCTCAACTATCCCATCCCGACGCTCAAGGTGGGCGCGTTGGGCACGCACAAGACGCTGGGCCTGGCGATGGCAAAAGGGGCCCGTTTCCTGCTGGCCTCCACCTCCGAGGTCTATGGCGACCCGCTGGTGCATCCTCAGCCCGAGGACTATTGGGGCAACGTCAATCCCATTGGCCCGCGCGGCGTCTACGACGAGAGCAAACGCTTCGCCGAGGCGCTTACGATGGCCTACCATCGCTACCACGGCGTGGATACACGCATCGCTCGTATTTTCAATACGTATGGACCATCTATGCGTCTCGACGACGGGCGCGTGGTGCCCAACTTTATCTGCCAGGCACTGCGCGGCGAACCCCTCACCGTCTACGACGACGGCTCCCGCACCCGCTCCTTCTGCTACGTTGACGACCTGGTGGAAGGGATGGTGCGTCTGTTCAACTCCGGCGAGACCGATCCGGTCAACCTGGGCAACCCAGACGAGATGACCATCCTGGACTTTGCCCACCAGGTGCTAGAGTTGACCGGCAGTGGTTCGCCCATCACCTTTGTCACACCCACCGACGAGCGCACCGCCGATGACCCCAAGGTGCGCTGCCCCGACATCGGCAAGGCGCGGCGCGTGCTGGGGTGGGAGCCGCGGGTGTCGCTGGAAGAAGGGCTGCGGCAGACGATCGAGTATTTCCGGGGGCGCGTGTGAGAGACATTACATCACATCATGCACTGGCCTGGAACGGCCCGCTGATCACGCTCCTGGCGCTGGCGCTGGCCCTCACCGCCGGGCTGTTGCTCATCCGGCTCACGCCGCTGGACGGGGTGTTCCTCGTCGTGCTGGTCGTCGGCGGCGTGGCGACGCTGATCGAGCCGCTGGCCGGGCTGGCCCTGGCGCTCTTCCTCGGCCCCCTGCGGGCCTACCTGAGCGCCGAGGTGCCGCAGGTGCCAGCCCAGATCGGTCAGGTTTTCGTCGCGCTGACGCTGGTGGTCTGGCTGGCGCGGGGCCTGGCCCGCCGGGAAATCCGCATCCCCCACCCGCTAGGCAACCACGAGGGCAATCACAAGGGATTGCCCCTACTGTTGCCGCTGCTCATCTTTCTCGGCGCGGCGCTCGTGTCGCTGTGGGACGCGGTCGAACTGCCCGCTTACGGCGTGCCAGAGTTCATCAAGTGGGTGCAGATACTGCTCCTGTTCCTGTTCGTCAGCGACCATCTCACACCCCGGCGACTGCCCTGGCTGCTGGGCACGCTGCTCGTGACCGGGCTCTTCCAGGCCGGTGTGGGTATCTGGCAGTTCGGGCTGCGCGGCGCGGGGCCGGAGCACTTTGGCATCCTCGGCGGCCGCTTCTACCGCGCCTACGGCACCTTTGAGCAGCCCAATCCGTATGCGGGGTACATTGGGATGACGTTATCGCTGGTAATCGGAGTAGCAATGGAAATACTATGGAGAGGGGGAGACAGGGAGAGGGGGAAAGACTCCCTGTCTCCTTGTCTCCCTGTCTCCTTGTCTCCCCCTCTCGTCAGCATCGCACTGGGAGCGGCGTTGCTAATGTCCTGGAGCCGGGGGGCGTGGATGGGCTTTGGGGCGGCAGTGCTGGTGATGGCCATCGCGCTGCCGCGCAAGACGCGCTGGGGGCTGTTGCTGGTGGCCGTGCTCGTCGTCGCGGGACTTGGCCTGCACGCGACCGGCCTGCTGCCGACATCTGTCACAGCCCGCCTGACCGACTTTAGTCAGGACGTGCAATTTGAGGACGTGCGCGGGGTGGGCATCAGCGACGTCAACTATGCCGTCATTGAGCGGTTGGCCCACTGGCAGGCGGCGCTGGAGATGACACGCTACAACCTGTACACCGGCGTCGGCTTTGGCTGCTACGAGCCGGCCTACCGCGAGTTCGCGCTCATCAACTGGCCCATTGCGCTGGGGCATGCCCACAACTATTACCTCAACATCGTCGCCGAGACTGGCCTCATCGGCCTGGCCGCCTACCTGTTCCTGTGGGGTGCAGTCTTTTGGCAGACCTGGAGAGTCACCCGCCGCGCCGAGGGTCTCTGGCGTGGGGTCGCCATCGGGCTGCTAGGCACCTGGACCCACCTCAGCGTCCATCACTTGCTCGACAACCTGTATGTCAACAACGTTCACCTGTTCGTCGGCGTCCTGCTGGGTTTGCTGGCTTTTGTTATGCAGAGAACGCGGATAGCAGGACAGTAACGGATAGGAGGATATGATCGCTAGACTTGCCACCCTCGTTCGCGCCAATCAGAAGGAATTGATCCGCTTTCTCAAGTTCTCTGCTGTCGGCACGTTGGGTGCTGTGATTGACTTTGGCCTGCTCAACCTGCTAGTGCAACTGGCCGGCTTTCCCGAGGATATCGCCAAAGCCTGCTCATTCACTGCCGCAGTCATCAGCAACTTTGTGTGGAACCGGTTGTGGGTTTACCCGGAGACGCGAGGAGAGCCGCTGCGTAAACAGTTTGTCCAGTTCGCCGTCGTCAATGTGGCCGGGCTGATTATCAACATGACAATCTTCAAAGTGTCCTTTTGGCTCCTGGGTGAAGGGGGACTGCTGGCTGGCCCCGCCGGTGGGTTGGCCCTCGCCATCGGAATGTCCCACTTTGTCCTGGCTCTCAACGGTGCAAATGCGATCGCTACCGGCGTGGTATTGTTCTGGAACTTTATCGTCAACCGGTTCTGGACCTTTCGCCACATCCGTTGAATCCGTTACTGTCCTGAAATCCGAGTTCCAATGCGAATAGGCATAGACTACACGTCAGCGGCCCGCCAGCGTGCCGGCATCGGCCGCTACACTCGCGAACTGGTGGCTGCGCTCCTGGCGTTCGTAGGGCAAGATGGCATCTTGCCCCACAAATACGTCCTCTTCGCCGCCACCGGCGGGTTGCCTCGCGCCCACTGGCAGCGCGAGATAGACCGTCTGCACGCCATTCGCAATTCGCAATTCGCCATTCGCAACTTTCCTCTCAGCGACGAGTGGCTGGCCCGCCTCTGGCACCGCGCCCGCCTGCCCATCCCGGTCGAGGCCATCACCGGCCCCCTCGACATCTTTTACTCCCCCGACTTTGTGCTCCCGCCCACCCGCCGCCGCACGCGCACCCTGCTCACCGTCCACGACCTCTCGTTCTTGCACTACCCGGAGGCGTTCGTGCCAAAGTTGCGCCGCTATCTGGAGCGCGTCGTGCCCCGCTCCATCGCCCGCGCCGACCTGGTGCTGGCCGACTCGGAGGCCACCCAGGCCGACATCATCTCACTGCTCGGCGTCTCCCCCGACAAAGTGCAGGTGCTCTACAGCGGCGTGCATCCCCGCTTCCGGCCCCAACCCGAACCGGGCGAAGCCGAGCGTATCCGCGCCCGCTACGGCCTGGATCAGCGGCCCTACGTCTTCAGCGTCGGCACCGTGCAGCCGCGCAAGAACTATGTGCGCCTCATCCACGCCTTCAACCAATTAACCACCCAACTAACCAACCAACCAACTAACCACCCAACCAACCAACCAACCAACCAACTAACTAACCACCCACCCACCCAACTCCTCATCGCCGGCGGCCGGGGCTGGCTCTACCAGGACATCTTCGCCGAGGCGGAGAAATACAGCGACCGCGTGCGCATCCTGGGATTTGTGGACGAGGCCGACCTGCCGGCGCTGTACCGCCACGCGGCCCTCTTTGCCTTCCCGTCGCTGTACGAGGGCTTTGGGCTGCCGGTGCTGGAGGCGATGGCCTGCGGCATCCCCGTCGTCTGCTCGGATGTTTCCTCGCTCCCGGAGGTCGCGGGCGACGCGGCGCTGCTGGTGGACCCGCTCGACACCGGTGCGCTGGCCCAGGCGATGGCCCGCGTACTGGAGGACGCCGATCTGTGCCGGGGGATGATCGCCAGAGGGCTTGCTCAAGCAACCCGGTTCACCTGGGAGCAGGCCGCCCGCCAACTCCTGGGTACATTTGAGGGTAATACGTAATGCGTAATGCGTAATCTGCGGCCCAATTGGGAGGATTGACCCATGCCAGTCGTTCGCCATTCGCCGTTCGCCATTCGCCATTCGCCGTTCGCCATTCGCCATTCGCCATTCGCAATCTGCCTCCTGGGCCTCGTCCTCGCCATCGTCGGCTACTTTGCCCCCTGGGTACCTCACGAGACCGCAGCCCTCACCGTAACCGGCTCCGAGTTGGCCGAGTTCGCCAAGTTTTTCCCCCAGGTGCAGGGCGGTGTGGCGCCCGTGACCCGCGAACTGTTCCTCACACCACTGGTCGCCGCCGCCATCCTGCTCAGCCTCCTGACAAACAAACTAACCAACAAACCAACCAACAAACTAACCAACAAATCCCCAATCCTCGCCGCCGCCCTGCTGGCCCTCGCCGCCCTGCCCCCCTACCAATACCTGCTCGACCCGGGATACCGAGGCCAACTGATCCTGGCTGCCATTGGGCTGATCCTCGTCCTGCTGACCCCCCTGGCCCGCCGGCTCCCGCGCCGCGCCCAGGGTGCCCTGGTCGCACTCCTGGCGCTCGCCGGCGCTCTTCCCGCGCTGTGGCAGTTCGTCCTGCTGCGCCCGCTCGTCGTCGCGCTGTACGATATACCTCTCGGCCTGGGCTGGGGACTGATCGCTTGTGTGGCCGGTTTCGCGCTGCTTCTGGCCTGCGGTGTCCTGGTTGCCGCCAGCCCCGACCGTTCGGAGAAGTAATACGAGCACACCGCCCGTATGAAGAAACCAGGTTTTTTTCCGAAAAACCTGGTTTCCCCGGTGGGGCATAAAAGCACCGGGGCGGCACAAAGCCGCCCCGGTTTTTCGTAACGATCCTCCATGATGCAAGGATAGGCTCTATGCCTCCTCCAGCGAATCCAGGAACTCGCGCACCTCTGGGATGCCCAGCAGTTTAGCCTTGAAGAACTCGTTGACCAACTCCTCTGTCTTGGCCCGTGATTGCGCAATCAGCGCATCCCAGTCATCAGCGCTCAGGTCCACCCGGCCGGTGATGTCGTCCCGCAGCCGGATCAGCGCCATCACAATCTCTGTCTCCAACGGCCCCTCGCAGACCTCGATCACGTTGCGGATCAGCGCGTCGGTCTGCTGCACCAACGTCTCGCGGTCAATCGTCGAATCGGGCTGGGCCGCGTCGTCCATCGTGTCCAGCAGCGACCAGACCTGGTAGAGGAGTGCGGCGGGCTCGTCGAACAGTTCGCGAATCAGCGCGGCGGCTTGGTGGCAGCCGGTCAGCCGGAAGATGTTGTACATGCGCTTGGCCGCCTTGCCATAGTTGATGTGCTCGTGGGTGTACTTGTAGACCTCGCCGGTGAGTTGCTGCACGTACTCGTCCAGCGCCTGGGGCGAGATATGCTGGGTCAGTTTGGAGAACAGCGGCACCGACTCCGCCTCCAGGTAGACCTCTTGAAAGTAGGGGTCAATGAAGCCGTCCAGAGGCGTGATCGAGCCGTCAGGAGCCTCCCAGGTCACATCGAGCATGTTGCTGGCGTTGACGACGCGCCCTCTCTCCGCCTCGGCGATGACCCAGTCCATCTTGCACCAGCCGGGGTCCAGGCAACCGTACTCCCACTCCACCTCCCACGGCTCGCCCGAGGCACGCAATACCTGCATCTTGCCCGCTTGCACCTCGTCGGGGAGCCAGGAGACAGGGGAGCCGGTCTTGATGGGCTCACCATCCTTGACCACGTCAGTCTGCCAGGTACCGAACTTTATCTCGATCAACTGATAGTTGGGGCCCTCGAACTTTTTCAGCGCCTTGTCGCGCATCAGGTCGGCCAGGATGTGGGTCGCTTCCTCCCGCGTCTCCGCCTTGATGTTGACGCGCTCAAAGTAGTCGCAGTCGCCGGGGTAGAGTTGGATCACGCCCTGGGCCGCGCTGCCGGCCAGGCTGACGGCAGTCTCGACGTTGGGCAGATCGGGCAACTGGACCACGTCGGCGATGCGGCGGTAACGATCGAGCGTGGCTTTGTCAAAGTCGAGCAGCGTGATCTCGTGACCATAGATGCCAGCCTCCGCGTCCATTTCCCACTCCATCGTGCCGGACGCGGCCATCGCCGTCAGCCAATGGGCCACATCGGTCTCGTCCACCTCGACGCCCAGCGCTTTGGCAGTCTCGATGATCTGTTCCACTTCTTGTTGGGCATCTACCTGTGTCCTTTCCTCGTCTGTCATTTTTCACCTCCGTATGTGTAGGACAGGCTTTCTAGCCTGTTCAGACGGCAGACTGGAAAGTCTGCCCCACTTGTGTGTCACTGAGCCAGCAGGGGGACGATTTCCACTTCTGGCCTCCCCTCTCCCAATCGCATCCGCGCCACCGTCGGCTGTTCCTTCAGCGTGGGGCAGACTGCGCCGGGGTTGACCAGCAACGTGCGCCCCACCCGTTCGACGTGCACCCGGTGCGAGTGACCAAAGACGATGACGTCCGCCTCGGGATAGAGTCGGAGCAGGCGGCGGGTAATGCAACGGTTGAAAACGTCAGTATCCACCAATCCCAGATACCGAATGATCAAATCCCGGACCTTGAGCCAAAAGCCAAACAAGCCGGGCCGGTGGCCGTGGGTGAGCACGATACGCCGCCCGCCCAGCCCTAGTTCAACCACCGCCGGCAGGGTCGCGCCGCCGTCGGAGAACTCGTGGAGGTGGACATTGCCCCGCACGGCGTGCACCGGCGCGAGAGAGCGCAGCGGTTCCAGTGCCGCCGGGTCGTCCACGTCGCCAGCGTGCAGGATCACGTCCACTCCGGCCAGCGCGTCGAGCACTGCATCGGGCAGATGCTTCATACGGTGAGGGATGTGGGTATCGGATAAAAGGCCGATGTTGATGGTAGGCATCTGGTCGTAGTTTAGCACAGTTACCAGGTCTGGGCAACCTTCTTACTCTGTTTGACTAACCAACCTGCCCATGCTACAATCTCCAGCGAAATCCGAGGGCCGGAGGAGTAACCCATGGAAGAGCGTGATTTGAAAACCGTGCTGAACAATTATCGCTACGGCGTGCAAAAAGTCATCCCGGCTTATCTCACGGGTAAAATGACCGATGAGGAAGCCTGTGTTGACGAGTTGGCGTTAGTACTGCACAGCCGCGATGAACTGGAATGGGGCTTTGCCGTTTCGCCCCGCCTGTGACAAAAGTATGGGACACAGGTGGACGAATTGGACCGCTTGCTATTGGTAATGAAAAAGACAATTTTGGAACGTATGCCCAACTATGTCGCTTTCCGCCACCAGTTTCCGCGCCCCCGTAGCCACTGGTGGTACTACTTTGATGAAATCGTCCCTCTGCCAGCCCGTCCGTCCACCAGATTTGAATGTCTCACCAGGCCAAAGGGCTACTGGATGCCCGTGATGCCGTTGCAGGCGACAGCATAACAATTTGTTCATTGTTCATTGTCTCATTGTCCATTTTCCCCCCCCCGGGGTTCGCACAATCGCATGCTGAATACAAACGCCAGCCCCTCGCAGGCCAGCGCCAGCGCGAACAGCCCCTCGAACCCAAACCGGTCCACCACCAATCCTCCCACGCCCGTCGCCAGGAGCGTGAGGCCCAGCACTGTGTTGGCAAAGCCCAGGTAGACCGGGCGCTCGACCGGTGGGGCGATCTCTAGCAGCAGATTGCTGCCACTGATTATGCCCGCCGGCCGGAGCGCACCCTCGAGCGCGAAAACCGGTAGTATGAGATACGGCAGCCACAGTCCGTCCAGCCCGGTGCCGGGAACGAGCACACTCAGCCCCAACACGAGTACCATCACACCCGCCTTGCCCGCCGCGATCAGGCGTAGTACCAGCCGGTTGCCGTGACGGTCGCTCAACCGGCCCCACAGCAGGTTGGTCGTCAGCGCCGTCGCCTGCGTTGTGATCAGGTAGACGCCGATCATCTCCACGCCCGCGCCCAACACCTCTTTGGCGAAAATAACGTAAAAGGGAAGCGCAATCTCCCCGAACATCAGCGCCGCACGGGCGACGAGATAACGGCGGAACGAGACATCCCGGTTGACCAGGCTCCAGCCCCGCCGCACTTGCTCCCCCAGCCGGACGCGCTCCTCCACCATCTCCCCCTCCGGCTCTGGGATCAGCGCAAACGCGGTCAGCGCCAGAGCGATCACACCGGTGGCCACGGTCAACAGGAGAGCATACCCGCACGGAAACGGGAGATCCAACCCCCCGTTCAACGCCTGGTTCACCACCCACCCCGCTGCGATGGCCAGCAACCCGCCGAGGAGTTGTCGCCAGGCAAATAAACTCCCCCGCCGCGTCGCCGGGATCGTCTTGGCGATCACGTCAAAGAAAGGGATGCCTGCCAGTCCGGCGGCCAGTTGCGCCAGCGGGTAGAGGGTGAAGAAAGCAACCAGCAACGCGCCCCGGTCGCTTACGAACCAGGTCAGAGCGGTCAGCGTGGCCCAGCAGACGAGGCGCACCGCACCTGTCACGATGTAAAAAGGCAACTTGTGCGGGCGGCGTTGCAGATAGCCAGAGACGAACATCTGGGGCAGGAACCAGCCCGCGCTGGCCAAAGGCGACACCAGTCCGACCAGGAATCCCGACGTGGTGAGTTCACTGACGAACCAGGTGAGTACCAGCGCCGGGTCAACCAGGGCCAGGCTGAACCGAAAGAGAGCGCCGTTCAGCACAGTCAGAATGAAACTGCGGCGCACGTGCTCGTGGCTTATTGGGGATGTTTTTGTCGAACCTGTATGGGCCATTGATGAACAGTGTGGTCGTATTGTACCCCGTCAACCCATAATCCGCAATCCGCCATTCCCCACTCGCAACCCGCAGTTGACAGAAACCGCTACTTCATGTATAGTAGTGCTGTGGGTGATTTCAACAGAAGGGAGGAACGATGACAGTCGAGTTGACGCTTCAGGTACCAAACCGGGTGGCCCGGCGGCTAGAGCCGATTCGCGACCGCCTGCCTGCGCTGTTGTCACAGATTGCGGAGGCCCGGCCGCCTTTTTCCTTTCCGCCGGTTATGACTCGCCCGGTGAACATTCCACTTGCTTACGCAGAGGTGATCGAGTTTCTGGTCAGTGGTCCACCGCCTCGAGAGATTACAGCCTTCAAAGTCTCTGAAAAAGCCCAAGCGCGCTTGCGCAAGTTGCTGGACAAGAATCGTGAGAGCCTGTTGACCAGCGCCGAACAGGCCGAACTGGATTTGTACGAGCAAATCGAGCACGTGATGATTTTGCTCAAGGCGCGGGCGCACGCCTCGACTGCGTAACTCGTTTCCCTGTACAAAATGAGCCCTGGCACAATCCCCGCTGCTCTGCGTAGGTTTGTCACCGAGCGCGCCGGTGGTCGCTGTGAATACTGCCTCGTCCATCAGGATGTCTCACCTTTCACCCACGAAGTGGATCACCTCGTCGCTCGCAAACACGGTGGCCCGACGGTATCCGAAAACCTGGCGCTGGCCTGTTTGCTCTGTAACCGCCGCAAAGGGTCCGACTTGACGTCCATCGATCTGGTCAGCGGTGAGATTGTGACTCTGTTCAATCCCCGTGTTCAGTCCTGGAGCGACCATTTCTCTTTGGAAGGCGCTCGTATAGTCGGCCTGACACCGGCCGGGCGGGCCACCGTGTTTCTGCTGGCGTTGAACGCGCCTGTCCGACTCGTCGAGCGTCAGACGTTAATTGAGCGAGGTCTCTACCCGTA
>JADHWW010000109.1 GCA_016783285.1 Anaerolineae bacterium
GTAACTCTGCGCCGTACTTGTCAGATAAAAGTTTAGTCGCCATATCTCAACTCCTCGAAGCTCGGGGTTGAGCAAGTATACCAATTACTCTGTTGGACGCAAGTCAAACCTTTTTGGTTCTGGCTTGTCCAGGTTAGGGATTGTGAAGTAAAATGTGCTGCCCCTCCCCGGCTCGCTTTCCACCCAAATCTGCCCATCGTGGCCCTCTACGATACGTTCGGCAATCGCCAGGCCCAGTCCAGAGCCAACGAAGTTTCGCCGGGCAGAACCATCTACCCGATAGAACTTTTCAAAAATCAGTTTCCGCTCATCCTCGGGAATGCCGATCCCCTGGTCAGAAACTGACGCTCGCACCATAGACCCCGCATCCTCAACAGTCACCACGATCTGTCCACCATCGGGGCTGAACTTGATCGCGTTACCCAGTAAGTTGTCGAATACCTGCAGCAGCCTTCGCTCGTCCCCTGCCACCTGCGGCAGATCATCGGGCAGGTTCGCCACCAGGGTCAACCCAGACTCCTGCGCCGTAGCCGCGCACCCCCGCAGGGCTCGCCGCACCAATTTGTCCAGCGAAACGGGCAACTTCTTGCCGGGCACCCGATCTGCCCGCTGCAGGAAAATGATGTCGCTCACCAGTTGCGTGACGGCATCGGTCTTCTCGGCCACGATTGCGAGATATTCCCTCTGTTCATCGGTGAGTGGCCCCACATCGCCGGTCAGGAGAAGTTCCACGTAGCCCTTTACAAATGTCAACGGTGTCCGCAACTCGTGTGACACGTTCTGCACTATTTCGTCCTTGAGCTGGTCGGCCTCCCGTAACTCGGCGTATGCATCCGCCAGGCTCCTGGCACGCCGCTCTAGACTGGCGTACAACCGAGCATTCTCAATGGCTATAGCCGCCTGAGTCGCTGCAATGGTGATCAGCCGCTCGTCAGCCGCGCTGAAAGCGCTGGGTCGCTCACTATCCACAGTCAGCGTACCAATCACCTTCTGCTGTACACTCAAGGGCACTGTCAAAAGCGACCGCACGGACGGATCAAAGAAGACAAAATCATCCAGTTCCAACACGTCAGGCACATACATCGGCGTACCATCAAGGGCCACGCGACCCGCTACCCCCTCACCCAAGCGCAGATTGAAGCCACGCCGCCACTTATCCTCAATACCTGCCGCTGCGCGGATTTCCAGCACATTGCCAACTTGGTCTATGAGCGCAATAGAACACCCCCGGCAACCCATTGCCTGCTTCAGGGACCAGACGATAGAATCCAACACCTCTTGGATATCAAGGCTCGTGTTCACCTGCTGGGCCAACTGGTAGAGCGTCGATACCTCCGCGAGCCGCCGTTGAGTCTCCTCATACAGTCGGGCGTTGTCAATAGCAATGGCCAACTGATCGGCCAACGCCTCCATGGCCCTGACATCTTCCTGGTCAAAGGCCCCCCGCTCCAGGTCCTGAACATCCAGGACACCGATCACCTCATCAAGCCGCACAATGGGGACCGCGAGTTCCGCACCCACCGGCCCGCCAATTGGCAAGATGGACCGATAGCGCGGCTCCTGGGCGACATCGTTCGCTAGCAAGGTTTGCCCCGTCTCCGCCACCCACCCCACGATGCCCTGCCCAATTGCCTGACGATAGCCACGCCGTATGATCATCGCGTGTCCCCCAGCAATAGAGCGAAGCACCGTTTCTGAAGCCGCTCTGTCAATCAGAAAGAGCGCGACGTTGAAGTAGGCAAAACTACGTCGAATAGCGCTGGCGGCTGTGTCCAGAATCTCATTCAGGTTGAGCGTTGCCGTGGCCTGCCGGGCCACCTGGTTAACCAAGGCCAACTGAGTAGAACGATGCGTCTCGCTACCGAATAGGTAGGTGCGTTCAACGGCGATGGCCGCCTGGTCGGCCAGCACATTCAATACCAGCATCTCGTACTGGGAGAAGGAATGAGGGACGCAAAAAGCGACCGCCAATACCCCCAGTGTACAGGTTGCCCGCTTGAGGGGCAGAGCGACCAAGGCCTGCACACCGTGAGCCTGCCACCTATCCGCGCTCAATTGCGAGGCAGTAAGGTCCTCCAGAACCAATGCCTCGCCACCACGCGCCGCACAGGCGATTGGCCCGTTGTCCGGAGGACGGCCGCCAACCGGCGCTCGCTCCCCATCTCTGCGCAGCGCCATCGCGAAAGAGAGTTTGTCATTCTCACCCTCGTACAAGTGCACCTCTACCACGGCAGCGCCGGTCAAATCCAATATCGAGGAGGCGATAGCCTCCAACGCCACCCACAGGTCAAAAGTGGCTGCCACCTGCATACTCGTCGCCTGCAAGGTGGCTAGCTCCTGCATCCTGCTGCGGGCTTCGCCAGACAGACGAGCGTTGTCGAGAGCAACACCGATCTGATCAGCGATAGCGGAGATGAGCATGATCTCCTCAGCGCTGAACTCGTATGGTGCGCACCCCATCACACCCAACACGCCCAGCACGCGGCCACGCGCGCGCATAGGGGCCAGAGCCATTGCCCGCACCCCTCCGTCACGAAACTCCGGGACTGCCACCCGCGGGTCGTGGCTAATGTCCCCTGTCACCACCGGCTGTCCGGTCCCCACCACCAGGCCCGAGAGGCCCAGGTCGGCCGGCACTCGGACGCCCTGGGAGACGAAATTGCGCCCGCGCCATCCTTGCTGTACGCGGAAGACCAACTCGTTCGTGGTCTCGTCAAGCACCAATATCGCCCCCCCTTCGACACCCACGACTTCCAGGACCAGTGCCAGGGCTTGCCGCAGCACCTCGTCCACGTCCAGCGCCATGCTGGCCACCGCGGCGACCGCGTTGAGAGTCGCCAACGCTCGATCAGGGGCCCGAATCCCTTGCTCCAGGTCTTGAGAGACAGCCGACCGGTCCAGGGACAAGCGACGTTTCGCTAGATCCTTTCTCTCAGAGTCCATCCCCAGTAGTAGCATACAAGCACCAGGTTGAGAGTCACCCCTATGGCCAGGGGGATATGGAAACCCACCATACCAAACCAGGGCTCTAGCAAGACAGGCAGCGCAGATTCGGGCGCCAGAGCTGCAGTGCCCCGCACTGCTTTGCTCATCGCGGCCAGAGTAATCAGACCGTTGGCCACCAGAAACCAGCGTTGACGGTCCGCCATCTTCGTCACCGCACCTAATCGCCGGCTGAAGTTGGCAAAAAGAAAACCCAGGTAGACGATAGCCAACAACCCAAAGGGCGCTAAAGTTGTTGTGATGACAATCATCGTCGCTCTCCAGTCATCAATTCCTGCAGGTGGAAGCCAAACAACCCAAGCAAAACACCACCGAGGACCAGCAGCGCATCGCCGACAGGCTCCCCAATGAAGTCCCCGCCGCGCACGAGGTAGTAAATGGCGCCGGCTGCCAGCAACAGCAACGGGAGGAGGAGAAAGTAATAGCCCACGCGCTGGCCCGAGGTCCTCTCATAGAAGTAAGCGATGCGCCATAGAAAAACGATTAGTATCCCGATGACAACCCACGAGTAGGCGGCCAAGATATGTTTGATTGCCTCCATAGAGTCAACCTCCTCTTCAACGCCGTACGAAGGCCTGTACGAACGAGTCGACCATACGCCGGGGGCTGCCACTCATAATCCCTTCCCGTCCCTCGAACGGTGCCCGAACCTCAATACCCCGGGAAGTAACCTCAAGCTGACGGATGCCTTTGTCGTGATTGCTGCCCCGCATCTTGAGCACCAGGAGTGCCTTGCGAACAGCGCTCTCGATCTCGACGTAACGGAGGAGGACATAGGAGTCAACCATAAAAGCAAGGACATCATCCTCTCCTTCGGCCTCACCCAGCAGCGCCACGCTCTCTCGCGTCAACACGGATGTCAATCCCTCGCGCTTGAGTGAGTTGATAAATCCATAGACGATGCCCCGCAGGAGCACTGGCTCTTCGCTGATGCGCTCGAAGTGTGAAAGGCTATCAACCAGGATCCGTTTGACACCCATCTCCCGCACCAGTCTCTCGATTCGCCCGCCGACCTGCTCCAGATCAGCCCTACTGACCTCCGGGCTGGTCATCACCACACGCAACTTCCCCTCCCGCTCCATCCGTCGGAAGTCCCACCCGAAACTGGCTGCATCACGGTAATATTGCTGCGGGAATTCCTCAAAGGTCAATATCAGGCCGGGCTCTCCGCAGGCCACTATGCCATGGTAAATGAACTGCATCCCCAGTGTCGTCTTGCCCGTGCCCGGCGCGCCTTCAACCAGATTGGCAGTCTGATGCAGGAAACCTCCACCTAGCATCTCATCCAGACCCGGGATGCCTGTCTTCACCCGTTCCATATGTCCCTCCTCTGACACCTCGTGCCCACGTTACCATTCATCGCCGCGTCCCCCGGATGATGTGGTAGATCGCCTTGACTCGGAATTGTCGGTCGTCGGACGCCTTCACGAACTGCTCCAGCAACTCCCTGATCTGGCGGTTCGAGGCCAACGAGTAGACAGTCATGTCACCCAGTCGGTTTTCCTCCAGCACCCCCTCCCGCGCCAGGTCGGCCAGTTCGGTACAGATCGTCTCGACACTGCGACCGGCGTAACGGGCAATGTTGTCAGCCGTGTCCGTCGTGTGTGGGTTATCGTGAAAGAAGCGGATCAGGTCCCACTTGACGAAGGAATTGATCTTCGTCTGCAAGAATTGGAGCAATCGGGGGTCCATGTCTGCCATAAGGCGACCCGCCAGGTCAAGTTCCCTTTCCTCCATTAGCACCCTCCTGTAACTCTTAACGTCTCCGCCGCTGCTCCCGCCCGGCCGCCTCGGGCGGCCGGGGAGCGGCTACTTGGCCCCGTTGTGCCTCCATATCCTGTCGCATGTGGCAGTTCTTGTACTTCTTGCCACTGCCACACCAGCAAGGGTCATTGCGCCCCAACTTCTGACCCGACTTAACTCCAGCCGGCTGTGCCAGCTGCCCCCCCCTCACCGGCACGCGGGGGCGCGTCGCCTGCAACCGCCGACGCCTCGGCTGAGCGACCAGAGTCCGCGGCACCAGATAGACGGATCGCGCCACCGTCTCCTGAACACGGACCAGCAATGCTTCGTACATCTCGTGCGCTTCCTTGCGATAAGCCACGAGTGGGTTCTGTTGACCGTAGGCCCGCAGTCCAATGCCCTCGCGCAGAGCCGACAGATCGGTGAGATGTCGCACCCACAGACCATCCACCGCCCGCAGCATCAATTGCCGGTCACGGAATAGGCGGTAAGCGTCCACAAATGCCACCTCGACCTGCGCTTTTAACTCGTCCGGAAGCCGGCGTATGGGTAGGGCCGCCAGATCCTCGTCAAGTTCCCTTCCCAGCCGCTCTGCCGCCCGCTGATAGACCAATCGCTGTGCCGGGTCGGCACTCTGCGCCAGCGCCCGCAGCGTCACGTCCTCCCGCGCTGCCTGCCGGTACACCTGGTGTCCAACGGCACGATTGACCTCATCGTAGGCATGCTCCGTCATCTCAAATAACTGCGCTTCGATCTTGGTGGGAGAAAGTTTCCCCCACTGGCGATAGTTCAAATCACCTGGCAGCGGGAAGAAGTTTCGCAATTCGCTGTAGAGCCCACGCAAGTCCCAATCATCCGGGTCGGGACCAGGTGTGTGGGCGGCGACCACACGTCCAATCTCCTCCCGCACCATGCGCAGCACCTGCTCCCGCAGGTCTGATGCGCTGAGCACCTGCCGCCGCTGGGCATAGATCACCTCACGCTGCTTGTTGACCACGTCATCGTACTCCAGCACGTGCTTGCGGATGTCGAAGTTGTACCCCTCCACCCGCATCTGCGCCGACTCGATAGACTTGTCGAGCCAGGCATGCTGGATGGGCACGTTCTCCTCCACGCCAAGTCGCTCCATCAGTCCCCGCACCCGTTCGCCACCGAAGCGGTGCATCAACTCATCCCCTAGCGAGATGTAAAAACGGGAAGAGCCAGGGTCACCCTGGCGGCCGGCCCGGCCCCGCAACTGATTATCAATGCGTCGCGCCTCGTGCCGCTCCGTGCCCAGAATATGCAGACCGCCCATAGCCACCACACGCTCATGGTCTGCAGCACAACCGCCCACCACCTCAGTCAGCACCTCCGCCCACCGCTCAGGGTAGACTTCTGTCACGTCCTGCCCCCGACGCAGCAACTCCAGTGCCTGGTTCCAGTGCGCCTGGCTGATCTCGGTCAGATCGCAGCCTTCCTTGCGCAGCCGTTCACGAGCCACGCCCTCCTGGTCACCGCCCAGTTTGATGTCTACGCCTCGACCGGCCATGTTGGTGGCGATCGTCACCGCGCCAGGGCGACCGGCCTGGACGATGATCACCGCTTCCTTCTCATGGTACTTGGCGTTGAGCACCTGGTGGGGAACGCCCCGCCGCTTGAGCATTCGCGAAAGCCGCTCTGAGGTCTCAATAGCGATAGTGCCTACCAGCACCGGCCGGCCTACCTTTTGCAATGCCTCGATCTCGTCCACTACGGCCCGGAACTTGGCCCGCTCGGTTCCGTATATCACGTCCGGCAGGTCAAGTCGCTTGAAGTAGCGTCGTCCATTCTCATCGGATGGCTCGTACGTAGTCACCATCACGGCTCGACTGAGAGCGCGAAGGTCGTCAGCGCGTCCGTTTAGCACCCCAGCGAAAGCAACTTCCTCGATCTCATCCACCGACCGCTCGCAAGTGACCAGATCGCCATAGGTGGCGCGGGACTCGACGTTGGTGGGGAGCACCACCACGTCCAGGTCGTAGATCGCCTGGAACTCCTCCTCCTCCGTCTTGGCTGTGCCAGTCATACCGGCCAGTTCTTCATACATGCGGAAATAGTTCTGGAAGGTGATGGTGGCGTAGGTCAGGCTCTCGCGCCGTACCGCCACACCTTCTTTAGCCTCGATCGCCTGATGCAGCCCCTCAGAAAAGCGTCGCCCATACATCAACCGCCCGGTGAACTCGTCCACGATGATAGCCTCGCCGTCCTTGACGATGTAGTGCTTGTCCCGCTTGTAGACGACGTGTGCCCGCAGTGCGTTATCGAGGTAAGGCAGCATGTGGGCGCGCTTGGGATCGTAGATGCTCTCCTCCGTTTCGACCTCCGGGAGCATCTGCTCGACGCGCTCGATCCCTTGCTCCGTCAGTGTGACGATCTGGGTCCTGTCCTCCAGCACGTAGTCGCCATCCGGCTCATCTCGCTCAACGCTCTCGGGGCTGCTGGGTCGCAACCGGCGCACGATGTCAGTGAAACGACGATAGAGTTCCGAGGATTCCTCTGCCGGGCCGGAGATGATAAGTGGCGTGCGCGCCTCGTCAATCAGGATATTGTCCACCTCGTCAATGATGGCGTAGTGGAGTTCCCGCTGTACGCACGCACTCAGATCGTGCGCCATGTTGTCGCGCAGGTAGTCGAACCCGAACTCGTTGTTGGTACCGTAGGTAATGTCAGCCAGATAGGCATCGCGCCGGGAGACTGGCCGTAGGTTCAGGAAGCGGTCGTCAGCCGAGGGATAGTCAGGGTCAAAAAGGAAAGAGCCCCGGTTGGGATCAGCGGCTGCCGATTGGATCACCCCCACCGATAGACCCAGTGCATGATAGACCGACCCCATCCACTGCACGCCCACTTTAGAGAGGTAGTCGTTGGGCGTAATCAGATGAGCACCCCTCCCTTCCAGCGCGTTGACATAGAGCGGCAACGTGGCAACGAGAGTCTTCCCCTCGCCGGTCTTCATCTCCGTGATCTTCCCCCGGTGGAGCATGATGCCACCGATCAGTTGCACGTCGTAGTGGCGCAGACCAATGGTGCGCTTGGCCGCCTCGCGCACAGCCGCGAAGGCCTCAACCAGAATGTTGTCGAGCGTCTCACCGTGCGCCAGACGCTGGCGAAACTCATCCGTCTTGGCCCGCAGTTGAGCATCATCCAGCGCCTCAAACGATTGCTCAAGCGCGTTGACACCCTCGACCACTTTCTGCAGCCGAGCGATCTCGCGCTGATTAGAGTCGCCAACTACTTTGGTGAATAGCCCACGCAACATCAACCGTTCTAACTCCTTCACAAATCACCCGCTCATTATACCCCGCAGACAACGCAAATGCAAGCAGCCCTTGCCGAACTGGAGAGCAGTGAGCGATAAGTACCGTAATGCACCTACCGCAAGTGGCGGCAGTTGTTCGAGGAGACTGCGGAGTATGATACCGAACCAATCCGCAATCCGCAATCCACAATCGCTACCACACTCGACAGACCAGCCCCTTCAGGTACGCCCCCTCCGGGAAGGCCAGTGCAACCGGGTGATCGGCCCCTTGCGCCAGGTGTCCAATGATCTGCGCCTCCCGCTCCGCGTCCACCGCCGCGCCGAAGATGATCTTCTGGAACAAGTCGGCGGAGACAGCGCCAGAGCAGGAACAGGTGAACAGTGTCCCGCCCGGCCGGAGCAACTGGAAAGCCAGCAGGTTGACATCTTTATAGGCCCGCGCTGCCTGCTCCACCTCCCGCCCGCCGCGGGCGAACCTGGGCGGATCAAGCACAACGACGTCAAAGCGGCGACTTTGGGCACGGTAGCCGCGCAAGACACTGAAGACGTCGCCTTCCACGTATTCCACGCCGCGATGCTCAAAGCCGTTGAGGGCAAAATTGCGCCGCGCCAGGTTCAGCGCCGGAGCCGAACTTTCGACTAACGTGACCTGCGCCGCCCCGCCCGCTGCCGCACAGACGCCGAAACCCCCGGCATAGGCAAAGGCGTCAAGCACCTCCGCCCCATCGCAGAAAGCCGACAGCCGCGCCCGGTTCTCCCGCTGATCCAGGTAGAAGCCGGTCTTGTGGCCTCGCTGGACATCCACCAGGAAACGATGACCGTTCTCCAGGACCTCCACCAACTCTGGTGACTCTTCCCCCCATAGCCGCCCTGTGCGCTGCCCCAGCCCCTCCTTCACCCTCACATCCACGTCGGAGCGTTCGTACACGCCGCGCACACCATCCACCGAACCAACCAACAAACCAACTAACTCATCCCTCCACCGTTCGACTCCCAGGGTCAGAAATTGGATCACCAGCCACTCCCCATACCGGTCTACGATCAGCCCCGGCAGGTAATCCGATTCGGCGTGCACGAGCCGATAGGCCGTGGTGGTCGGGTCATCGGCGAGAGCCTGACGGGCGGCGACTGCCCGCTCCAGCCGCCGCCGCCAGAACTCCCGATCAACAACCTCATCCCGCTCCCAGGTCAGCAACCGCACTGCGATCTGGGAGCGCTGGTTGAGGTAGCCTCGCGCCAGCCAGTTGCGGCCCGCGTCGCGCACATCGACGATGTCACCAGCCGCCACCTCCCCCTCAATGCGCTCAATCGCGCCGGAGAAGACCCAGGGGTGGCGCTGCAGTACCGGCCTGGCACGTTTGCGCTTGAGGATCACCACCCCGCTCGCATCACCATTTGTCATTTGTCCATTTGCTCATTTGTCATTCAATCACCCCCACCGCCTTACCCGCCCGCTCGAAGACGTCTAGCGCGTAGGCAATGTCCTCCTCCGAGTGAGCCGCCGTCACGTTGGCCCGCAACCGCGCCAACCCGACCGGCACGGCAGGAGAGACCACCGGCAGCACGAAGATGTCCTCCTCCTGGCACAACTTCGTCATCTGAAAGGCCCGTTCGTCCTCGCCGCAGATGATGGGCACGATGGGAGTCTCGCTGTTGAGCGTATCGAAGCCTCGCGCCTTGAGACCACCCAGGAACAGTTCGACGTTACGCTGCAGTCGCCTCACGCGCTCCGGCTCCTCCTCGATCACCTCGAACGATGCCGTGGCGGCGGCGGTCTGCGCCGGGGGCAGCGAGGCCGAGAAGACAAACGCCCGCGCCACGTGTTTCAGATATGTGATCAACTCTTGACTTCCCGCCACGTACCCTCCGACGCTGGGGATAGACTTGGAGAGCGTGCCCATGTACAGGTCAATGGCTCCTTCGAGCCCAAAGTGCTCCTCGATGCCATGACCTGTCTCGCCCAGCACTCCCACGCTGTGCGCCTCGTCCACCATCAGCAGCACGCCGTACTCGCGACACAGACGGCTGACCTCGGGCAGATTAATGACGTCGCCATCCATACTGAAGACAGCGTCCACGACGACCAGGCAGCCAGCGTCAGGGTCAGCCTGTTGCAGCCGTCGCTCCAGGTCGGCCATATCGTTGTGGCGGAAACGAAGAAATTTGGCCTGGCTGAGCAGGCAGCCATCCACGATACTGGCGTGGTTGAACTTGTCGCAGATGACGACGTCGTTGCGGCCCACGAGCGCAGCCACCGTCGCCAGGTTGGTGACGTAGCCGCTGGAGTAAACAATGGCCGCCTCGGCCTTCTTGAAGCGGGCGATCGTCTGCTCCAGTTCCTCGTGCAGCGGCAGCGTGCCGGCCAGGATACGGACACCTTGAGTGCCCGTCCCGTAGCGGGCCAGCGCCTCCTGTGCTGCAGCATCAATCTTCGGATGTCCCAGCAGGTCCAGGTAACTGTAGCCGGCGAACAGGAGCATGCGCCGCCCATTGACCGTGACCCAGGCCCCGTCCAGTTCGGAGATGGGCTGCAAGTAGAAATACAACCCATTCTCCCGAAGCCCGGCCACCCGCCGGTTCATCTCCTCAATGCGTCTTTGGATTGGATTCATGACGACTATTCCCTCCAGGTAAAGATTTCACACATTATAACACAATTTGCGCCTTATGGTACGCCAAAGACAGAGCGTCACGCAAGGAAATGAAGAAATGGAGAATGGAGAGCCATCGCCCGGCGCGACGAGGAGAATATGACAATATGACATTGTCAATCTAGTCGCCAAGCAGCAGCCAGACGGCGAATGTGGACCCCACACCTTCCTCGCTCTTCACCATCACTCGCCCCCCGTGCTGTTCTACGATCTCCTTGGCGATCGTCAGCCCTAGTCCAATCTCTTTCGCCCTGGTGGTGAAAAGCGGCTCGAAGATATTCGCCAGATTCCTCTCAGGGATGCCCACCCCCGTATCGGCGAACGAGACGACAACCCAATTCGGCCTGCGGACTTCGGCCTCGATGACCAACCGGCCGCCCTCAGGCATGGCCTGGAACCCGTTGAAAACAATGTTGCCGAAGACCTGAGCGAGTTGATCGGGCTCGGCCGGGATAGTCGGCAACGATTCGTCCAGTTGGATCACTACCTCGACATTCCCCGGTACCGCGATGCGGGACAGCGCCTTCTGGAGAACGTCGTTGAGATCAACCTGACGCCGAATAGGAGACCTGGCACGGGCGAAGTCAAGAAGGTCGCTGATAATTCTCTCGGATGTCTTCACTTCCTTCTGCAGAATCTCCAACGTCCCTTTCACCGCCGGATCCAACTCTTCCAGCACCATATTCAGGAAGTAGACGGCATTACTGATTGCCCCCAGCGGGTTGCGCAGTTCGTGTACCATACTGCCGGACAGTTGCCCCAAAACGGCCAGGCGCTCCTTGCGGATCATTTGCTCCTGGGCTTCTCGCAGTTCCTTGGTGCGCTCTTCTACCATCTCTTCCAGCCGCTCGGAGTATCTCTTCATTACCTCCTCTGCCCGCTTGCGCTCAGCGATCTCGGCTAAGAGTTGCTCATTGACCCTGGTCAATTCGGCCATGCGCTCGACGATCCGCTCAAAGGCCATCTGATCAACCCTGTCACCTTCAACCAACGAGATTTTGTGTCGTTTTTCCATGATTCACCCTCCAGGTGGGAACTCACTCAGCGTCCAATACAGGTCAATCCTTCTCACCACCTCCATCAAACACTCAGCGGAAACCTCAGTTGCCCTCCCTCATCTCTTGGGCCGACCATTTCCAACAGCCGCGCCTCATCAATCATCGGCACCTCCAATTGCTGCGCTTTGCGGTGCTTTGTGCCGCCGGGCGACTCACCCACCACCAGGTAGCCTGTCTTGCGGCTGACGCTGCCGGTCACCCGCCCACCATGCCGCTCAATGAGCCGGGTCGCCTCCTCCCGGCTCATCGTTGGCAACGTCCCGGTGATGACGAAGGTCAGGCCCGCCAGTGGACCTTCCGCAGGCGTAGCAGGGGTCTCCTGCTCCAGTCTCACCCCTGCCCGGCGCAACTTCTCAACAAATTCCTGGTTGCGGGGACGGGCGAACCACTCCACAATGGCTCCGGCTGTGTGCGGCCCCAACCCCTCGATACCTTCCAGTTCCTCGCGGTCGGCATCCGCCGGTTCGTCCAGCGAGCGATAACATTGCGCCAGCAACTGGGCCACGGTGCCGCCCACACCCTGGATGCCCAACGCGGCGATGACCTGCGCCAGCGGCCGATCCTTGCTGGCCTCAATGGCCCTCAGCAGGTTGTCCGTGCTCTTTTCGGCAAAACCTTCCAACTGCAGCAGGTCCTCCCGCTCGAGATAGTACAAATCGGCGGCATCCTGCACCAGGTTGCGCTCCACCAGAAGTTGCGCCGTCCGCTCACCCAGCCCCTCGACGTCCATCACGGCGGCGAAGTACCCCGCGCGCCGCACACGCTGCTCCGGGCAGGCGACGTTGATGCAATAGACCGCCACCTCGTCCTCCGGCGAGACCACCGGCTCGCCACAAGAGGGACAAACCTTCGGCAGGTCGTAGACTTTCTCCCTCCCCGTGCGCGCCGCGACCACCGGCCCGACGACGTAGGGAATCACGTCGCCAGCACGCTTGACGATAACCCGATCGCCGATACGGATGTCCTTACGCTGCAAGTCCTCGAAATTGTGCAGAGTGGCCTTGCGAATGGTGACACCGCCCAGTTGCATTGGCTCCAGCACGGCGTAAGGGGTCAGTGCACCAGTGCGCCCCACGTTAACGCCGATGCCCAACACCTCGGTCATCGCCTCCCGGCCGGGAAATTTGAAGGCGACCGCGCCCCGTGGCGCTCGCCCCACCATTCCCATCTCCGCCTGCGTCGCCAGGTTGTCCACCTTGATCACCAGGCCATCCACTTCGTAGGGCACCGTGTTCCGCTTTCCGATCCAACCCTCGCAGTAGGCAATCACCTCGTCCAACGACTCGAAGCGGGCGATGTGCTCCGAGACAGGAAAGCCCAACTCACGCAGGTAAGCCAGTCTCTCCCACTGGGTGGACTGCACTGAGCCATCTGCTTCGACGATACCGTAGCAGAGCAAGGTAACGGGACGGGAGGAAGTGACGCGCGGGTCGAGTTGACGCAAACTGCCCGCCGCCGCGTTGCGTGGGTTGGCGAAGAGTTTCTCCCCCACCTCAGCCTGCCGGCGGTTCAGCGCCTCGAACTCCTCGATCAGCATTATCGCCTCGCCGCGCACGACCAGACGGTGGGGCGGCGCCTCCTCTCCCACCCCGGCAACGGGGATGCGCAGCGGCAAGGTGCGCACAGTGCGCAGATTGGACGTCACGTCCTCGCCGACGTACCCGTCTCCTCTCGTCGCCCCCAGCACGAAGAGACCATCCTCGTAGTGCAGCACGACCGTCAGCCCATCCAGTTTGGGCTCGACCACCCAGACGGGCTCGTGTGCGTCGGGCGGGATGAACTTGCTCACCCGCTCCCACCAGGCACGGACCTCCTCACCGCTGGTGGCCTTGTCCAGGCTAAGGATGGGGGCGGGATGCTCCACCTTGACGAACCCCTCGGCGGGCTGCGCTCCTACCCGCTGAGTCGGCGAGTCAGGAGTGATCAGTGCCGGGTACTCCGCCTCCAGCGTGCGCAGATCGTCCATCAGCGCGTCATACTCGGCGTCGCTGACGAGGGGCACATTCAGCACGTAATAGCGATAGTTATGATAGTTGATCTCGCGCCGCAGTCGCGCAATGTGCTCCACGACCTCACCTTGATCCATTTCCACCACTCCCGAGACTTGTTCATCTGCCATTTGTCATTGTTCATTTGCTCATTGTTCATTCCGCTATGGATGCTCCACCGGCTCCAGAAAGTTCCCTACCGCCCACCACTCCCGTTCCTCGTTCTCCAGATCGCGGATGTTCCACCATTCAGAGCCGCCGGACACTGTCGGCCCATCAACGACGATGAAAACCTCTCCCTCGAGCACAACGCCCATGCGGGTGTAGTTCTCGCCCGGTCCTGAGCGGAGATTGAGGCCATACCCACCGGTGCCTGCCACCCGCACATAGCGCCCGATGGCGATGTCGGGCGAGATAGTCGGGGTGGGCTCATCCGTCTCGACGGGCGGAGGGGTCGGGCCAGTAGCGGGCGTGGTCACCGGCGTGGGCGTCCAGATGATGAGGGTGGGAGTAGGGCCGCCGATGGCTAACTGCCCATGCAACAGGTACAGCGTCCACAGGCCGCACACCATCAGCGCCAGCAGCACCACGACAAGACCCAGTACCCAGACGCAAGCCTTTCGTTCGGCAAGGTCTCCCGACCGCCGCCGGTCTAGATCCGGCCGGACGTAATCCCTTGCCTCGCCGTCCGGTTCCACGCGGTGGCTGGGGACCGTTTCTTCCGTCCAGTTGTCGCCGCGCATCTCGGCCTCCTTTCACCCGACCGGTAGGGCGGGGTGATCCAGTCCCTACAGAGGTTCCATCATCTCCCAGCGCAGATACGAACCGATGCCCAGGGGTGAAGCCAGACCGCTCTCACGGGCAGACCTCCAGCGCCACGTCGTCCACGTACAGCGCCGCTGTATCATCGTCTCCGTCGTTCCGCGTACCGATGTAGACAGTCACCGTCTGGCCTACATACGCGCCCAGGTCATACTCCCGCTGCTCCCAGGCCCGCGCGTCGGACTGCCAGGCATCCAAGAAATGATAGTTACCCGACGAATCGGACAAACCCACGTAATGCCAGTCTCCAGGGTCATCCCCCTCGCCGATGGGATAGACCCACAACCGCAGTGTGGCCCCGCTCCCCGCTGGCAGCGGTACCGTCTGGGCCACCGAGGAGTAGGCACCGTCCCCTGGTTCCCCCGGCGGGATGCCCACCCGCACGCCCCGCGCGCCGGAGTGAACCCGACTGGTCTCGTAGGCCGCCAGCCGGTTGATCACCCAACCCTCACCTGACTCAAAGCCACCGTTGACCAAAACACCAGCACACGTGCTCCCACCGCCCTCAGCATTGCGCATCACTAGCGACAACCACAGATCATACCGACGGACGTAGAAGGTGCCCGTGGCCCACTCCGAGCGATTTCCAGCGGCGTCGAAGACCTGCACCCCCCAGGCATGCGGCCCACCGGAGATGTGAGAGACCACATACGTGGACTGGGTGGTCGTGTAGGGCTGCCCGTCCAGTTCCACCACGTAGGCCAGGGAAGACCCGCCGTCCGACCCGACCGACTCCCACGTCAGAACCACGTCCGTCACGAGGGAGACAGTGCTCCCGTCCGCCGGGGCGATGAGGACGGCGTTGGCAGGCGGGGTCGTGTCATAAGTGAAAAAAACCTCATCAGGCGACGGGTCAACTCCTCCATCCGTCGTCCGCGCACGGGCACGCAGGTAATAGCCGCTGTCGCTCAACGACGGGAGCGGGTAGGACCACGAAACGGTCCCCGTCGCCGTCACCCAGGTCGTCCCCGGCACCCAGACCGACCCCAGCGCCCAATCGCTCCCCGTCCAGTAGCGCCCATCGCTACCGCGCTCGACCTGCACCTCCACCCGCTGGACTGCCACATCGGACGCCCCGGCTATCCCCCCGAAAGGCGGCACGCTGCTGTCAGCGCTGCCATCGGCCGGGGTGGTGATCTTCGTATTCGCGGGCGTAGCCAGGCACAAGTCCAGGAAATCCAACACCCGGCCCATCACCGCCGGTCGCTGGTCCGGCCAGACAGTCTCGAAGGGAAAGCCGAAATACACCAGCCGCTCGCAGCCGCCAGCGGTGTCCGCGTACTGGACCGCTGCCGTCCCCATAAGGCCACCACCGTAGATCAACGCCGCCACGGAGCCACCGATAGGCGTCATCTGGTCCGGGCGATCGGCGTCGTACATCCCCGGCGCGTCGAAGCGGAAGGGGGCCAGTCCCTCGAGAATAGAGCCAGGGGCCGGGGCGACCTCGTAGGTCTCCGCATCATCCCCGGCATAGTCAGCCCGAAGACAAGAGTTGTAGAAATCGGAGTCGCCCTCCTGGTCGTCCAGGTGCCAGCCCACCTCCGTGCCGCTCAAAAACAGCGCCCCGCCACCCCTCAGGAAGTCCGTCAGGAATGCTCGCTCCGTATCGTCCAGCGTCTCGTTGGCGACTGACTCCTCCCCCAGGATCCAATCCACCAGTGCGTAGTCGCTCAGATCTATTGCCCCGTCCCGAACCACCTCGTTACTGGCACTGTCGAAGGGGTAGGAGATGACCTCCCCGTGTTGAACCACGTAGTCATACCCGTTCATCCGGTCCAGGAACATGCGCAGGTTGTACCCCTCCACCGGGTCGTAATCGGGCACCAACATCGCGCTGCTCAACCGGTCGAAGCCATTGACCAACAGCACTCCAGTCTCGTCCCCTGCGCGGACTCCCAGCGTCTCGGTGGGAAAGGACTCGCCACCGCCGTTGGTGGCGGTGACGCGGACGAAGAGGAGTTGCTCCGGTGAGAGACCGGTGAGGGTATAAACAGTCGTCGCCACCACCACCCCGTTTGACCAGCCCAGGCCGTCGGTGCTGGTGTACACCCGGTAGCCAGTGGCCGCGTCGCCGACCAGGCCGGTGGCGTCGGTGGGGGAGGAATGCCAAGAGACCCGCACCTGCCCAGCGCCCACATTCTGGACCGCCAGGTGGGTCGGCGGTTCCGGGAGGAGCGCCAGGCCCACGCCGTCCCGCTGCTCGAAGTACTTGACGATGCCCTGGTAGACGGCGCGGGCAGCCAACATATTGAAGCGCGGTTCCTTGAGCGCGTCGGTGTCGTCCGGGTGATCGTGGTAGGCCAACTCGATCAGCGCACCGGGCATGCGCACCGCCGCATCATCGTCCCACAACTCCCGTAGTTCGCCCAGATTCCTGCTACGCTCGCCCAGGTCTCTCCAGCCGGAGTCCCACCCAGCCCTGATGTCGTGGACCAACTCGGCATGAACAGCGTGGCGCAGGCCGGCGCTGCCTGGGGTGACATCCTCGCCCTCGCCGCTGTGGATATAACTCACCGTGCCACTGAAATCCCACTGGTAGCCGCTGTAACCGTTGGTGTGCCAGGAGACATAGATAGCATCCTCCCCGGTGCCAGCGTGCTCCCAGCGGGCGTACATCGGGCGGGCGACGACGTCGTTGAAATAGGGCCAATCGTCGGGGTCCAGCCCCATCCACTGCGTGTAATAATAAGCAGCCACCTCCCACCACGGCTTGTCGGGCGGGTGCGGAGCCGTCGTCCCAATCCCAGTCAGGTCGTCGAAGGTGCCCCCGCCGAAGCGGACTGCGTCTGCAACGACCACGCGGCCGGCCACCGTAGACTGGTTGGTCAGAACGACCCGGGCCTCCTCTCCACCCCGGAAGCCGTAGGTACCAACGTAGTGCCAGGTGTCTCCGTGCACGTGCTGACCGACGATGACCTCGGTTGACCCTCCAGCGTGGTGAACGACGTAATGGGCATCGGGGGTATGTGTGCCTCCCTGCCGGTACCAGACGTACACGGCGTAGCGACCATCGGCAGGAAGGACGGCAGTCCAGACAGCAGTGGCGGTCGGAGTACCGTCCGCCGTCTCGGCCCGGCGGTAGTCGGTGCCTGCGTAGCCTGTCCCTGCTGGGGTAGCCGTCGTCCAGTTGCCAGTCTCGACGTATCCGGTGCCCGGGCCGGGGTCGTCGTTGTCCACCACCACCCCGGTTCCGTTCATGTCCCGCTCTCGCGCCGGGATGACCCGCGCTCCGGCGTTCCACAAGTACGCCAACAGATACTGGTTCACCGCCTCGGCGTTATTGTGATCCTCGATGATGGGACCGACGTAGGGCGGGTTAGGATAGGGAGGGCGCTGGGCACGCCAGGCATAGCCGTTCCACTGCCAGCCATGTCCCGCGCTGACGTAGACCGTCTTGCCACTAAGCGCGCCCTGCGGTTTCCCCCCCTTCATCCCCCCCAATGGGGGGGAAAGAGGGGGAGGCAACGTCTCCTTACGCGGCGCGGGCAGAGGCGGGAGAAAGTCGGCCAGGGAGCGAAACTCGTGCGTCGCCGGGTCGAGTGCCTCCACGCGCAGGTCACGCCAGCCCAGCGGCTCCAGTGTCGCCGCTATCTGTTCGACCATCTCCTCGACAGCCATCCCGTCCAGCCCGACCAGCGGTTCATCTGGCAGCACCAGTCGCACAGTGAACGCCCGTCCCCCCTCCCCCGGCCACTCGCCGATGCCAGGGAGGGAACCTACCTCTACGCCCTCCAGCGCTGTCCCCTCAGGGATCGCCGAGCGCAAGCCACGCGCCCGCTCCTCGGCGGTGGGCCCTGCCAGGAGCGCCTCCAGCGCCATCTCCGGATCCAGCCCGGTGGCCCCCAACCTGATGGCCCGCTCGACGCAGACCAACCCCTGCTCGCTCCAGAAACAGGCCAGGCCGACCGACCCCACCCTCCTATCCCCCGGGGGGATGGGGGATAGGGGACCCATCCCCAGTGCTCCCAGCGCCAGCAGCGTTATCCCCACCGCTATCCCTATACGCACCATCGGACGGCTCATCCCAACAACCTCCTCACCCTCCAGGTGTTGATCACGCCGGCAGGCCACGTCCAGCCTCGCCTACCGTCGCCCTCAGCACCTCGATCCCGTCCAGTACTCTCTCCTCGCTCCTGGCCCCCATACCGGCCAGGTCGCGCAGGCGGCCCTCCCGCGCTGCCTTCTCCAGCGCCCCGACGCTGCTGATGCCCAGTTCCTTCCAGAACAGCGCCGCCCGCTTGGGACCGACGTCAGGGACCTGGAGCATCTCGATCACACCGGCGGGCACCTGGGCCTGGAGTCTCTCGTAGGCCCCCAGCCGGCCGGTGCGCATCAGTTCATCGATCTTGGCCGCCAGGGTCTTACCGATACCAGGAATCGTCTCCACTTCCCCAGCCCGCCAGACCTCCTTCAGCGGCCGGTCCAGCGCAGCGACGTTCTCCGCCGCACGGCGGTAGGCCATGATGCGGTGAGTGTTCTCCCCCTGGACGGCCAGGATGTCGGCCATCGCTGCGAAGATCTTGGCCACTTCCTGGTTTTCCATCTCCCTCCTCCAGCACCCCCCACCTGATTATACCCCATCTCCACCGCTTGACAATGGCCCTTCGGTAGGGTAAGATAGCGCCAGGGTAACTGTGTGAGGCACTTACAACAGCCATAGAGGCAGAAGTGTGACGAGGATAAGCACGGGTGCAACACTACGTCGAAGTCGATCAGAGCATCAAGATGGAGCAGACGCAGGGAGATACTGTCCTGGCCTTCTCCGACGGCATAGAAAGGACAATTCTTATTCCTGCCAAGGTCAAGCGAGCCTGTCAGCGGGAGTTACGGGCCAGGGGCGTGAAGCCCGGCATGATCGTATTGCGTATGTTTGCCTCTGGGCTTTTATTGCTTCTGGAGGATCGGATGGAACACGTCAGCAGTGTAACCATTGACACGGAGTACGAGGGCAAAGAGGGAGAAATCAAGGGGTTGTTGCTTCGCTTCATCCTCAAGTGGGTTCCTGACTTCCCGAAAGAGGCCATTGCCTTCCGCCAGGTAGGAAAGCAGTCTGGCGCACACGTGCTGGCCTGGGAAACCCACAAGGCACGGCGTAAGCCCGACAGGCGGGTAACCATAGAGGAACTGTTGCGGTACTGCTGAAAGACAAAAAATCGGGTGGGCACCTGTATTAGGGTGCTCACAGTCAGGCTCACATCCCCGGAGTGGCTACCGTGGAGGCACCTGACCACCCGATCTTCTGATAGAATAATACCACAATTCACCTATGATGTCAAATTGTAACCCTTCAATCAAGAGAGTGCCCTGCACCTGATTTAGTCTGCTGGGGTGAGTAGTTATGCGCCAGGTCCAGGCGTTATCGAGGAATCAGAATTCCAGGTGAGAAAAAGGATGATGTAACAATGAGTATGCCTATGCGTGCAATTGAAACAACGGGTATGATTGACGAAGAGAGACAACTACGGCTGGATACTCCGCTGCCAGTTGTCGGCCCAAGTCGGGTACGAATCATTGTGCTATTTCCAGAGGAGGAGTACGAGGAGATCAGTGAGTCGGAGTGGCTGCGCGCGGCGGCAACCAGTCCGGCTTTTGATTTCCTGAGGGAGCCTGAAGAGGATATTTACACCCTGGCGGACGGGAGGCCGTTTGATGACAAAGGGTAAAGTGGTGCTCGTGCCGTTTCCTTTTAGAGATACTACGAGGAGAAAGTATTGACCTATATTCAACGGTTGTCGCTGCGATCGTTCTAACTGTGCTGAACCTGTTTGGAATTGCCCAACATCGTTGCTGGGACCGGAGGCAGGCAACATAGAGTCCATGCGTCTTTGCTGAGAGAAGACCGTGCTACACGCCGTGACATTCGACTGCCGAAACCCCACCTGATATTGACAGATGCATGTGATCGGGTTATACTCTTGACCGAAAGGACGGTATGACCAATATGGCCGCCGTAAAGACAGCGATATCCCTTCAACAGCCTCTCTTTGACCAGGTCGATGCCCTGGCCGGCGAAATGCAGATCTCGCGCAGCCGGCTGTTCGTGCTGGCCATGGAGGAATTCATCGAACGCCATCAGAACCAGAGGCTCCTCCAAGAGATCAACGCCGCCTATGAGGACATGCCAGAACCGGCTGAACAAGACCGCCGACGTAGCATGCGACACAAGCACCGACAACTGGTGGGAGGGCAATGGCAAGATCAGGGCGGAGGTGATTGTGATGGAAGACATGATGGGAGTGGTAAACATGAACACAATACTGACCGAAGCCGAGCATCATCTGCGCAGCCTATCGACTGAACGGCTGCGAGTGGCCAACGACTTCCTGGCCTACCTCCAAGAACGTGAGGAGAACGAGGCGACCACTGAACTGCTGAACATCCCCGGCTTCGAAGCGGCCTTCCAGCATGCCGTCAAGCAGGCTGACAGCGGCGACGCGGTGCGCTTCGAGAATGCACGCCGCGATGTATGAGGTCTGGCTGACCCGTGACGCGCAAAAGTCCTATCAGGCTGCCGATGATCCGCTGACCAGACGGCTGAACCGCTGCTTTGGCCAGCTACGGTGCAATCCTCACAAAACTGTCATCCTTATCCTCCATCGCAGTAAGGCTTACTAAACGACAATGCTACACGCCGTGACATTCGACTTCTGGGGAACCCTATACCAGAACACATACGCCCGGGATGAACGGTTACACCTGCTGGAGGAGGCCCTGACCCGCCACTCCCAACCACGGCCCCGGGCAGCCCTCGAAGCGGCCTACAGCCACGCCTGGTCCACGTGGGAGCGCGTTTGGCGGGAGGAGCACCACTCCATCACCACCGAGCGCTGGCTGCGCGAGATATTGGCCGTTCTCGAAGTAGACCGGCCCGAGGATGCGCTGGATAGCCTGCGCCGGCCTATTGAGGAAATCTACCTGCACGGCGATACGCCCCGGCCTGTACCAGGCGTGGCCGAGGTCCTGCCCCGCCTGTCCCGGCGCTACCGGCTGGGGCTCATCTCCGACACCGGGCTGACGCCAGGACGGGTGCTGCGCAAAATCCTCCGTCGCGACGGCCTGCTGCCCTACTTCCACACCCTGACCTTCTCCGACGAAACTGGGGCGACGAAGCACCTCCCGGAACAGTTCCTGCGCACTCTGGCCACCCTGGAAGTCCAGCCCGAGCATGCTGCTCACGTCGGCGACCTGCCGGAGACCGATCTGGCCGGGGCCCGGGCCGCCGGAATGAGGGCGGTTCTGTTCCTGGGGATGACCCATCGTCAGGACGGCCGGCCGCTGGCCGACGCCGTCTTCGAGGAATACAATGAACTGGAGGAGCTGCTGGAGAAATTGGACGGAACAGACTGGAAAGACTCTGAGCCTACGCCAAACACCGTGTCAAACACTGCGTCGGCAGGGCCAAAGGCAAGCCACATAGAGAACCGACAATCAACCCACAGAAAAGCGAGGTGAAACGATGAGTTTGCTAGACCGAATCTCTGTAGACCATTCAGTTTGCCATGGGAGAGCATGCATCAAGGGCACACGCATCATGGTCTCCATCATTTTGGATAACCTGGCAACCGGAGTCAGTGAGGGAGAAATCCTAAAAAGCTATCCTTCTCTGACCCCACTCGACATTCAGGCTGCCATCGCGTATGCCGCCGAACTGACAAGAGAACGGCTGGTTCCTGTAATGTCCGGGGTTGGATGATGCAGTTCAAGATTGATGAAAACCTGCCAGTCGAGCTTGCGGAACTCCTCATCCAGGCCAGTTATGATGCCCTGACTGTGGTGTCCCAAGGATTGCAGGGCAAACCAGATCCGACCATCGTGGACGTATGCGTGCATGAAAGAAGAGTACTGGTCACATTGGATCTGGATTTCGCAGACATTCGTGCCTATCCGCCACACCGGTATCCAGGGTTCATTGTGTTACGAGTGAAACGACAGGACAAGAAACACCTTATCCAGGTATTTCGACGCATTGTCCCAATACTGGGGCAGGAACAAGTCGAAGGGCGGCTGTGGATTGTAGAGGAAACGCAAGTCCGCATCCGCGGCGAGCAAGTATAGCTACCCAGCAGGATGGTTCCAATGAACATTCACGAATATGTAGGCAATCCTCACATACACACCTCCTACTCCGATGGGGAGGCCCTTCACGCCGAAATCGCGCAGGCAGCGGCCGAGGCCGGGCTCGATTTTATCATCGTCACCGACCACAACGTGTGGGTGAACGGCTGCGAGGGCTACCACGGCAAGGTGCTGCTCCTCGTAGGCGAGGAGATCCACGATGTGCGCCGCCGGCCCCAGGCTAATCACCTCCTGGCCTTCAACGCCGAGGCCGAGTTGGCCCCGCTGGCCTCGGACCCGCAAGGGCTGATTGATGGAGTGAACCAGCGAGGTGGTTTCTGTTACCTGGCCCATCCCTACGAATACGGCAGCCCTATCAGCCCCGACCTGGCCCCCATCCCCTGGGTCGATTGGGACGTCACGGGGTACACAGGGATCGAAATCTGGAACTACATGTCCGAGTTCAAGGCACACCTGCGCAACAAACTAGCGGCGGTCTTCTACGCCTACTTCCCGGCCCGGGTCATTCGCGGACCATTCCGGGCCACGCTGCGCCAGTGGGATCAACTGCTATCACAAGGCCAGCGCGTCGCTGCCATCGGCGGGTCCGACGCGCACGGTAACACCTACTCGATGGGCCCCCTCCACCGCGTGATGTTTCCCTACACGTACCTCTTCCGCTGTGTCAACACCCACATCCTGACCGAGCGCCCGTTCAACGGTCGCCTGGAGCATGACAAACCGCTGGTCTACGACGCGCTGCGGACTGGCCACACCTGGGTGGGCTACGACCTGCCAGCCTCCACAGCCGGCTTCCGCTTCCACGCCCGCAGTGGCGCTAACAACGCGCTGATGGGGAACGAACTGGCACGCGCGGGAGCGACCATCTTCGAGGTACATACACCCCAAAGCGCCGACATCCGCCTGCTGCTCAACGGACAGGTGGTGGCCCGGACCAGCGGAAGCCACCTCAAGTACACCACAGCCGAGTCGGGCGTGTATCGCGTCGAGGTCTACCACAGATATCAATCGAGCCGTCGGGGCTGGATCTTCAGCAGCCCAATCTATGTCACATAGGAGCGTGCTGCGTGAAACGTGATGCGTGATGCGGAGCGGTTACGCTTCGCGCATGCCGACCAATACAATCTCCAACAAAAACAGAGACCCGCTCTCGCCAACGCGGGAGCGGATCAGACTACTGAATTTGGGCACAAAAGTCTACTATGCCTTCACAACCGCATCCACGGGGCAGACCAACACGCACTGCGGTTCATCGAAGTGGCCCTCGCACTCGACGCACACGTCCGGATCAATGACGAAGTACTCCTCCCCTTCAGAAATGGCCGAGACGGGGCACTCGTCCTCGCAAGCAGCGCAATCGATGCACTCATCGGTGATCTTCATTGCCATCCGGTTCACCTCCTTCCTCTAGAGAGATTCTGAGAGACACCCCACCCCATCGTGAACGGGCAACGGCGTCTCTCTTGACAAACTGCTAGTGGAGAATTCACACACACCCTCGTTGAAAGACGACTACACGAGGTCCTTGCCCGGCCCGCTTTCGAAGAAGTCGGCATTCTTCTGGATGTCGTCAGCATATTCATCAGGCACATCATCCTCGTGGAAGATTGCCTCGTTGGGGCACTCGGCCTCGCAGACCGCGCATTCGATACATGTTTCGGGGTCAATGTAGTAGGTGGGCCATTCCGGATCATCGTCTACAAAGTGGATCGAATCTGTGGGACAGACGTCCACACACAGCCCGGCGCGCTCACACTTGCTGGTGATCACAGATGCCATTTCTCTTCCCTTGCCTCCGTTTGGCTATAGTGTTTCGACCGCGCTAACCACCTCGCATCGGTGAGGGTGGTTTCTCAAGAGACAATTTCCATTGTAACAAGATTTGAATCTTTGTCAAGGTGCTCGCCGCGCCCCAAAGCCCGGCCAACAGGAGAACGATGATGCCCCGCTCCTCTCGCAAGAAAAGATTTGCACAAAACCCCGATACGAGTATACTAACAACGCAAAAATCTCGCGGCTTGGCACAGCCCGAGGCTGTGGCCAAGGCGGTGGGTTGCCCTGGCAGACGATATGGTAGCACATCGCCCGCCCACCGTCAAGGTGCAGCGGGCTTTTCTTTGTGCTCTAACACGATCCTGACAACACTACACACTAACAAGGACTGTGCATGTCGGCCAACAACACCGAGATCGAAAAACGCCTCTGGGACGCCGCCGACGAGATGCGCGCCAACTCGCGGCTCAAACCGTCCGAGTATTCCGTCCCTGTGCTGGGACTGATCTTCCTGCGCTACGCTGACCACAAGTTCGCTCACGCCGGGCGGGAGATTGAGGCGGAACGGGCCGCGCGTGCCGGAGGTCGCCGCCAGCGCCCCGTCACCAAGGATGACTACCGCGCTCGGGGTGTTCTCTACCTGCCCGACGAGGCCCGCTTCCAGCGGTTGGTCGAACTCCCGGAGGGGGAGAATATCGGCTCTCGCCTCAACGACGCGATGAAGGGTATCGAGGCGGAGAACCCGGACCTCAAGGATGTGCTCCCCAAGACCTACAACCGCCTGGGTAATGTTACCCTGGTCTCCCTGCTCAAGACCTTCAACCCCATCCAGATGGATCTGGAGGGCGATGTCTTTGGCAAGATCTACGAGTACTTCCTGGGCAAGTTCGCTAGAGCCGAGGGACAGCGGGGCGGCGAGTTCTTCACCCCCACTTCCATTGTCCGTCTCATCGTCGAGATCATCGAGCCCTACCACGGGCGTATCCTCGATCCGGCCAGTGGGTCGGGCGGCATGTTCGTGCAGAGCGCCCGCTTCGTCCAGCGTCACCAGCAGAACCCTTCCGACGAGATCAGTCTCTATGGCCAGGAGCGGGTTGCCGAGACGGTGCGCTTGTGCAAGATGAACCTGGCGGTTCACGGCCTCGCCGGCGACGTCCGCCAGGGCAACACCTACTACGAGGACATCCACCGCAGCCTGGGCAAGTTCGACTTCGTGATGGCCAACCCGCCCTTCAACGTCAACCGGGTGGACAAGGACCGCCTCAAGGACGATCCCCGTTTCACCTTCGTCCTGCCCCGCGTGGACAACGCCAATTACCTGTGGATCCAGATCTTCTACAGTGCGCTGAACGAGACGGGCCGGGCGGGTTTCGTGATGGCGAACTCCGCCGCCGATGCCCGCGGCTCGGAACTTGAGATCCGCAGGCAGTTGATTCGGACCGGCGCGGTGGACGTGATGGTCGCGGTGGGATCGAACTTCTTCTACACCGTGACGCTCCCCTGTACGCTCTGGTTCCTCGACCGGGGCAAGATGGCCCCCTCTCCTGGTAGGAGAGGGCGGGGGGAGAGGTCTGACCAGGTGCTCTTTATAGATGCCCGGCGGATCTACACCCAGATAGACCGTGCCCACCGCGAGTTCACCCCAGCGCAGATTGAGTTCCTGGCCAACATCGTGCGGCTCTACCGGGGCCGGGAGCCGGAGACGACGCAGGGCAGCGCCGACCTGCTGCGGGAGCACTTCCCCGACGGCATCTACCAGAATGTGCCGGGGCTCTGCAAGGTGGCGACGCGGGGGAAGATCGAGGCCCAGGGCTGGAGCCTCAACCCGGGACGCTACGTGGGTGTGGCCGAGCGGGAGGAAGACGCGGACTTCGACTTCACCGGGCGACTGATGGAACTGCACGAGGAGTTGGAGGTGCTCAACGCCGAGGCGCACGGGTTGGAAGAGCGCATCGCGGAGAACGTAGCGCAGTTGTTGGATCTGACTTCCACCCAGGAACGACTGGCAGACTTTCTATGACTAGATCGCTCACAGAGGAGAAAACAAATGGCAACCAAAGTCCCGATTTACCAGATCAAAGTCACCTTGAAGGGCAGCAAGCCGCCCATCTGGCGGCGTATTCAGGTTCCCTGCAACATCACCCTGGGGGAACTGCACCACATTCTCCAGGCGGTGATGGGATGGTGGGACTATCACCTCCACCAATTCATCGTCGGGCAGACCTATTACAGCGTACCCGACCCGGACTACGATGACTTCATGGATATGTGCGATGAGAGCGAGGTGCGGCTGAACCAGATTGCCGATGAGGGATTCAAGTTCGTCTACGAGTATGACTTCGGCGATAGTTGGGAGCACGTCCTGTTGGTGGAAAAGGTCCTGCCGCCGGAGCCGGGCCAGCATTACCCGGTCTGCGTCAAGGGCAAGCGCGCCCGCCCGCCGGAGGACGTGGGCGGCGTCTGGGGCTACGAGGGATTCCTGGAGGCCATCCGGGACCCCGACCACGCCGAGCACGACGAGTACCTGGAGTGGGTCGGCGGGGAGTTCGACCCGGAGGCGTTTGATCTGGATGAGATCAACGCGGCGCTGCGCGACTTGTGATGAGAGGTGCCCTGATACCCGGCGTTGAAGACTCCGCGCTGAAGGAACGAAGCCCTCCTTCGGCTTCGGCAGTCTCAGGACATGCCTTCGGGGGCTAGCGCTACAACGTTAGTTTCCTTGCTGCTCGCGTCGGATCGCCAGATCCGATGCTTGACCAGGCCAGTCTAGGGCCATCGCGGATCTGACGATCCGGTTTGAGCGTATGAAGACAACGCTTCTGTGTAAGGTCGCGTTGTAGTACCAGAATGGTAGCCCGTCAGGGCTTTGTTCTCTCAGCGGTGGGCTTCAGCCCGGCGCGTAGGTGCTCAACGCCGAGGTGCACGAGTTGGAGCAATGAATCTCGGAGAACGTGTCATCACTTTTACAGGGGTTATGATGTCAAGTTCAAGCAGTGAGTGGTATAGAGTTGAAATTGGTCAACTCGGTAAAGTCGTGACTGGCAACACACCTTCGACGAAAAGGCCAGAGTTTTACGGTGACCAATATCCGTTTATCACCCCCTCGGACTTGGACTTTGGCTCTCGCACCGTGCAAACCGAGCGGTTCTTGTCTGAAAGGGGGAAGGAGAAGCTATCAAGTCGCCTTCTACCCGCTGATGCTGTTTGTTTTACTTCGATTGGCGCCACTATCGGCAAAATGTGTATGACGACGCGCCAGAGTTTTACCAACCAGCAGATAAATAGCGTTATTGTTGACAAGCCTCAACACGATCCGAGATTTGTTTACTACTTACTGCGCCATAACACCGAGCAAATCAAAATGCTGGCAGGTGGCGCTGCTACGCCCATAGTGAGCAAGAGCAAATTTGCACAGGCCGAGGTTGTTGTGCCACATCTCCCCACCCAACGCAAAATCGCCGCCATCCTCTCCGCCTACGACGACCTGATCGAGAACAACACCCGGCGCGTTGCGGCTCTGGAGGAGATGGCGCGGCTGCTCTACCGTGAGTGGTTCGTCCACTTCCGCTTCCCCGGCCACGAGCAGGTGGTGATGGTGGATTCGGAACTTGGGCCGATTCCGGAGAGGTGGGAGGTAAGGCCAATTGGCAAAATGATTGAGATCCTTGGAGGTGGAACACCGTCCACGAAGAAGCCAGAGTACTGGGAGGGTGGAGAGATCACTTGGTACACTCCATCCGACCTCACGTCCGCTGGTACGATGTTCATCCACGATTCGAGCAGAAAGATCACGGCCCTGGGTCTAAAAAAGAGTTCGGCCAAGATGTTCCTACCTTACTCGGTCATGATGACCAGTCGAGCCACAGTCGGTGTCGTTGCCATAAACACCGGACCAGCTTGCACAAACCAAGGCTTCATAACATGTGTTCCAAACGAGAAGTTGTCGGCCTACTATCTCTACTTCTGGATTATTGAGAACCGCGAGCAAATCATAACTCTCGCGTCAGGCGCAACCTTCAAAGAGATCAACAAGACGACATTTCGCGAATTGCCTGTCGTTATCCCTGACAGAGAGACCCAGGAGCACTTCTTGGAAATCGTTGAGCCAATAGGCCGACAAATTGAGAACCTACTGGCCAGAAGGGGCAATCTTCGTTACACTCGCGACCTCCTGCTCCCCCGCCTCATCTCCGGCGAGGTGGATGTCTCGGACATGGCCATTGACACGGGAGGAATTGAACGATGACCCAGGTGTTTAATGTGTACTGTGACGAAAGCTGTCACATGGAACACGACCACCAGCAAGTTATGGTCCTGGGAGCTGTGTGGTGTCCACTAGATAAAGCCCGGGAGATTGCAGTTCGCATTCGCGAGATTAAAACCAAGCACGGATTGCCACCAGGATTTGAGATCAAGTGGGTGAAGGTCTCGCCTGCCAAGGTTCAATTCTACCTGGACATCATGGACTATTTCTTCGATGACGATGATCTTCATTTTCGAGCCTTGATTGTGCCCGACAAGTCCAGGCTTCGACATCAGGATTTTGGGCAGACCCATGATGACTGGTATTACAAAGTGTACTTCGACATGCTGAAGATCATTCTTGATCCGAACGCACGATACAGAATTTACCTGGACATCAAAGACACGCGCGGTGGAACCAAAATCGCCAGGTTGCACGAAGTGCTCTGTAACAACATGTACGACTTCTCCCGGGAAATCATCGAAAGAGTTCAGTTGGTTCGATCCCACGAGATCGAAATCTTACAACTCGCTGACCTGCTAACTGGCACAGTTTCATACGTGAATCGTGATCTTTTCAGTAGTGCGGCCAAAAGATGTCTTGTTGATAGGATGCGTGAGCGATCAGGGTACATGCTTACTCACACCACATTGCTTCGGGAAAACAAGGTTAACCTATTCCGCTGGCACGCAACGGAGGCACAGATATGATAACTGTACCTGGTTGGCTTCCACCACTCGTGCTGTTCCAAAACTATAGTGGGAATTGGGAACGCTATGTCGAGGCCTTGTACGGGTATTTCAGGAGAGATTTCATTGACGATTCCCCTTCATTCCGGGGAACTCGATTGGCACTGAAGCGCCACCCAATGGAACACGGGAAGGAAGCGACATTTTGGCACCTGATTTCAGAGGGCAAAGATGAGCGAGTGCCAGATCTCAGGAGATGCGAGCGGATTCGTTGGCCGCGCCCGATCATCGAACATGCCGATGGTTCGGTCATCAAGGTCTGGAAGAACAAAAGAAAGCACGAGAAACGAATTTGTATTTGGTTTGAGGATGTCGAATATCTGGTTATTCTGGCCATACGCAAGGGGTATATCTTGCTGTGGACTGCATATCCTGTTACAAGGTTGCATCGCAAGAGGAAACTGCAGAAAGAGTACGAGGCTTATATCAAGGCGAATGCCGCTCCGGTTTAGGGAACGGCATCGTTACTCCTTCTACTCCTGGTAGATGAGCTAATTATATTATAAACGATCAAGATGTTTTTGTCAATACTTTTTCAAGTTTTATCGTAACTGCTCAGGCTCTTCCCAAAACAGGCACAAATAGCACACGGATACACACGGATGAAACGGGTTCTCACAGATTTTTTATCTTTATCTGCGCACATCCGTATGATCCGTGTTGATCCGTGTTCCATTTTCATGACTGGCTGAGCAGTTACGTTTTATCCAAATCACCGCTTCTCGACCGAAACAGCGAGGATTTGACGCATGACTCACTTAGGCGCTGACGCCGAAGAAGCCCTGGAAAACGCCACGCTGGCCCTCTTCGCCGAACTGGGCTGGGAGACTGTCAACGGCTACCACGAGGTCACCAGCGAAACGCCGGACGCCGGGACGGGCGGTCCCTACCTCAGCCGGGCGGCGCGTTACGAAGTCGTCCTGCGCCCGCGCCTGGAGGCCGCCCTGACCAGGCTCAACCCCACACTGCCCTCTGAGGCCCTCCATCAGGCCGTCGTCGAACTCACCCGCGACCGGGGGGCGATGACCCTGGTCCACGCCAACCGGGAGGTCTACGCCCTGCTCAAGAACGGCGTCCCCGTCACCTACCGGGACGCGGGCGGCGAGGAGCGGGTCGAGCGGGTCGCGGTGATTGGCTGGAACGACCCTGCCGACAACGACTTCCTGATGGTGCAGCAGTTCTGGGTCACCGGCGACATCTACACCCGCCGCGCCGACCTGGTCGGCTTCGTCAACGGCCTGCCGCTGCTCTTCGGCGAACTCAAGGCCCACCACCGGCGGGTCGAGGACGCCTATCGCCGAAACCTCAGCGACTACAAGGACACTATCCCCCATCTCCTCTGGTACACTGGCTTCATCATCCTCTCCAACGGCAGCGACAGTCGCATCGGCACCGTCACCTCCGAATGGGAGCACTTCAGCCCGTGGAAGAAGATCAACAGCGAGGGGGAGCAAGGTCTCATCTCCCTGGAAACGCTGGTGCGGGGCACCTGCGAACCGGCCCGCTTCCTCGATATCGTCGAGAATTTCGTCCTTCACAAGGAGGAGCGGGGCGGCCTGATCAAGATCGTGGCCAAGAACCACCAGTACCTGGGTGTCGAAAGCGGTATCGAAGCGGTGCGGCAGATCCGGGAAAGACGGGGGCGGTTAGGCGTCTTCTGGCACACCCAGGGGTCGGGCAAGAGCTTCTCGATGGTCTTCTTCTCCCAGAAGATCCTGCGCAAACTGCCCGGCAACTGGACCTTCGTCATCGTCACCGACCGTCTTGACCTGGATGACCAAATCTACAAGACCTTCGCCCGCTGCGGGGCCGTCGTCGAACCGGAAGAGCGCGTCCGGGCGCAGAGCGGCGAGCACCTCCAGCAACTGTTGCGGGAGGATCACCGCTACGTCTTCACACTGATCCACAAGTTCCACACCCGGGGCGGCGCGTGTTATCCCAGGCTCTCCGACCGGGACGACGTCATCGTCATGACTGACGAGGCGCACCGCAGCCAGTATGACGTCCTGGCGATGAACATGCGCTACGCGCTGCCCAACGCCGCCTTCATCGGCTTTACCGCCACGCCCCTGATGGCCGGCGAGGAGAAGACGCGAGAGGTCTTCGGCGACTACGTCAGCATCTACGATTTCAAACAATCCGCCGACGACCACTCCACCGTCCGCCTCTACTACGAGAACCGCATCCCGGAACTGGAGCTGACCAACGAGCAACTCGACGAGGACATGGATCGGTTGCTGGAGGCGGCAGAACTGGACGGGACCCAGGAGGGGATGCTGGCGCGGGAGTTCGCCCGCGAGTACCATCTCATCACCCGCGAAGATCGGCTGGAGAGGGTCGCCGAGGACGTCGTGGACCACTTCGCCAACCGGGGCTACCTGGGCAAGGCGATGGTCGTCTGCATTGATAAACTCACCACCGTGCGGACGTACGACAAGGTCCAGAAGTACTGGCAGCGTGCCCTCGACAGGCTGCGGGCCAGACTCGCCACCGCCGCGTCGGAAGAACGGGAAGCCCTGGCGGCGTTAAAAGAGAAAATCGCCTTTATGGAAGGGACCGACATGGCGGTCGTCATCTCCCAGGAACAGGGGGAAGTCCAGAAGTTCAGGGAGCACGGCCTGGACATCAGGCCCCACCGCAGACGGATGATGACCGAGGACCTGGACGAGAAGTTCAAGCACCCCGATGATCCCTTCCGATTGGTCTTCGTCTGCGCGATGTGGCGCACCGGCTTCGACGTGCCCTCTTGTTCCACCATCTACCTGGACCGGCCGATGCGCAACCACACCCTGATGCAGACTATCGCCCGGGCCAACCGTGTCTTCGGGGAGAAGGTCAACGGCCTGATTGTGGATTACGTCGGCATCTTCCGTGACCTGCAGCGGGCGCTGGCCATCTACGGCGCCGGGCCGGGCGGCGAACTCCGGCCGGGCGAGCAGCCGGTCGAGGACAAAGACGGTCTGGTCGAGCGGTTGCGCGAGGCCATCGAGGGGACCACCGTCTTCTGCGCCGAGCGCGGCATGGACGTCGAACCGATCCTGGACAGCGCGGGCTTCCAGCGCATCGCCCTGATGGACGATGCCGTGGAGCGGATCATCGTCAACGACGATCTCAAGACCAGGTACCTGGCTCTGGCTGCCGACGTGGACCGGCTCTTCAAGGCCATCCTGCCCGATACGCGGGCCGGGGAATTTGCTCCCAGGCGCAAGGTCTTTCTCGTCCTGGCGGAGAAGATCCGCGCCCTGACCCTGCGAGCGGACATCTCCGAGGTGATGGGCGCGGTCGAGGAATTGCTGGACGAGTCCGTCTCCGCCAGGGGCTACGTCATCCGCGAACCTGGGATGTCCTATGATCTGAGCGAGATTGATTTCGAGGCGCTCAAGCAGCAGTTTGCGCAGGGACGCAAGCGCACCGAGGCCGAGAGGCTGCGAGGCACGATCAACGCCAGGCTGCACCGCTTAGTGCGGTTGAATCGGAACCGGATGAGCCTCCTGGAGGAGTTCCAGCGGATGATCGCTGAGTACAACGCCGGCTCCCGCAACGTCGAGGTCTTCTTCAATGACCTGGTTGATCTTGCCCAGCGGCTCAACGAAGAAGAGCAGCGCCACATCGCCGAGAACCTCACCGAGGCGGGACTCGCCGTCTTCGACATCCTCACCCGTCCCGGCCCCGACCTGACCGAGAAGGAGAAACGCGAGGCCAAGCGTATCGCCCGCGAGCTCCTGACCACCCTCTCCAGGGAGAAACTCGTGCTCGACTGGCGCAAGCGCCAGCAATCCCGCGCGGCCGTGCGGGTCGCCATCGAGGACACAATCTGGCGGCTTCCCGAGTGCTACACCGACGAGATGTGCCGGCAGAAGAGTGCCCAGGTCTACCAGCACGTCTACGACAACTACTGGGGGGCCGGGCAGAGTATTTATGCAATGACCGAGTAGAAAGCTGCTGTGCAGAATGGCAACATTGAGCCAGTCCGGCGCTCGGGACTATGGAATGCCAATCACATCGCGGAGGATTACGACCCTGCCTTCTTGGACGTGCTTCAGCGATGTAGTCCGGACCCGCCGCCCCCCGCGCCGAGCCGGGTGTAGAGGCACGGTCACCGCACCCCTACTCCGGCATGGCCATCCCCAGGCGCAGAGACCGGTATGGCACACCAGGCCAGACCTCCAAAGCCGGGGATGCATCGTCAAACCAGACGGCGTAGAGGGCATCGAACTGCCCTTCCGCCTTCATCGCCAGCAGCGTCAGGTTGACCAGGTCGCGGAAGGCAGAATCGCCCGGCGGAAGCCCCAGAGCCAGCGGCACCTGGGTCAGCCGCAGCGCAAGCACGCCCAGGCCCGGCGTGGCGTAGGCTGGCCCCAGCAGGTCGGCCCGCTCACCGGCCACCGCTACCACCTGCCCCTCCTGCAGCGACGCGATAGCCGCCTCCAGTGCCGGTCGCGGCAGCACCGTCAGCGAAACGGATGTCTCCTGCGCCGCTGCCAGCAGCACCTCCCGGCTCCCGCTCCCCGCGACCACCGCCACCTGCTGCCCGCTCAGGCTGGCCATGTCGGTGATCAGCGTTCCGGCGCGCACCATCAAACCCTCACCCGCCACGTAGGTCGTCAGGCCGAAGTCCAGCTCCAACTCGGCAGCATGGGTGCGGATCAGCCCACCCACCAGCAAGTCAGCCTGGCCAGTGCGCAGCATCTCCTTCCCCGTCTCAGCCGCCGTAGGGATGAAATCCACCGCCGTACCATCACCCAACCAATGTTCAGCCATCTGCCGCACCAGGCTAACCTCGTAGCCGGCCGGCGCACCAGTCTCGTCCACGTAGGCAAACGGGGCACGGCCGGGCACCAGCGCCACGGCCAGCCGGCCCCGCGACTGGATGGCAGCGATGGTATCGGGCACATTTATCACGACAGGACCATCCGCCAGGTCGGGAATCTCCTCACCAGGCCAATGCTCCACGGCAGGCGGCGGCTCCGGCGCGAACCAGCGGGCATACAGTTCCGCGTAGGTACCGTCGCCGACCATCTCCTGAAAGGTCAGGTTGACCAGATCGGCAAAGAAAGGGTCGTTCTGCGGAAAAGCGAGCGCCACCGGAATCGCCGTGTACTGCCCGACGATAGCCGTCTCGGGGAGCATGCGCTTACCCCAGAGAAGCCGGTGACGCATGTCGGCCACGGCGCCCACATCACCCCGGCCCAGCGCTTCCACCGCCGCATCGAAGCGATCATAAGTCTGGAGCGTGAGCGTGAACGGTACCACCGCGCGCAGCGCGTCTGCGGCCTCTCCCCACGCCACTACTCCCACCGGGCGTCCCTCCAGGCTCAGCGGGCTATTGATGGCAGCCGTGTCGGCAGCGCGGACGAGCAGCGCCTGGCCGTCTATGAAGTACGGCAGACTAAAGTCAACTCCCGCCTCCCTATCCTGAGTGTGGGCGAGGGCCGCGATGACGATGTCCACATCTCTCGCCTCCAGGTGCTCGACGGCGGTGTCGGAGCGCACCTGGCGGAACCGCACCGCCTGGGCATCCCCCAGCCAGCGATGAGCCAATTCTCGCCCCAGGTCCACGCCAAAACCGGCCACCTCCCCCTCGTCAGTGACGTAGCCAAAGGGCTGGAGGTCGTAAAGCACGCCGACGAGCAGGAAACCCCGGGCGCGGATGCGGGCCCCGGTCGTCGCATTGTCCGGCAGGGGGGTCGGCGTAGGCAGCGGGGGCGTTGCACTGGGGAGAGGTGACCAGACGCCCTCTGTCGTCTCCCCGTTGGTGCAGGCGGTCAGCAGCAGGGCGATTAGCAGCAGCCAGAGAGAAAAACGGTGAGCATGACAGACACGTAACCGACCAACGCACGTCCGGAGATGTTGGTTATCCCAGTTCATTCCACTCAGCGACTGTGTTTTCACATCCGTCCGCTAAAGATTATAGCACACCCACATCACCCAGGCAACACTTCGTAGAGATGGTGCCTGCGGATGTAGTCCTCGACCAGCGGCGGAACCAGGTAGCGCAGCGGCAATCCAACGCGCACACGCCGCCGCAGATCGGAGGCAGCAATGTCCATACACGGTGCATCTAGCCAATCGACCCGCTCGCACAGGCCCGGTACGGCCTGCTCCAACGCCGCCAGGTCAAGTTCGCAGCCGGACCGCTGCATCACCGCCAGGCGGGCCTGCCGCACGACACCCGCTGGGTCACGCCAGGTAAGGAACTCGGCCAGACTATCCCCACCCATCAGGAAATACAGTTCCGCGCCGGCATATTCCCGCCCTAAGAGAGCCAGCATCTCGACCGTGTAGTGCGGGCCAGACCGGTCCAGGTCCACACGGGAAAGAGCGAAGGCGGGATTACCAGCAATGGCCGCCTCCACCATCGCTACGCGGTGGTGAGCCGGCGTGACCGGCCGGTCGGGCTTGTGGGGCGGCTGCCCGGCCGGGACAAAGAGCACCCGGTCGAGCCGAAGTTGCACGCGACCGTTCTCGGCCAGGACCAGGTGCCCGTAGTGCGGGGGGTCAAAGGTACCACCTATGACACCGAGGCGCAGGGAACCATCAGCACGCTGTAAGGCAACACGCTGTTCACTCACCGCAACTACTCCGTCCCGACAAGCGGGGCATATCTTCAACCACAGCCGGGCGCACCACAAGCGCCGGTTTGAGACCTGCGATTCGAGATTTGGAATCTGTGATTTGAAGACGGGCGTTCGTTATTCCTCCCACACCAGTTCCACCTCGCCGATACGGACCACATCCCCCGGCCGCACGCCGGCCTCCTCCAGTGCCTCCGAGACCCCCATCCTGTCGAGCACCCGCTGGAAACGACGCACCGCCTCGTCCAGATTCCACACCGTCATCGCCGCGAGTCGCTCCACGCGCACACCACGCACCCGCCACCCATCGTCCTCCCGTTCGATGGTGAATGGTTCCTCGTCCTCTTTAGGCCGCAAGACGGGCAACTCCCGAGCCGGCGCCTCCTCCGGCAGTTCGGCCAACATCTGCGCTGCGCGGTAGAGCAGGTCCCGCGTGCCCTCCCTTGTCAGCGCAGAGATCGCCATAACTGGGTACCCCTGCGCTTCAAGTGCTGCCTGTACCCCCGGCCAGCGTGCCCGCACCCCGGGCATATCCATCTTGTTGAGAGCCACCAGTTGTGGTTTCTGCGCCAGGCCGTGGCCGAACGCCGCCAGTTCGCGACTGATGGCAGCGAAATCCGCCAATGGGTCGGCGGAGAGACCATCGAGGAGATGAATCAACACGCGGGTACGCTCGATGTGACGTAGAAACTCGTGTCCCAGCCCCTTCCCTTCCGACGCCCCCTCGATCAGACCAGGGATGTCGGCCAGGACAAACTCGGTCTGGTCATCGAGCACGACCACACCCAGGTTGGGCTGGAGGGTTGTGAAAGGATAGGGGGCGATTTTCGGACGCGCAGCGGTCATAGCCGCCAGCAGCGTGGACTTGCCCGCGTTGGGCGCTCCTACCACGCCCACGTCGGCCAGCAGTTTCAATTCCAACCGCAGCCAGCGCTTCTGGCCGGGCTCGCCATGCTCGGCGATGCGAGGAGCCTGGTTGGTGGAAGAGACAAAGTGAGCATTCCCCCGCCCACCGCGCCCACCGCGCGCCACGACCAACTCCTGGTCTGGTTCGGTCAGGTCGCCCAGCAACTCACCGGTGTCAGCATCGTACACGACGGTGCCGGGCGGCACCGGGACACGGTAGTCCGCGCCAGCCGCGCCGTGCTGATTCTTGCCCCGTCCATGTTCGCCGCGCTGCGCCTTGAAGTGGCGCTTTTTGCTGAAGCAATAGAGCGTGTTGAGGTGGGAGTCCACGTGAAGCAGGACGTCCCCCCCCCTGCCGCCGTCGCCACCCGCTGGCCCGCCATAAGGAACGTACTTCTCGCGCCGGAAAGCAACGCACCCGTCCCCCCCACCGCCCGCCTTGACGTAGATCTTCGCCCCGTCGTAGAACATCATCCAGTATCCAACACCCAGTCACTCATACCGCAGCGCGTCAATGGGGCTCAGAAGCGCCGCCCGCCGGGCCGGGTAGATGCCGAAGAAGAGCCCCACAGCCACCGAGAAGGTCGTCGCCAGCAACACCGCCTGAGACGTGACAACAGCGCGAAAATCCTCGATCAGCGCAGATACAATCTCCGCCCCCAGCGATCCTAAACCAATGCCCACAACGCCTCCGACCAGCGAGAGTGTCACCGCCTCCATTAAGAACTGCCACAGAATATCCCGTCGCCGCGCCCCCACCGCCTTACGCAACCCGATCTCCCGCGTGCGCTCCGTCACCGAGACCAGCATGATGTTCATAATCCCGATACCGCCCACCAACAGGCTGATACCCGCGATCGCGCCCAGGAAGACCGTCAATACGTCGGTGATCTGGCCGAAGACGTCGAGGATGTCCGACTGGCTGATGACAGAGAAGTCATCCTCATCGCTGAAATCGATGTCGTGCTGCTCGCGCAGGATGGCCGCGACCTGCTCAGAAGCCGCCTCCATGCGGTCCTCGCTAACCGCCTTGACCAGGATGACGGAGACACGGTACTCACCCGAACGACTGCGAGACGGAAAGAGGCGGGTCTGCGCCGTCGTCAGGGGGATCAGGACGCTGCTGTCCTCGTCACCCATCTGCGAGCCCCCTTTCTCCTCCAGCACGCCGATGACGCGGAAGGGAATCCCGTTGATCTTCACCGTTTGCTCCAGCGGGTACGGGTTGTCCGGGAAGAGATCTTCGACGACGGTCCGGCCCAGGATGGCGACCCGCGCCCGGCTGTTCAGATCCTCCTGGACAAAAAACTCCCCCACTTCCGGGAACCAGTTGCGCACCCCCGCGAAGTCGGGTGTGACGCCCATCACCTGGGCGACCGTGTCTCGCTTTCCGGTGGCGACCGTGGTCGAGCGAAACATCTGCGGGGAGATAGCCGCCACGTCAGGAGCACGGATGGGATCGCGCAGCGCCTCCACGTCCCCGTTGGTCAACTCGGTTCCGCCGGCCCTCATGCCAGGCGGTCCCGCATTTGCCTCCTCCATCGAGCCGGGCATGACGAAGAGCAGATTGGAGCCCATACCTTGAAATTGTTCCTCAATGTAAAGTGAGACCCCCTCACCCGCCGACATCAGCGTGATGACCGCGCCGACGCCGATAATGATGCCCAGCATCGTCAAGGCAGCCCGCAACTTGTTGGCCACCAGGGCGCGGAAAGCCAGACGAACACTCTCCAGTATACTCACGCCCTCCTCCCTCGCCGGGGCCGGTCTCCGACCGTGCCCCCCGCAGCAGCCACCAGGGGCTCTGCCACTGTCTCGTCGTGGGTGATGCGCCCGTCGTACAGATGCACGACCCGACCAGAGTGTCGCGCAATCGTCAGATCATGCGTCACCAGCACCACCGTGATCCCGCGCTCCCGGTTCAACCCCTGCAACACCGCCATCACCTCCACCCCCGACTCGCTGTCCAGATTCCCCGTCGGCTCATCCGCCAGAATGATGGCCGGGTCATTCACCAACGCCCGCGCAATCGCCACCCGCTGCTGCTGGCCCCCAGAAAGTTCAGTGGGCGTGTGCTCCATACGGTCCGCCAGCCCCACCACCTCCAGCGCCCACCGTGCTCGCTCCCGTCGCCCGGCCCGCCCCACCCCCGCGTAGACCAGCGGCAGCATCACGTTCTCAAAAGCGCTCGTGCGCGCCAGCAGGTTGAAG
>JADHWW010000007.1 GCA_016783285.1 Anaerolineae bacterium
GCTGACTTTTCGTCACGCAGATCGGCTCACTGATTGGGACTACCCCCCACAGATGGGAAGAAAGTGGCGGTTCGTCCCATATCTGGGGGTGTTTTGACCCATCTGTGATCTGATGTGATGTTTAGTCATCCAGGGAGCAAAGACCCCACATCTGGGGGGTTGACGTCTGTTGATTGTACCACGTGCTTACGCAGCACACAAGTAAGTTTAATCTGAGTCACCTTAAAAATCCCGCTGGGTGACGAAGTTTAAGGTTAAGGGGTGGCTGTAAGGAGTCGACGTGAGCGAGTACTTGGCGGGCTATGTCTCCACTGTTTCTTCCTCTGGGCTTTCTGGTCCTTTGATCTTGTACTCTCCCTCGATCACCACAGAAGGTTTGCCCTCTTCCTCCTCCACCACGCGCCACTCTTGGATACGTGCCCCCAGCGCCAGCAGGTGCTCGTGTACCACTTCTGGCGGGGCCAACTCGATGAAGAGCTTGATTCCGATTAGCAGCACAGCGGCGTCGTCCAGTTGGCCCAGGCCCAACGCTACGTCGGGGATGATGTCCACGGGGAAGAGAACGTATGCCAGCGCTGCCGGTGGGATCAGCTTTGTCCACAGTGGCACGCGCTGGTCCCAGAACAGCCGCCAGGCCAGGCGTGCCTGGCGCGCTACATCCTGAAGCCACGCCAGCAGTGCATTCGTGCCATCCGGCCGGATTGGCATGGGGCGTCGGTCTTCGCTCATCGTTTTACTCCTTGGTGTAAACACTACTGGCAATTATACCCTCTTCATCTAAATACGCAACTTCTGCCTTGTGGTCTCATTCTGGTCAGGCTATAATAAGCCTACTATGCGCCCACTCTACCGATGCTTGCTGGATACCGATCTGGTCCGGTTGCGAGTCATCGCTCGCTTCTGGGGCGTGGAACTGGCGGCCAGTCGCCAGCGGGATGTGGCAGCCGAGTTGGCTAAGGCGATGGCTGTACCTGAGGTTGTCGCCGATGCTTGGGATGTGCTTCCCGATGACCAGCGCCGGGCACTGGACACGTTGCTCGCCGCCGGGGGGCGGATGCCTCTGCGCGTCTTTGCCCGCCGGTGGGGAGAGATACGCACGATGGGGCCAGGCCGGCTGGAGCGGGAGCAGCCCTGGCGGGGGTCTATCTCCCCCGCTGAAGGGCTCTGGTACAGAGGCTTTGTCTCCCGTGCCTTCGAACAGGGGGCTGAGGGAGCATACGAGGTTGTATTCGTCCCTCCCGAACTGCGGGCACATCTGCCGTCGCCCGCCGTACTGCCGCCCGTCATTGACCTCACATCGACCTCCGATCCCGCTGCTGTGCAATCGGCCGGCGATGCGCTTCTCGACGATGCTTGCACGCTCCTGGCTTATCTTCAGAACGAGCGCTTACGCCCGGGTCCTGGCGGTGGCTGGCCCGCCTGTCAGGACGCCTGCCTTGTCCGTCGCCTGCACGACCCCGACCCTGCACGGCTGGCCTTCCTGCGCCATCTGGTCCAGCGGCTCGGCTGGGTGCGTGTGACCGATTCTGGTCATCTGCGCCCAGACCCAGGCCCCGTGTCCGTCTGGCTCCAGTCCTCAACCGGTCAGCAGCGGAGTGTGCTCGCTGAAGCCTGGCGGGACGATCCGACCTGGAACGACTTGTTTCATGTCTCCACCCTTCGCCCCGACGATACTGGCGCCTGGCGTAACGACCCGCTTCTGACACGAAAGGCGATTCTGCGTCATCTGATTGCATGCGCCTCGGGCGAATGGTATGCACTTGACGACTTCGTCGCTGCCGTTAAGCGGGCTGACCCCGATTTTCAGCGGCCCGACGGCGATTATACCACCTGGTACATCCGTGACGCGACCACCGGCGCGTACCCCTCCGGCTTCGAAAGTTGGGACAGTATTGAGGGAGCACTTATCCGCTACATTATCACGGGGCCACTGGCCTGGCTGGGCCTGACCGATCTGGGAATAGACTGGAATCCCGCGACCGGTTTCCCTCGTCCTATATTCCTCGTCCCTTCTCCTGCCTCTTGCTTCTTGCCTCCTTCTGCCTTCCGTTTGATCCCAGTGGGGGTGGTCTTCCTCGGCCTGGCCGAACCTCCGCCCGAGCAGGAACCCGCGCTGCTGGCCCTGCGCCCCGATTTCGCCGTGCTCGTGCCTTCAGCCCGGCGCTACGAGCGCTTTCAACTGGCCCGCGTCGCTGACTGGGTGGCTTCCTCCCGCGTAGGGTGGACTGAGGGGGGTACCTCCCCCCTCGCAGGGGGGACTGAGGGGAGTACCTCCCCCCTCGCAGGGGGGACTGAGGGGGGGCACTTCGTCTACCGGCTCACTCCCGCCTCGCTGGAGCGCGCACGGCAACATGGCATCCCCGTGGCACGCGTGCTGGAATTCCTGAGCCAGGTCACTGGTGCACCCGTGCCCCGCTCCGTCGAGGCGGCGCTGGTACGCTGGGAGGCTCGTGGAACCGAGGCCCGGCTGGAGCGAGTGGTGCTGTTGCGTCTCTCCAGCGAGGGGCTGATGGTACAGGTCACAGCCTCTCCGCTCACCCGGCATCTCGTCCGCGAGCAGGTCAGTCCGACGACTGCTCTGGTACACGAGCGAGATTGGCCCCGCCTTGTCGCTGCGCTGGGTGAGATGGGGTTGCTATCTGACGTTATCGCTTTGGAGGATGATGATGCGGGACAAAGTAATATCCGCCTTTGAGACCCGTTTTACGTGCCAGCCAACGATTGTCGTGCGTGCCCCCGGCCGTGTGAATCTCCTGGGCGGGCACACCGACTACAACGATGGGCATGTCCTGCCGGTGGCGGTGGACCGTGCCGCATGGGTCGCGGCTGCTCCCATCGCCGCCCGTGAGGCCCGCGTGCGTGCGCTCGACCTGGGAGGCGATGCCATCTTTCCGCTTGATGTCATCCCCCTCTCGGACGGCGGATGGGCGGACTACCCCCGGGGTGTCGCCTGGGCTCTGCAGGAGCGCGGGCTTAAACTGGTGGGAATGGAGGCGGTGCTGACCTCCGACGTGCCAGTGGGAGCGGGGCTGTCTTCCTCGGCGGCGGTGGAGGTGGCGTTTGCCTATGCCTGGCAGCAACTCTCCGGCTTCCAACTCGACCGGCGCGACCTGGCACTGGTCTGTCGGCGGGCGGAGAACGATTACGTGGGCGTCAATTGCGGCATTATGGATCAGATGACGAGCGTGCTGGGAATGGAGGGGCACGCACTGTGGCTGGATTGCCGCACGCTGGAGGTGCGGCCAGTGCCGCTGCCGACAGGCATCGCCATCGTGGTGGCGGACACGGGGGTGCGGCGGCGACTGTCTACCTCGGAGTACAATGTGCGGCGTAGCCAGTGCGAACAGGCGGTGCGGCTCCTCAGCGATCACCTGGCTGGCATCCGTGCCCTGCGCGACGTGAGCCTGGACGACCTGAAGCGATTGCGGGCGCATGTGCCTGAGGTCATCTACCAGCGCGCTCTTCATGTTGTCACTGCTCAAATGCGGGTGTCGCTTGCGACGGCGGCGCTGCGGCGGGGGGACGTGTTCACTGTGGGCGCGCTGATGAAAGCCTGCCACGCCAGCCTGCGTGACTACTACGAGGTGAGTTCACCGGAGTTGGACGCGCTGGCCGGCGCAGCCTGTGGGGTGGAGGGCTGCTATGGTGCACGGCTCACCGGCGCGGGATTTGGCGGGTGTATCGTCGCGCTCGTCGCTACGGATGCTGTGCCCGACTTTGAGGCCCACGTCTCGGCGGCCTACGAGGCAGCTTTCGGCCGCCAGCCGACCATCTACGTATGCCACTCGGCGGATGGGGCGATCTGTCAATCTTTCTCCACCAACTACCCTATCACCACCGGGATCACGACAGGGCGACTCCTGGTCTCCCGGTAGAAAAATCTGGACAGCGCCTTTTGCACTCGGCTTTCGATCTCTGCCGGGGCCGTCCCCGGCTTGGCCGAGGCCGCCGATTGAGTGATCTCCTCTGCCCGGGCCAGCAGGTCCTCCGCTCCGGGGGCGAAGATGAAGCCACGGGTGATGATATGTGGTCGGCCCACAGGCCGGCCCGTGCTCCGCTCGTAGCGCACGATGGACATTACAAAACCGTTCTGCCCCAGCGCTTCCCGTTCCCGCAACACCGCTGGTCCAATTTCGCCCACCCGCGCCCCATCCACGAAGACGTAGCCGCCGGGCACCCGCTCCCCAACGTGCACTCGGTCATCGAATGTCAAAACGTAACCATTTTCGACCACGGCGATGTTCTCGGGCGGGATACCCAACTCTCGCGCGGTCTTGCCATGCTGCTTAAGATGGCGCAGCTCACCGTGGATAGGCACGAAGAAGCGAGGACGGAGCAAGTTGATCAGCAATTTCTGCTCCTCCTGGCTGGCGTGGCCCGAGACGTGTACTGGTGCCAGTGGGTCGTAGTAGACGTCCGCGCCCTTCTGGAAGAGGCGGTTGATGACGCGGTGGATCAGTTCCTCGTTGCCGGGGATGGTGTGCGAGGAGAGCACCACTGTGTCTCCCTCTTGAATGCGCAGCGAACGGTGCTGCCCGACCGCCAGACGGCTCAGTACTGCCGTCGGTTCGCCCTGCGTGCCGGTCGCCATAATGACTGTCTTGCAGGCCGGCAAGTTCTTGATCTCGCCCAGGGTCACCAACATGTCATCGGGAATACGCAGGTAGTCCAACTCGCGGGCCATCTTGGTGTTCTCGGCCATTGTCCTACCTGCGATGGCGATCTTCCGGCCGTTGCGCGCTGCCGCGTCTACCACCTGTTGGATGCGGGAGATGAGCGAGGCGAAGGTCGCTACGATCACCCGGCCCGGCGCCTGGCGCATCACCTGGTCAAATGCATCGTCCAGCAGCGCCTCCGAAGAGGTAGTGCCGGGCCGGTCGGCGTAGGTGCTATCAGATAGGAGCACCAGCACCCCGCGGCCACTGAACTCGGCCAATTTGGCGTAATCGGTAGGCCAGCCATCCACCGGTGTGTGGTCGAACTTGAAGTCGCCACTATGTACAATCAATCCCGCCGGCGTCGTGATGCCCAGACCTACCCCGTCGGGGATGGAATGGCAAACGTGGTAGGGCTCGACGGTGAAGGGGCCCAGGTCGATGACGTCGCCGGGGGCGTAGGTATGCAAGTCGACCTGTGCCAGCAGGTGTCTCTGCTTCAGTTTGACCTCGATCAAGCCCCTGGTCAGCCGTGTGGCGTAAACCGGCACGTTGAATTCCTCCAGGAAGTGGGACAACGCACCGATGTGGTCCTCGTGCCCATGGGTGATGGCGACTGCGCGTACCCGATCCTTCTTATCACGCAGGTAGCCCCAGTCGGGGATTATGTAGTCAATCCCCAGCATGTCCGATTCGGGGAACATGATGCCCGCGTCCACGACGAGGATATTGCGGCCGTACTCAATGCTCGTCATGTTCTTGCCGACTTCCCCCAGGCCGCCCAGGGGCACGATGCGTAGTTTCTCAGTCATGTCACTTCACTCCAATAGATGTAACTGCCAGGCTACCCTCCCGCAGGTTACGATTTGCTGTACTCGCAGGCTTGCATAGCCGTTGGGACGTGCTTTTGCGTTGAAAACCCGTCCAAACCTGCGGGAGGGTGCGTCAAAATAAGAGCACCGCCCGGCCTGCGCCTCCAGCCCGGCGGTGCGTTCCATCAATTCCAGTGTCTCAGGCCCAACTGCTCCATACAGCATTAATGGTAACACGCCCTGCCGGTTCTGTCAAATCCTGAACGCGGTTCGCTTGCCCAACGCCCCGACTCGTAGTATTATCTGGAGGAGACTTTTGGGAATGGAGTTGGCGTGGTGGAAGCGTCATTGCAGCCGGTTGCGGATAAGACGCAGAATAAGCGTGATATGTGCAGTATTGCGCTACCATGCATCAGATGAGTGATAGGTGTAATATTGCGCCCATTCAGGAGTTAGGTGCAGACTGGGAGGGCACAGTCCTATTGCTTCGCAGGAGGTGTACGCAATATGCCAGCGAAAACCGATGCCAGTGTCGTTCCTGAGAATGAGGTCGGTGAAAGCGATTCGGGTTTTCTGTCCGAGGTTGCTGAGCAGTACCGATCCATGCCTCAGGTTTTGGTTCTGCTTGCTCTGAGGGAGATGTTCTCTCAAGATTTGATTGATCCAGATAAGATAAATGAGTCCGAGTACCTGTGGAACGCTGTTCTAGATCATCACAATGAGGTTGTTCGTGATATTGAGTTTCAAATCGCAATTTATCGTCCTTTTCTTGATGTTGCTGAATATGCCCTTGATATCGATCAGCCAGCCGTTGCTGTGGTTCTTGTTGCCACCGCCGTTGAGCATATACTCAATCTTCATTTCAGAGATATGCTGACGCGGAAAGGATTTGATGAGAAACAGGTCAAGTCAGTGATTAGGGGCTGTAGAATGGAAGCCAAAACAGGGTGGCTGATGCGACTTGTCGGGATGCCCCCCTTGCCGGATGATCTCAAGAAACGCATTCACAGGGTGGTAGAGTTGCGGAATTGCCTGGTTCATTTCAAGGCCGAACCTACGAGGTTGGGTGCGTTTAAGGGAGGATGGGATAGATTAAGAGGAAGGCTCCAAGAGCTGGATACTGACGACTTAATGGATCTGCCAGATGATTTGGAGTACGAGATGAGCTGGGCCTTGATTGAGGCGGATCCGAATCTCAAGCTGGCTGTCGAGGTATATCAAACGGCTGTTGAAGCCAAGCAGTAGTCCGAGGCAGGAAGAGACCTGCGCCGCCTAACACTCGCTCTGCGATCCGTTCACTCGAAACCACGCACTGCGACACAGTCGCCTGAAACGGGGGAATGAGCGGGAAAGATCACAGGTTCACTTGCCGATCTTTGACAACTGCGTGCATGTAGGTGGGCAACACAATACATCGGGGGTCGCCCAGTCGGGTGCTTTCCCCCCCATTCGCGGGATGAGAGGAGACTGAGGGGGGGACTTTGCGGGGGCAGAGGGGGGTAGCAGGTGAGGAGGATTTGTCCCCTGGCAACAGAAAAACCGCACGGCCTGCGGAGAAGCCGTGCGGTTGTACGTCTCGGTCAGGGCGGGTTGACCCTACCAGCGGCCACGGCTCCCGCCGCCTCCTCGGTCGTCCCGCTTCGGGCGTGCCTCATTTACCTTGATCGACCGCCCGTCCACCTCCCGGCCGTTGAGCTGGTTGATGGCCTCCAGGACTGCAGATTGCTCTGCCATCTCGACGAATGCAAAGCCCTTGGACCGACCCGTCATACGATCTGTGATGAGGTTCACAGAAAGAACCTCCCCGATCGCTCCGAAGAGTTCAGATAGGGTAGCATCGGTGGTCTCGTAACTTAGGTTGCCCACGTACAGTTTTTTCGCCATTGCTTTCTCCTCCAAACGCGGCACATGGCCGCCTATATACCTGGCTACAGAGCCCTCACACGGACGGCCTGCAAGCCCTTGGGTCCCTGCTCGACGGCGAACTCGACCTGCTGGTTCTCACGCAGTGAGCGGAACCCTTCTCCCTCGATGGCCGAGTGATGGACAAATACGTCCTCTCCGGCCTCACGAGAGATAAAGCCATATCCTTTGGAATCATTGAACCATTTGACGGTTCCGGTTTCCCTTTCGGTCACTTTCTTTACTCCTTGGTTTACGTGATTTTGGGCGAAGCAGTGCGAGCAGAACAAAAAAAGACCGCCCAGTTTCCGCAAGTCTGGACAGTCTTTGATATTACAGCCAAGACCCACTTCATCTTAGATCAACATTTTACCACACTTGTGCGAAATAGCCAAGTGCTGAGCAGCCCCTTCCCTTTATGCTGCGATTGTGCTAGAATCTAGCAAGATGCAGGGTTGTCAGGAGAAGGTGTTGCTGCCTACTACGATGGCAGGCTTGGCATAATCGAACACAAAGCTCGCCATCGAACGAGTTAGCCAGGATTCGCCCGCCGCGATTTGATGTCAGGAAAGACGCCCAACAATCGCCCGTGCGACCGAAGTGGTTTGTGTAACTGTTATGACCAAACAATCGGGACACAAAACGAGCATTCTTGACCAACTCTTATCCCAGCAAAGGGATTGTGCGCAAAGCAGCAAAAAGGTTGCTGAGCGAACGAAAGCGAAAATGAAACCTGAAACGCGAAACCGACAATGGATCTATTCACACTAAGTCCTCAAGACCGAAACGACCTGACGGCCTTTCTGCGCGACATGGTGCAGACGCCAAGCCCCTCGACCCAGGAGGGCGCGGTGGCGGAGCGCGTCGTCGCGGAAATGACGCGTTCGGGCTTCCGCGACGTGCGCATTGACCGCATCGGTAATGTCGTCGGCTGGATCGGGCCGGGCCGCGGCCCGGTGCTCATGCTCAACGGCCACATGGACACAGTACGAGTCAGCGACCCCGCAGCCTGGAGCCGCGCGCCTTTCGGAGCCGAGGTCGAGGACGGCGTGCTCTATGGCCTGGGCTCTTGTGATATGAAGGGTGGACTGGCGGCGATGGTCTACGGAGCAAAACTCTTGCGCGACGCCGGGGTGGCATTGAGAGGGGATATCGTCGTGGCCTGCGTGGTGCAGGAGGAACCGTGCGAAGGATTGGGGACACGTGTGTTGATTGAGGAGGAAGGGGCACACCCGGATTGGGTCGTTCTGGGCGAGCCGACCGATCTGAACGTCAGTCGCGGGCACCGTGGCCGGCTGGAGATGTGCCTCGTCGCACATGGCCGTTCGGCTCACGCCGCTTGCCCGGACCTGGGCGACAACGCCATTTACACCGCCGCCCGGCTGGCGTTTGGCCTGGAACTCCTGGCCGGCCAGTTGGGACACGATGATTTTCTCGGTCCTGGCACGTTGGCGGTGACTGACATCTCGTCCGTCGCCGGCAGCCGCAACGCCGTGCCCGACCGTTGTGAGTTGATCATTGACCGACGGCTGACGCTAGGGGAGAACGAGACGAAGGCGCTGGCCGAGGTGCAGCGGGTCATCGCCCGCGAGGGAGTGCGCGCGGAGGTGGAGGTGACCGAGTACCACGCCGTCAGTTACACCGGCTACACCTGTGACGCTCGCGAGTTCTACCCCGCGTGGGTGATGGCGGGGGATCATCCGCTGGTGGTGGCCACCGTGCGGGCCGTCCGGGAGCAGTTGAAGCGCCGGCCCCAGGTGGGCCGTTGGGACTTCTCGACTGAGGGGGTCTACACAGCGGGTGTGGCCGGCATCCCCACTGTGGGGTTTGGCCCGGGCGACCCCCGCCATGCACACACCGCCGACGAGTACGTGCGGCTGTCTGACGTCTACGCCGCCGCGGAGGTGTACGCGCGGCTGGCGATGGAGTTGCTGGGAACGGGATAGACGACAAACGATATGCGCGTTGTTCAGACGAAATGCAGGGCCGTGGGCGACCCGGCATGCATCTTTGAGTTGTACAAGACGCCGGTGCGAAAGTGAGCCCATTGTGGTCCAAGTCGGAGCTGGCTCAAGCGCTGGCGGCAGGCCAGTCGGTGGTGGCGTTGGAATCGGCGCTCATCACCCACGGCTTTGCACCCCCGGCAAATCTGGAGGTGGCCCGGCGGATGGAGGCGACGGTGCGCGAGCAGAGAGCGCTACCAGCCACCATCGCCGTGCTGGAGGGCAGGGTGAGGATAGGGCTCTCTGACGAGGAACTGGCGCGGCTGGCCTGCGACCGGACGGCCCGCAAGGCCAGTCTGCGCGACCTGCCGCCTGTGTTGGCCCAGGGCGCAAGTGGCGGCACAACCGTCGCCGCGACGATGCACCTGGCCCACTGCGCTTCCATCCGCGTCTTTGCCACCGGCGGCATCGGGGGTGTGCACCGGGGCCATCCCGAGGATGTCTCGGCCGATCTCCTCGCGCTGGCCTCCATTCCTATCATCGTCGTCTGCGCTGGGGCCAAGGCCATCCTCGACCTGCCACGCACGTTGGAGTACCTGGAGACCCATGGCGTGCCGGTGATCGGCTACCGTACCGGAGAGTTCCCCGCCTTCTACAGCCGTCACTCGGGACTGAGGGTGGATGCGCGGGTCGAGACACCGGAGGAGGTGGCGCAGATGGCGCGGGCGCGGACAGAACTGGGCCTGTCGGCGGCGCTCCTGATCTGTGTCCCCGTCCCCGAGGTGGATGAACTCCCGGCCGGCGAGGCCGAGGCGGCCATCGCGCGGGCGGTGGAGGAGGCGGAATCGGCCGGCGTGGGCGGCAAGGCACTGACACCGTTTCTGCTGGCGCGGCTGGTCAAACTGACCGGTGGACGGGCGCAGCGGGCCAACGAGGCTCTGCTGCTCAACAATGCCCGCGTGGCAGCCTGCATCGCGCGGGCTTTGAAGGAGGTATCCCATGCGTAACTCAAGACTCTTTCGCGCCGTCGAAGCAACCGCTGTACTGCTCTTCCTCGTCCAGGCCGTGCGCGTCCTGTTCTCCGTCCTCTTCGGCCTCATCTACGATGCCATCTTCTCTGAGACGCTGGCTCTAAGCACACTGGGTCTCATTATGCTCTTCGTCATCGCGGCGTTCTTGACGCCGCTCGCAGCCCCACGCCGTAGCCGCCGTGTGCCACTGCTTGTCACGGCCCTCGTCGCCGCGCTGGCCCGTATCCCGCTGACGATCAACTTGCCGGCGATACGGCTCTGGAGCAGCATCCTCATCGTCGGGGCGGCGGGGGTGTACGCCGTGACGCTGCTGCGCGAGCGGCCTCGCGTCTTCCCGACCTCCCTGCTGCTGGCCTTCGCTGCCGACCAGTCTCTCCGCGCCGCTGGCGACACCTTCGACGTGGGGCTGCGCGATTGGTGGCTGCCGGTGCAGGCACTGCTTTCGCTGGCGACGTGCGTCGTGGCCTGGCTGGCCTTCTCCCGTTCCCAGGACGAATCCCCAGCCGAGGAGGGTATCGGCATTGCGGGCGGTCTGGCTGTGGGGGCGCTGCTGTTCCTTGAGACCTCGCTGCTGGGCTTCCCCAACGGGCTGGCCCGCTGGAGTGGCGTAAACTATACCGTCATCGCGCCGCTCTTGATGGCGATCACGCTCCTACCGCTGATGCCCGGCGTTCGCCGGACAATGGCCCCGCTCCTGGGCGGTCTGGGACTGTTCTTCCTGGCACTGGCCGGGTTGGTGGCAGGGAAGCAGGCCGGTGGAGCCATCGCTGCCCTCGGCCTGCTGCTGGCCCAGTTCCTTGTCCTGATACCGCTCTTGGACGTCGTCGGCCCCCGCCGCAGCGGTCGGACGGGACTGGCATTGGCGCTGGGGATGGTGCTGTTTCTGGTTCTCAACTTCGCGCTGGCCTTCACCTTCACCTATCCCTACACCATCCTGGCCTTTCGCGGTATGGGACTGCACGTTTTCCTGATCGCCGCCGCCGTCGCCTGCCTTCCCGCCCTCCGCCTCTCCACCTCCCAACCAGTATCCAGTAACCAGCATCCAGCAACCTGGACTTGGCTGTCTGCCGCCCTGGTGGTGCTTCTGGCCACAGTCTTCGCCTGGCCCCCCACGCTCAATCTGAAGGAAACCGGCCCCATCCGGGTCGGCACCTACAACATACACTATGGCTACAACACCTCCTGGCAACTTAACCTGGAGGCGCAGGCTCGCACCATCGAAGAGAGCGGCGCCGACATTGTGGTGTTGCAGGAGGTGGACGCCTGCCGCATCACCAGTTATGGCGTGGACGACGCGCTATGGCTGGCGCGCCGATTAGGAATGCAGGAGGTCTACGGCCCAGCGCTGGAGGGACTCTCCGGCATTGCGCTTCTGACCCGCTTCCCCATTGCCGAAGCCGACACCCGGCTGCTGACCAGTCAGTTGGAGCAGACCTCCATCGTGCACGCCCGCATGACGGTCGGCGACCGGCCGCTGGATGGTTACGGCGTCTGGATGGGGCTGGAGCCGGAGGAGCGGGCACGCCAGTTGGACGACGCGCTGGCCTACATCGGCGCGGCCTCTCCGGCCGTCTTTGGCGGCGACTTCAACTCGACCCCCGATTCGCCCATCTACGCCCTCATCCAGGCCGCCGGTTTCGATGATCCCTTCATTGTTGGCGGCTTCGACCCAGCCCCCACCTCCCCGGCTATCGAGCCCGACGAGCGCATTGATTTCGTCTGGGCGCGGGGGCTGGATGTGAGGGACGGTCAGGTGCTCGATTCGCTGGCCTCCGATCACCGGATGGTCGTGGTCGAACTGGCGCTGCCGTGACTCCTCGTGTCGGTGGGTTCTGAAAGATGACGGGCTGCTCATCTTTACTTATCATCACTCACGACCAGAAGGCTGGTCTGCGATCCTGGAAGCCATTCACGAAGCGGGATTTTACATTGAGGCCACTCATCCCGTGAAATCAGAAATGTCAGTGGCGATACCGAAGCAGCAAGCCAAGAGCCCGATAGACATTGACATCATCGTCGTTGGGCGGAAACTCGCTCTGATAGATCCATTCCTGAAGATCCCGGTAGACCTGCTCAGTGAGTGTATTGAGGAAACCGGTGGGATTGTTGAGGCATTCAACAGATCGAACAGAGAGTTGAGCCGTAACGACGTAACCGTCATCATGACGGCTCGCTTGATAACAACTTTGTCTCGGATACGCGATCTGGAAAAGATTCTCAGTTACTTGAGTTCTGTCGAAGGGGAGATGGGGGTAGTTGTTGAGAGAATCTGGAGACAGCAGAATCCGAGAGAAATACTCGTGGAAGAACAGCAAATGAGGCTCTTCTAAGTTGAAGACAAGGCAACGTCGGTTAACGTGTAGCCTGTTAGTTAGGGAGGAACACAATGGCTGAATCACAAGTATCACCATACGGCTCTTGGAAATCGCCCATCACCTCGGACCTGATCGCCTCTGCCACCATCAGGCTTGGGCAGATCATGCTTGATGGCGATGACATCTACTGGGCCGAGATGCGCCCGGCGGAGGGTGGGCGGTATGTCGTCGTACGACGGACCCCGGACGGGCGGATGACCGATGTCACGCCATCCCCCTTCAACGCCCGAACGCGGGTGCACGAGTACGGCGGCGGCTCCTTTGTCGTCGCCGACGGCACGGTCTACTTCTCAAACTTTGCCGATCAGCGGCTCTACCGCCAGGACCCTGGCGCCGAACCGCGACCGATCACCCCCGAGGTAGACCTGCGCTATGCAGATGGCGTCGTTGACCACCGCCGGGGCCGGGTCATCTGCATACGCGAAGACCACACCGACCCCGACCGCGAACCGGTTAACGCGATTGTAATCCTCGGCCTCGACCTTGCAGACAATGGGGGCGGCGATGGGGGCCAGGTGCTCGTCTCCGGGAACGACTTTTACTCGTCCCCGCGCCTCAGCCCCGATGGGACTCGCCTGGCGTGGCTCACCTGGAACCATCCGAACATGCCGTGGGATGGCACTGAACTGTGGGTCGGCGAGTTGAGGGCAGATGGCTCGTTGGGTCGGACCGGGCGCGTTGCAGGCGGCGTCGCTGAATCCATCTTCCAGCCAGAATGGTCGCCGGACGGCATCCTGTACTTCATCTCTGATCGGACCGGCTGGTGGAATCTTTACCGCTGGCGCGACGGGCGCGTCGAGCACGTTTTCGAGATGGAGGCCGAGTTTGGAAGGCCGCAGTGGGTCTTCGGCATGTCCACATACGCCTTCGCGTCGGCTGAGCGCATCATCTGCGCCTACACCGAGCAAGGGATATGGCACCTTGTTGGTCTCGACACGGCGACAGGCGAAATCGAGTTGATAGAGCCCCCTTGCTCCGCGATCGAGTACATCCGAGCGGCACCTGGTTGCGCCGTGTTCGTGGCGGGCTCACCGACGGAGCCGACGTCCATCGTCCGGCTTGATCTTGCCACACAGCAGTTCGAGGTGCTGCGCCGCTCGAACGAGACTGCAATTGCCCCCGGGTATCTATCGCTGCCACAACCAATCGAGTTCCCGACCGAGCATGGATTGACTGCCCATGCCTTCTTTTATCCACCCAAGAACCGTGACTACGCCGCTCCACCCGGCGAGCGGCCGCCCCTCATCGTCATCATCCACGGCGGGCCGACTTCGGCCGCCTCCAGCGCGCTCAGCCTGGGGATCCAGTACTGGACCAGCCGTGGAGTCGCTGTCCTGGACGTGAATTACGGTGGCAGTACCGGCTACGGCCGGGCGTACCGCCAAAGGCTCCAGGGCCAGTGGGGTGTCGTTGACGTGGACGACTGCGTGAACGGCGCGCGCTCTCTCGTCGAACGTGGTGAGGTTGACGGCAAACGGCTGATCATTCGTGGCGGGAGTGCTGGCGGCTACACGACGCTCTGCGCATTGACCTTCCGCGACGTCTTCAAGGCTGGCGCAAGTTACTTCGGGCTCAGCGAACTAGAAGTATTTGCAGAGGAGACGCACAAGTTTGAGTCGCGCTACCTGGATCGACTGGTCGGTCCCTACCCCGAGCGGCGCGACCTCTACCGGGAACGCTCGCCGATCAACTTTATCGAGCGCCTCTCGTGTCCGGTGATTTTCTTCCAGGGTCTTGAGGACAAAATTGTCCCGCCCAACCAGGCCGAGTTGATGGTCGAGGCGCTGCGCGCGAAGGGAGTGCCGGTCGCGTATCTCCCGTTCGAGGGTGAGCAGCACGGGTTCCGTCGCGCCGAGAACATCAAGCGTGCCCTCAATAGTGAACTCTACTTTTACTCGCGCATCTTCGGCTTCGATCTCGCCGACCCGGTGGAACCGGTGCCCATCGAGAACCTTGGGGCGTGAGGCGTGAGACGTGAAACGTGATGCGTGTTGTACATTGCGTGAGACTTGTCTTCACGTTTCACGCTTTGTGTTCTCCCCTTCCCCCTTTGGCTCTCTCAGTGTACAATAGGGTTACCATGCGCATCCGCTATCTCAGCCTGACCAACTTCCGCAACTACGCCCGGCTGGAACTGACACTGCCTGGGCGGCCGCTGCTTCTCTACGGCGCGAATGCCCAGGGCAAGACCAGCCTGCTGGAGGCGATCTATCTCCTCGCCACCGGTTCCTCGCCCCTGACCTCGCTCGACCGTCAACTGATCAAGTGGGAGGCTGAGGTGGAAGGATTGCCCTACGCCCGCGTGTGGGCCGAGGTCGTGCGCCGTGACCGTGTCCAGGAGGTAGAGATTGTCCTGCAGAAGAAGCCGCTGGCGAATGGCACGGTCCGGCTGCAAAAGACGATTCGCGTGGACCGGGCGCGCAAGCGCCGCGCCGACCTGGCCGGGCGGCTGAATGTCGTGCTGTTTATGCCGCAGGACGTGGAATTGGTCGCCGGTCCGCCCGCTGGCCGCCGCCGCTACCTGGACGACACACTGTGTCAGGTGGACGGAGCCTACTGTGCGGCGCTGGAGCGCTACAACGAGGCGCTGCGTCAGCGCAACGCCGCGCTGCGGCACCTGCGCGATGAGAAAGGCGACCCGGCCCAACTGACTCCCTTTGAGGAGGTGCTGGCCCGCGAGGGGGTTGTTGTGGCCAATGGTCGCCGCGAACTGGTGGCCGCGCTCTCGCAGCGCGCCGGCTGCATCCACCAACAACTCACCGGCGGAGCGGAGTGGCTGCGGCTGGAGTATCACCCCAACTTCGACCCCGCCGCGCCACCCGCGCTGAAGTACCAGATGGGGCTGGGTCTGCAGCCCTACCAGGGCCCTCCGCTGGAGGTTGGAGCCGAGGGGTTGGTGGTGGCCTTCCGACAGGCGCTCCTGGCGCGGCGGGCGGACGAGATCGCGCGTGGGACGACACTCACCGGCCCCCACCGGGATGAAATACGCTTCGTTGCTGGCAGCCCTGCCCAGGGCACGCACGAGGTGGACCTGGGCACCTATGGCTCGCGGGGGCAGCAGCGCACGGCGGTGCTGGCGCTCAAACTGGCGGAACTTACGTTCCTGCGGGAGCGGACGGGGGAGGCACCGGTGCTCCTGCTCGACGAGGTGCTGGCCGAACTTGACGCAGCCCGGCGGCGCTACTTCTTGGGCCAGGTGGACAGCGTCGAGCAGGCGCTGCTCACCGCCACCGACCCCGGCATGTTCGATACCGAGTTTCGCGAGCGGGCGGTGATGATGGAGGTGCAGGGGGGGATTGTGAGAAGTGAGTAGGCGAGGACGGGGGATGGGCCGAATCTTGACAAATGCTCTAAAATGTTCATAATGAGTCTGGTAGAGGAAAGAACCCATAGATGCACTCATCATCGGCTTGGCAGAACGAATGCCCGACGTCAAGGCCTTCGTCACCTGGAATGCCCGCCACTTCCGCGATAAGACACCGCTCACTGTCCTCACCCCACCTGAGTTCGTGGAGAGAGCATAGATGAACCTTACCTCAACGGCCGCTTTTGGGGCACGCCCGGCCGGCGGGGGTACTTCTCCGGTGTGGCGGCTACTTTGTCTACCACCACCAGGTGGCGCGTTTCGGCCAGCCCGCGTAGTTCTACAGGCATCAATTGCCGCACCCGTCCTCCTAGCGTGACGATGGCTGCATCGGCTCCGTGCACCTCGGCGGCGGCCCCCTCTCCCTTTTGCGCCAGCATCGCGCCTCCCACCCGTACCAATGGCAGCAGACACTCCGCCAGCGCTGGCATCTCCGCCACGGCGCGGGCCAGCGCCCAGTCGTACCGTTCGCGGTGGGCCGGGTTGCGCCCCAACTCCTCCGCCCGCCCGTGGGTTACCTCGACCTTCTTCAATCCCAGCGCCTGCACGGTGTGCTTCAGGAAGGCCACTTTCTTACCCGTAGCCTCCAGCAGCGTCAGTCGTATCCCTGGGCAGACGATCTTGAGCGGCAATCCTGGAAACCCGCCCCCCGTGCCCACGTCAATCGTCCGAGCCCCGGCCGCCAGTTCTGCCCAGGGTAGTGCCTTGAGACAGGAGAGGGAGTCGAGAAAGTGGCGTACCAGCACTCCTTCCCAGTCGGTGATGGCGGTCAGGTTGAAGCGTTGATTCCAGGCTACCAGTTCCCGGTAATATGTCTCAAAGGCGGTCAGATGGCGGTCAGCGAGCGTGACGCCCAGTCCACGCGCGCCTGTGACTAGCAGTTCCATTGATTGTTGGTTCTTGGGCTTCGGGGGTTGGGCTTTGTGATTTGTCATTTGTTCATTAGTCATTTGTTCATTATATCACGTCCTGTCGATCAGCGCACATCGTGGCGTTAGAGCGTGCACGATGAGAGGTCGGGCTTGCCTTTGTCTCTAGTTTTGTTATAATACAGTCACTGCACCGGGCAGGTGGCTGGTTTCACATCTAGCGAAGGGAGGTGAGCGTATAGCGGAAGCACACCAATACGTCTCTCAGTGAGTGACAAATCCGACTCTTTTGCCAAACCTATTCAGATTAGGAGGAGAATCTAAATGCGCAAGTTACTCTTGGCAGGTATAAGTGTACTGACAGTTGTGACGCTGCTGGCCGCCTGCGGCCCCCAGCCGACTGAGGTTCCTACGGAGGCTCCTACGGAGGCTCCTACGGAGGCTCCGACCGAGGCTCCCGCCGTGGCCTTCAAGGCCGGTATGGTCACTGACGTAGGCGGCATTGACGACAAGTCCTTCAACGCCACCTCGTGGCACGGCATGGAACTGGCCGAGGAGGAGTTGGGGGTGGAGGTTGCCTATCTGGAATCGCAGCAGCAGACTGACTATGCGGTCAACATCACCCAGTTCCTGGACCAGGACTACGACATGATCATCACCGTCGGTTTCTTGCTGGGTGAGGACACGGCGACGTTCGCCGAGCAGAACCCCGACACGAACTTCGCCATCGTGGACTACGCCTACGACCCGATCATCCCCAATGTCCTGGGCCTGACCTTCGCGACCGACGAGGCAGCCTTCCTGGCCGGGTACCTGGCGGCAGGGATGAGTCAGACCGGCAAGGTGGGCACCTTCGGCGGCATCGAGATCCCAACCGTCACCATCTTTATGACCGGCTACAAGGCTGGCGTGGAGTACTACAACGAGCAACACGGGACCGATGTCGAAGTGCTGGGAATGAGCACCTTCGTCGGCAACTTCGAGTCCACTGATGACGGTCGCCGCGTGGCGGAGGATCTGATCGCCGAGGGTGCGGACATCATCATGCCGGTGGCTGGGCCGGTGGGGTTGGGCACGGCTGCTGCGATCAAGGAGAACCCCGGCACGATGCTCATCTGGGTGGACACCGACGGGTGCGTCTCCAACCCGGATTACTGCGACGTCACCCTGACCAGCGTTATGAAGAACATGGACATGGCGGTGCTGGACGCCATCCGGGCGGGCGTGGAAGGCACCTTCGAGGGCGGCTTCTACGTCGGCACGCTGACGAACAACGGGGTGGGCATCGCCGACTTCCACGAGTTCGAGGACGACGTGCCAGCGGAGTTGGCGGCCGAGCTGGAGGAGATCGAGCAGGGGATCATTGACGGTACCATCGAAACTGGTCAGTAGCATGTGACCGGACGAGGTCTGTTGGCGGTGACGGGCCAGCCCCGTCACCGCTCCCACTACATCTCGCGAGGAGGCGGCAATGGCCCCTGTTCTGGAACTGCGCGGCATCACTAAGGCTTTTCCCGGCGTCCTGGCGAACGACCGCATTGACCTGACCCTGGAGGAGGGTGAGATCCATGCCCTCCTGGGCGAGAACGGGGCGGGCAAGACCACGTTGATGAACGTCCTCTACGGCCTCTACGCCCCCGACGATGGGGAGATTACCATACGAGGCCGTCGGGTGGAGATCCACGAGCCCAATGACGCCATCGCCCAGGGCATCGGCATGGTTCACCAGCACTTCATGCTGGTGCCGGTGCTCACCGTGACAGAGAATGTCATGCTGGGGGTGGAGTCGATCAAGAACGGGATTTTTCTGGATCGGGCCGCCGCCGCCCAGCGCATCCGCCAGATATCCGAACAGTACGGGCTGCAGGTGGACCCCGACGCCTACATTAGGACCCTGCCAGTGGGGGTCCAGCAGCGGGTTGAGATCATCAAACTGCTGTACCGGGAAGCGGATATTCTTATCTTGGACGAACCGACGGCGGTCCTAACTCCTCAAGAAGTAGAGGAACTCTTCAAGGTTGTCCGATCGCTGGTGGCGCAGGGCAAGTCGGTGATCTTCATCACCCACAAGTTGAAGGAAGTGATGGCCATCGCCGACCGGATCACCGTCCTGCGCAACGGGCGGGTGGTGGGCACCACCACCCCGGCCCAGACCGACGAGCAACAACTGGCTGCGATGATGGTCGGCCGGGAAGTGCTCCTGCGTGTGGAAAAGGGTCCTGCCAATCCCGGTGAGACGGTGCTGGACGTGGAGAACCTGGAGGTGATGGACGACCGGGGCAACCTGGCGGTCCGGTCCATTTCCTTCCAGGTGCGGGCTGGCGAGGTGCTGGGAATGGCTGGCGTCCAGGGGAACGGTCAGACGGAGTTGGTGCAGGCGCTGACCGGCCTCCGGTCACCGCTGTCGGGTCAGGTGCACATTCTGGACGCTGACGTCACTGGTGCGTCCCCCCGGCGGGTGCTGGAGCAGGGGGTGGCCCACGTGCCGGAGGACCGCCAGCAGGACGGGCTGGTGCTCAGTTTCCCTGTATCCGACAACCTGGTTCTCAATACTTACTACTTGCCTCCCTTCGCTCGCCTGGGCATACTGGATCAAGAGGCCATCCTGGCGACGGCAGAGAAAGGGACGCGAATGTTCGACGTGCGCACTCCCAGTGTGTTGACGCCGGTCTCTAACCTCTCCGGTGGCAACCAGCAGAAAGTCATCGTCGCTCGTGAGTTCTCCCGCCCCATCTGTCTACTTATCGCTTCCCAGCCCACACGAGGGCTCGACGTGGGCTCCATCGAGTATATCCACTGTCGCATCGTCGAGAAGCGTGATGAGGGGTGCGCCATCCTCCTGGTCTCGCCAGAATTGGACGAGGTGATGGGGCTTTCAGACCGCATCGCAGTCATGTACGAGGGGAGAATCATGGACACCCTGCCCGCTGATCAGGTGACCAAAGAGGAAATCGGTCTGCTGATGGCGGGGGTAAAGGAAGCGCGAAAGGAGGCTGCCGGTGCAAGCGTCGCCTGATAAGCCACGGGTAGGTCTGGTCACCGACGTGGGCCGCGTTGACGACGGCACCTTCAATCAGCACGCCTACGAGGGGCTGAAGCGGTGCGTGGAGGAGCAGGCCATCGAACTCGACGTCATCCAGACCGAGTCCCAGATGGATTACGAGCGCAATATCCATCAAACGATCGAGCGTGGTTGCTCCTTTGTCGTCACCATCGGCTCTCGCACGGGGGCGGCAGTGGAGCGGTTGGCGATGCGCTACCCTGCGGTCCAGTTCATCATCGTGGATCACGAGCCATTGCCGGAGAGTCGCAACGTTACTGGGCTGGTTTTCGCCGAGGATCAGGCCGGCTTCCTGGCCGGCGCGCTGGCAGGGCTGGTGACAGAGCGAGGCACAGTGGGCTTCGTGGGCGGCATGGACGTAGTGCCGGTGCGCAAGTTCCAGAAAGGATTTGAACACGGCGTAGCCTTCACCAACCGGCGGGCGAGTGTGGTTCAGGAGTATACTGACTCCTTCACCGACCGGAAGGCAGGAGAGACAGCCGCCGGGGAGTTGGTCGGGCAGGAGGCCGACGTAGTCTTCGCCGCCGGGGGCTTGAGTGGCAGCGCGGCAATCCGGTCCGCGGCTCAGCAAGGGGCCTGGGTCATCGGGGTGGATCAGGACGAGTGGGTGACGACCTTCCAGGATGGGGAGGCCCCCGGCGCGGAGCGATTGCTGACCAGCGCCGTCAAACGAGTGGATCAGGCGGTCTACGCCGCCGTCATCCAAGCGGTGCAAGGGAGACTTCAGAGCGGGGCGCTTCGCTTTGACCTGGCGAACGATGGAGTCGGGCTGGCTCCCTACCACTTGGCGGACACAGCCGTCCCCTCCGAGGTGCGGGGTAAGATCCTGGAGGTGGCCGAAGCACTGCGCACCGGCCGCGTCCGCACCCAGGTGGGGCCTCAGGGGGAGGCGCTTTTCGGGGGGTTCTTGCAGCGCCTGATGGCCAGGAACTGGCAGGCGACCCTGATGCCGATTCTGGCTATCTTCACCGCGCTGGTCATCGGCGCTATCTTCATCGCTGCCTTCGACCCTGAGGTTTGGGAGGCCTTAGGTGAAGGGCTTGGGGCAGGCCTGTCGGTGTCCTGGCGGTCCATCGTCCAGGCCTACACCAACCTCTTCGAGGGAGCCTTTGGCAGCCCATCTCGCATCATCGAGGGCATCCGTATCTATTCCCAGACTGGAGAGACGGCTGAACTGCTGCGGGCCATCTACCCGCTGACGGAGAGTCTGCGCGTTGCTACTCCCTACATCTTCGCCGGGCTGTCGGTGGCGCTGGGCTTCCGCTGCGGCCTGTTCAACATTGGCGCGGAAGGGCAGTACTTCATCGGCGGGTTGGCCTCGGTCTTCGTGGGCTACAGTCTTAAAGGTCTACCCTGGTTCATCCACCTGCCCCTGGCCCTGGGGGCGGGGATGGCAGGCGGGGCTCTCTGGGCGGCCATCGCCGGTTTCCTGAAGGCCAAAACCGGGGCCCACGAGGTGATCAACACTATCATGCTCAACTACATCGCCTACCGGGTGGCCGATTACCTCTTGCAGGTCGGTGGGCCAATGGCCCGGCCGGGGGACAGCCGGCCGGTGAGCCCCGAGATTGAGCTCTCTGCCTACCTGCCTCAGTTCTTCCCCAACAACCCCTCCATTCGCATCAACGTTGGTCTCTTTCTGGCGCTGGTCGCGGTCGGGGTGGTCTACTGGCTCCTCTTCAAGACGACCTTAGGCTTTGAAATCCGGGCGGTGGGGGCCAACCCCCGCGCGGCGCGGACAGCCGGTATCAGCGTGGCGCGGAACTTCGTTCTGGCGATGGCGATTAGCGGGGCGCTAGCGGGGATGGCCGGGGCACACGACATCCTGGGCGTCATCCACTACATGCCCAACGCTTTCTTCTCTGGCTACGGCTTCGATTCCATCGCCCTGGCGCTCTTGGGCAAGAGCCATCCCGTGGGGGTGCTGCTATCGGCGCTTCTGTTCGGCTTTCTGCGGGCTGGCGCACAGCGGATGCAAGGGTGGGCCCACGTGCCCATTGACATTATCTCCGTGCTGCAAGGGCTGATCATCATCTTCATTGCCGCTCCAGAGGTGATCCGTTTCCTCTACCGCCTGCGCGCTCCAGAAGAGGCAGCCGAGGCAGTCTTCACCCGGGGCTGGGGTCAGGTCTAGGGAGGTTGGATATGAGCACTGCATGGGAGCGAGTTGCTGCCCGGGGAGGGATCCCTCGCCGACGAGCGGTCATATACGGTCTGATCTTTCTGGGAGCAGGGCTGCTCATCTTCTTGCTGTTCGCCCGCACGGCCAGTGGAGACCAGACGTCAATCTTTGTACTGAACCCTGCGAGGTCGCGCGCGTTGCCGGTGCCAGACCTGCCCATTCCCACCGCGGCGGCGCTGTATGCGTTTGTGCTGGTGTGTGTCTTCCTGGGAGGCTGGCAACTGGCGCGGGGCTTCCGGCGGGCTAACCTGGCTCTAGGTGGGGTGGCGATGCTGTTCGTGCTGGCCTTCCTCACCTGGGCCGCCCGCGGCCGCTCGCTGAACCTGACCGGCCTGTTTTCTAGCGCCCTGCTGCGGGCCGTCCCTATCGCCCTGGCTGGGCTCTCTGGGGTGCTGTGCGAGCGCTGTGCGGTGATCAACATCGCCATCGAGGGCATGATGATCACCGGCGCCTTCTTCGCCGCGCTGATGGGGAGCGTGGCGGCCAATGTCTGGGAGTGGCCGTCCTGGGCCGCCCTGCCCTTCGGCCTGCTCAGTGCCCTGGTCGCGGGGGCGCTCCTGGGGCTGCTGCTGGCAGTTCTGGCAGTCCGCTTCAAGGTGGATCAGATCATCGCTGGTACCGCCATCAACATCCTGGGAGTGGGTCTCACCAGTTTCCTCAGCGCCCGCATCCTGGCCGAGTTCCAGCACCTCAACAACCCTGGTATCTTTCCGCGGGTCTCCGTCCCTGGCCTGTCCAGCATACCTCTCATCGGACCGGTTTTCTTTGAACAGAACGTGCTGGTCTACACACTGTTTGTCATCCTGGCGGTGGCACATGTGATGCTCTTCTATACCCGATGGGGGCTGCGCACGCGGGCGGTGGGGGAGCATCCTCGCGCGGCCGACACGCTGGGGGTCAATGTTTTCAAGACCCGTTACGTCAACGTGATGATGGGGGGAATGGTAGCAGGGTTGGGGGGGGCCTTCCTGATCCTGGGTTCGGTGGGCCGCTTCGATGAGTTGATGACCGCCGGCAAGGGGTTCATTGGCCTGGCGGCGATGATCTTCGGTAAGTGGATGCCCTTTGGTACTTTCGGCTCGGCCCTCATCTTTGGCTTCGCCGACGCGCTGCAGACCAAACTGTCCATCCTGGAGGTACCCATTCCCTCCCACTTCCTGTTGATGGCTCCCTACCTGGTGACGATGATCGTCCTGGCCGGTGTGGTAGGCGAGGCCATTCCACCCGCCGCAGATGGTCAGCCCTACGAGAAGCAATGATCAGCGATTGGCCGCCGGCAACTAGCCGCTAGCATCCAGTATTGAGTATCGAGCATCTGGTGACCAGCATCCTGATCCAAAACGTAACCGCCATCACGTTGGACGAGCGGGACCGCATCTTGCGCGATGTGGACATCGCCATTGAGGGCCGGACCATCGTAGCGGTGGGTGAAGCCCCTGAGGGCTTTGCCGCAGACGAAGTAATTGACGGCCGGGAGCGCGTAGCGCTGCCCGGCTTCTTCAATGCCCACACCCACGCGGCGATGACGCTGGAGCGCGGCTGGGCCGAGGACCTTCCCTTCGACCGCTGGCTCAACGAGAAAATATGGGTCGCTGAGTCGGCATTGGAGGAAGAGGACGTCTACTGGGGCGCGGCGCTGGCCTGCTGCGAGATGATCCACTCGGGCATCGTCGGCTTCGCCGATCATTACTTCTGGATGAACCAGGTTGCCCGGGCTGTGGAGGAGAGCGGGATGAAGGCCAGCCTGGCCTGGTGTCAGTTTGGCACCGGTGTCGAGCACGAGGTGGGTGGAGCAACACTGGATGGCATCGTCCGCTTCGTGCGGGAGTGGCACGGGGCAGCCAATGGTCGTATTCGCTGCACTATGGGTCCCCATTCCCCTTACATGTGCCCGCCGGAGTTTGTGCGCCAGGTCGTCCGGACAGCCCATGCGTTGGATGTCGGTGTCCACCTGCACGTGGCCGAGTCGCAGGAACAGGTCACCAACTCCCTGTCCACCCATGGGAAGACGCCGGTGGCGCATCTGGCCGCGTTGGGCGTTTTCGACATCCCCACTATTGCTGCCCACTGTATCGTCGTCAGCGATCAGGACATCGCCACCCTGGCCGAGAAGGGTGTGCACGTGGCTCACACCCCCAAGACCTACCTAAAACTGGCGATGGGAATGGCACCGCTGCCTCGGCTGCTGGAGGGCGGTGTGAACGTCGCGCTGGGCACCGATGGCCCAGCCTCGAACAACGACCTCAACATGCTTGAGGTGCTGCGCATCACCGGACTGTATCACAAAAACGCACAGAGCCGGCCTGAGGTGTTGCCCCGTACCCAGATTCTGCGCCTGGCGACGCAGGCTGGTGCGCAGGCACTGGGTTTCCTGGAGAGCGGCGTCCTGGCCCCCGGCCGTCCCGCCGACCTGATCCTGCTTGACACCAGCGCTTGCCACTGGTTCCCGCGCCATGACCTGGCCGCTGGTATCGTCTACGGTGCGCACCCTGCTGATGTGAGCCACGTCATTGTGGATGGGCGGTTGCTTCTGCGTGACGGAGAACTCCTGACGCTCGATGAGGAGCGCATTTGCTACGAGGCTGAGCGGCGCGCTTTTCGTATGGTTGGCACCCCGTTGCGCCAGGTGCGCGCCTATCGGGGGTAGAGCGTGCGGGAATGTTGTTATAGCGCTGAGCCCGCTGCTACAGGCACGTGGGGGGTTGTTTTCTTGCACTTTACACCCTCAGAAAATCGTGCTATACTGAGTATGCTACATAAGACTGTAGTTGGCAATTTTTGCATATCTTTGGTATACTGGCAGTAGAAGGCTTTAGCGTGGGCAATGAGACAGGGCAACAGGCGTGGGTTGAGACATGGGCTAGGCGCATCAATGCGCTGGGCCTCTCGCCGGTGGTGCTATCGTTGCTGGATATCGTCCATGCATTTGGGTTCTTGGGCAGCCAGGCGTTGCTCATGGCTCAGCCGCTGATGACCGGCATCGTGAACGAGACGACGATTGAGCGCACCGTGGCTTTGCTGGACAGTCCAGAACAGCTGGCCCGTTTGAAAGTGTGCCTGGAAGGAGAGAAAGGCTAGAATGGGTAGTCTTCTGGGTCCTATTTCAGGGGCGCACATCGGGGCCATCCTCTTGCTGACCCTCAGCGGCCTGGTGCTGATATCCCTGCTACTCCTGCGCGGTCGGAGGGGTCTGCATCCGGCGATACGTCCGCTGCCCGCCTTCCAGGACTTGCGGGACGAAGCAGGGCGTGTCGCCGAGAGCGGTGGGACAATTCACATCGCGCTTGGCAACGGCGGGTTGAACGGGGGGGATGCAGTCACGTCGCTGGCCGGGCTTCAGGTGGTAGAGGCGCTAGCCGACACAGCCGTCTCCTACGGTGTCCCGCCAGTCATCACTGTGGGCGACCCCACGTTGCTCCCTCTGGCCCAGGATGTCCTGCGCCGGGCGTACGAGCGCTGTGGTCTCGCAGAGTGGTACGACCCGGGTCGGGTGTGCTTCATCGCGCCCTCGCCGGTGGCGTATGCGGCCGGGGCCGCCAACGTGGCCGCGGCTGATGCTGTGACGACCAATGTAATAGCAGGTGCTTTCGGAGCCGAGGTCTCGTTGATTACCGACGCTGGGGCGCGGCGTGACCTGCCTCAGTTAGCTGCCGTTGCCGCTCCCTGTGCTGTTGGCGCACTGTATCCCGCCACCGATCGCCTGGCGGTGGGGGAGGAGCTGTATGCCGCTGGCGCTCATACGACTGGAGAGTGGCGCTACCTGGCCAGCCTGGTGGCCCAAGACGTCCTGCGCGTGATCTTGGTGCTGCTCATCCTGGGGACAGCCGTCTTGGCGCTTATAGGTGATTAGAGGAGTATGATGGGCCGTCTCATCAAGCAATGGTTTCCTGTCCTCATTGCGACAGTCACGGGCCTGGTTGTGCTGGCCGGGTACCTGATCCCAAGTCCGTCCTTGATTTTCTACCGTGACCACCTGGTCGAGTGGGCGGTCATCGTGGCTGCCTTTGCCTTCATCCTGGGCCTGTTCAACATTCTGCGCGTTCATGGTGAGCGGGCGATTCGCCTTCGGCAGGGCTGGCCCTATAGCCTGGTATTGCTGCTCGCTGCTTTGGTGGCCTGGGTCCCTCCGGTTCTGTATGGGCCATCGGGTACGCTAACCCAGCAGATGCTCGACTACGTGATCAGCCCCCTGGGGGCATCACTGGCTGCGTTGCTGGTCTTCACGCTGGCGTTGGCAGCGTTCCGCTTGCTGCGCGCACGACGCAGTGTGGAAGTTGTGCTCTTCATATTGATCGTGGCCGTGGTATTGCTGGGTAATGCACCTTTCATAGGTCTGGAATGGCTGGCCGACGTCCGGGACTGGATCATCAATGTGCCGGGTATGGCGGGGGTGCGCGGCCTGCTATTGGGAGTCGCGCTGGGCACGGTGATCACCGCCCTGCGGGTCTTCGTGGCCATTGACCGGCCTCATAGTGAATTCTGAGTTGTAGTGTGATGATTTACTGCCCAAAGTGTGGCACGGCTAATCGAAGAGGTAGTCGCTTCTGTAACGAATGTGGCGAACCGCTCCCGATGCGCACGGCGCTGCGCTGCCCTATGTGCGGCACGATGAACCCTGTCGGCAACGTCTATTGTGACCGGTGCAACGCTCGCCTTATCCCGATGGCAGTTTCGCCCTCCGAGGGAGTGAAACCTGAGCAGGTCCCAATTAAAGGGCTTTCCTTGCCCACTATCCCGCTGGAGGGGGAGAGTGAGCAGCAAGTTGAGGATGTGACTGAGGAAGTCGGGACACGGGAGGGGGCAGAGAGTTGGTTGGCGCGACTCCGGGCTTCGGCGGTGGAGGAGCAGCGGCAGGCTGAGGATGTGACCGAGGAAGTCGGGGCAGGGGAGGAAGCAGATTGGTTGGCGCGACTTCGTGCTTCGGCGGTGGAGGAGCAGCGGCAGGCTGAGGATGTGACCGAGGAAGTCGGGGCAGGGGAGGAAGCAGATTGGTTGGCGCAACTCCGGGCTCCGGCGGTGGAGGAGGAGGAGGCCGAGGGATCTGAAGTTATGGCCGAGCCCATCGAGCCAGTCGAGATCCCCGATTGGTTGCGTGATCTGGGGCCAATCGGTGTGGAGGCTGAGGCAATACCAGGCGAGCAGCAGCCAGCTGCGGAAGCGCCTTTGGAGGAAGAAACACCGACGATGGCCCCGCCTGTCTTGGCTGAAGTTCCAGACTGGCTGCTGGAGATGGCGCCGCCGGAGGCGGCGGTTCGTGAGGTCGTGCCGCCAGCGGTCGAGGCTGTGCCTGAGGAGCCGGCTTTGGAATTGCCCGCGCTTGCTCCGGCTGAGATTCCCGACTGGCTGCTGGAGATGGCGCCGCCAGAGGCGGCGGCTCCCGAGGTCGTGCCGCCAGCGGTCGAGGCTGTGCCTGAGGAGCCGGCTTTGGAATTGCCCGCGCTTGCTCCGGCTGAGATTCCCGACTGGCTGCTGGAGATGGCGCCGCCGGAGGTGGCGGCTCCCGAGGTCGTGCCGCCAGCGGTCGAGGCTGTGCCTGAGGAACCGGCTTTGGAACTGCCTGCGCTTGCTCCGGCTGAGATTCCCGATTGGTTGCGGGAGATAGCGCCGCCGGAGGCGGCGGCCCCTGAGGCTGCGCCACTGTTGCATCCACCCTTCGTGGGCGTGCCTGTGCCCGACGTGCCTGAGACTTCGGAGTGGTTGCGTGAGGCCGCTCTGGGGGAAGTGGTCGCACCGGAGACGGAGGCCGTCGAAGTCCCGGAGTGGCTGTCCGAACTCCAGGAGAAGCCTGCTCCTCCTTCTGCTCTACCCGTCCCTGTCTTTGAAGGCGCGACTCTGTCCCTTCCACCTGAGCCTGGGATCGGGGCGGCCGAGGCTGAGGGTCTGGCGCGCGCGGAGATCCCCGACTGGCTGGAGGCCCTGCGCCCGCGCCTTGGGATGGATGAGGCAGCCGCTGAGGAGGAGCCGCTGGAGACCGAGGGGTTATTGGAAGGATTGCGCGGCGTCTTGCCCCCGGCCATTGAGGTGCCTTCCGTCCGCGAGAGCGCGCTGCCCGTCGAGGTCAGCGAGGCGAGTCTGTCTCGGGCTCAGTTGCTCCAAAGCCTGCTGACCCGGCCAGCCGAGGCGCCGCGACCGGAGGTGCGCAGGCGGGGCATCAGCATTAGCGAACTGGTCCAGCGTTGGCTGGTGGCAGTCGTGCTCTTCGTAGCCGTAGGGGGCATGCTGATGGCGCCGCTGGTGATGCCCGATGTTCCAACCCTGGCACGGCCCGCTAGATCCCTTGGAGTGGAGAATCTGTACGCTGTCATCCAAAGCGTGAGTGCGGACGACACCGTCCTGGTCGCTTTCGAGTACGGACCACCGGAGGCGGATGAACTTGACCTGGTGGCAGAACCAATCCTGCGGCATCTGCTTGCCCAGGGGGCGCATGTCTCCGTAGTTAGCACGCAGTCTGAGGGACTGGCGGTGGCAGCGGGCCTGCTGGATACCATCGCACCGGCGGGGGGCGAACTTGGCCAACAATATGCACTGTTGGGCTATCGGCCAGGTGGTACTATGGGTGTTTCGCAGATGCTGACCGATGCGGGTATACACCCCAGTCTGGTTCTCGTGTTGGCTGCTCGGCCTGCGGCACTGCGCTGGTGGGTTGAGCAGACACATGCGCTGTACGGCGACATGCTTCCAATCGTAGCGGGTGTGAGCGCGGCTATAGAGCCGGCCGCCAGCCCATACCTGGATGCCAGCGCTGGACAACTGGAGGGTGCGATCAATGGGTTGAGCGGGGCAGCCGCCTACGAGACACTCCGCGGATTGGGAGGGCGGGCTACTCAACGAATCAACGCCCTGGCGGCGGGGCACGTGGCCATCGTTGGTTTGATGGTCATCGGTGCGGTCTTCTACGCCCTCGGTGGCTCGCGCGGGAGGAGAGGGTGATGCTCGACATCGTTGGACTGGTGCTGGGGGCGGTGCTGACGCTTCTCATCCTCAGCTATCTGCTAGGTGATAATCCCCTCTACCGGCTGGCATTGCACCTCTTCATCGGTGCACTAGTGGGTTACTCCTTCGGCATTGTGCTCCGCGATGTTTTCGTCGGTATGGTGCTGGGCCGATTGTTAGACAATCCGGTTGCCGTGGTGGTCCCTCTGGTGTTGGGCCTCCTGTTGCTTTTCAAGGGTTTTCCCAGGCAGGCCTACGTAGGGAACCTTTCCATCGCCTATCTCATCGGCGTCGGGGTAGCGACAGCATTGGGCGGCGCATTGCTGGGCACCATCGTCCCGCAGGTAGGGGCAACTGGACGTGCTCTGAGCCTTGCCTCGTTGGCATCTTTCCGCATGGGGCTATTTGATGGTTTGCTGATCGTCGTGGGCACGGTGTGTACGTTGATGGCCTTTACCTTTACCGCGCGAAAGCAGCAAGGGTTGGCGGGAGTGTGGGCTCAGATTGTTAGAGTGGTAGCAGGAGTTGGGCGTGTGTTTTTGGTTTTCGCTTTTGGCGTCACCTTTGCTGGAGCACTGACGGCGGCTCTCTCAATATTCATCGGTCGCATCCAGTATCTCATTGACGTCTACTTCTGCGTGATGAGTTTTCCGGGTGGGTAACTGCTCAGGTCAGACCTGACAGGTTTACAAGTGTACGGCCAGACCTGACAGGTTTTCCGAAACCTGTCAGGTCTCAAGAGGCGAAGGGCAACAATGGGAGAAGAACAACACATCGGCTCTATTTTACTGGCCGATTGCGGCACGGTGATGACCAAGGCCGTGTTGCTTGACCGGGTGGCTGGGCAATACCGCTTCGTAGCGCAGGGCGAGGCCCCTACCACGGCAGAGTATCCCTGGGCCGACGTGGCGGCTGGCATCCGTCATGCCGTCGAGCACATCTCCGAAATCACAGGCCGGCGCTTCTTCGATGCGAACGGCGATTTAATCTCCCCCGAGTCGGCAGATCGGCAGGGAGTGGACGTGTTTGCCGCAACTGCCAGCGCCAGCCAGCCGCTACAGGTCGTGCTGGGCGGTCTGGTGCGAGACCTGAGCGTCGCCAGCGCTGAGCGAGCGGCGGCCGGCACCTACTCATTGGTCAAGGAGGTTCTGTCTTGTGATGGCCAGGGAAGAGGCTTGAGCGACGAGGAGCGCGTGCGTGCAGTCCGTGACGCCGCGCCCGACGTGATCTGTATCGCCGGAGGGGTGGAGGGTGGTGCAGTGACTCCAGTGCTTGAGTTGGTAGAGGCAGTAGCCCTGGCTTGCTCGCTGATGGACACGAGTGTTCGTCCTTGCTTGCTCTACGTAGGCAACTCTCGATTGCGCCAGCGGGTGGTGGACATCGTGGAGGGGCGGGCTGAATTGCGCGTCGCTAGCAACGTGCGTCCTACTCTGACAGAGGAGAACGTGCTCGGCGCCCAGGCGGAGTTGGATGCGCTCTACTTGCAGGGCAAGATGGGGCAACTGCCAGGCATAGACACTGTGAGCGACTGGAGCCCGGCACCGCTTACACCCACCGCCCGCGCATTCGGCCGGCTGGTGCAGTACCTGTGGCATCTGGGCGACCCATCCAGGGGTGTGTTGGGTGTCGATGTTGGTGCTGCCAGCACGACGGTAGCCGCCGCCTTTGACAGCCGGCTCTTCCTGACGGTGCGTGGCGATCTGGGCGTCGCCTTCGGTGGGGAACAGTTGCTGCAGAAGCGGGGGGCCGAGACCGTCACCCGCTGGCTGCCCGAACCGATGAGCAACGACGAGGCGCGTGGGTTGTTCATCAACAAGGAGATGCACCCGGTCAGTATCCCGCAGGAGCCACGTGAGTTGTGGCTGGAACAGGCATTGGCACGCGAAGCAATCCGCACGACGCTGGAGATAGCCCGTCCGGGCTGGAAAACTGGCGCTGCACAGCTCTATCACCGCTTCCTGCCGCTGTGTGATACTATCGTCATCAGTGGCGGAGTGCTGTCGCGTGCTCCGCGCCCCGGTCAGGCGGCCTTGATCGTGCTGGACGGGCTGGAGCCAATCGGGGTCAGCACGCTGGTGTTGGATGCGCACGGACTGGCCCCGGCGTTGGGAAGCGTCGCGGCGATCAAGCCGCTGGCGGCGGTGGAGGCGCTGGACAGTGGAGGCTTCGTCAACCTGGCGACGGTGGTCACGCCAGTCGGGCATGCACGTGACGGCGATACCATCCTCAAGATAGGAGTGACTTACGACGACGGTAGCACGTTAAGCGTCGAGGTGCGCTACGGCGACCTGGAGGTGCTGCCCTTGCTGCCCGGTCAGCAGGCCGTGCTGGAATTGCGCCCACTGCGCCGCTTCGACGTGGGACTTGGCGGGCCGGGGAAAGCCGGCAAGCGACGCGTGAGTGGTGGGCTGGTCGGGCTGATCATTGATGCTCGTGGGCGTCCACTCCGTCTCCCGAGAGACCCGGAGCAACGCCAGTTACAGATGCGACAGTGGCTGTGGGATGTAGGAGGATAGGCGAATTGCGGATTGCAGGCATTGGTTGTTGGCCATTCTTCATTGGCCATTCAGTTCATCGTTCAATCGGTCGTTCACATGTACTATCCCTTTGAGACTCAGGCGACTCCTCTGACCAACGTGCGTCGCGAGCGGATGTTGCCCGCGCCGGGCGAGGTGCTGGTGTGTGTTGGCGAGCAGGTTGAGCCCACGCAGGTCGTGGCACGTGTGAACCAGCCTAGCGATTTCCGTATTCTGCCGGTGGCGCGCTTGTTAGGTGTCCCTGCCTCCCGGATTAGACGCTACAAGCGCATCAATCTTGGGGATGAGGTTCGACGGGGTCAGGTGATCGCCGTGCGGCGTGGTCTGATCACTCACTCCGTCAAGTCACCCATAGATGGTGTGATGACAGCCAGCGGTGGTGGGCGCATATTGATCGAGGCGCGACCTACCTTATTCGAACTGCGTGCCTATATCTCTGGCACGGTGAGCAACGTGCTGGAGAACCACGGCGTGGTCATTGAGACGGCAGGGGCTGTGATCCAGGGAGTGTGGGGAGCAGGCGGTGAGAGTTTTGGCGTGCTCAAATGCATGGTGAACAGCCCCGACAAGCCGCTGCGAGCCAAAGCCGTTGACCCCTCCTGCCACGGGACGATCCTCGTTGGCGGTGCGAGTTTGAACGAGACTGCGCTCAGGCGTGCTCAAGAACTTCAGGTGCGCGGGATCGTGATCGGTGGATTGCCGTCCGAACTGGTCTCACAGGTAGAGCGGTTACCCTTCCCGGTTATCGTCACCGAGGGCATTGGGACAGTGCCGATGTCGATGCCGGTCTTCCGCCTGCTCGCGACTAACGATGGCCGGGAGGCCTCGATCAGCGGACGGGTTCAGCCACGCTGGGGTGTAGTGCGCCCCGAAATTGTCATCCCCCTGCCAGCCGAGACGATACCACCGACCCAGACGCAACCCGGCACGCCGCTTACGGTAGGGGCACGGGTGCGGGGGGTGCGTCTACCCTGTATGGGCGCGGTGGGGACGGTTAGGGCGCTCCCTGTCCACGCCCGCCGTATAGAGACGGGGGCTATGGTGCGCGGCGCGGAAGTAGACTTAGGTCAGGGCGCACCAATCTTCATCCCCCTGGCGAATCTGGAGGTTTTGCGCTAGGCTCAGTCAGGGCAAGTACAGCGTTGGAGCGAAGGACCGACCCAAGGAGGTAATAAAATGTCAGATATGGAATTCTTCCTGGATGAAGAGGAAGAAGCAGTGGCAGAGGAGGGCGCTAACCGCACCTTCATCATCCTCGTGGCGGCGCTAGGAGGCCTGCTCGCGCTGGGCATCTGCGCTTTTGCCATCTGGGCTCTAGTCGGCAATCGTTGGATGCAGGAGCGCATTCAGGCGCAGAACCACGCTATCGAGGTCACCAACACCGCCGTGGCAATAGCGGCAGCGGATACGGCAACGGCTGCTGTCCTGCCCACAGCCGCAGATACTCCGGTCCCGACCGTCCCGACCGATACCCCTCGGCCGACATCGACAAAGCCTTCTACGGCGGTGCCAGTGACGCCAGCGGCGGAATCTGGAACGGCGACCGAGGAGCCTGCGGCGACCTTGAATCCCACACCAACCCGCCGGCCGACGGCTACGCCGAGGCCGGGTGGCGAAAAGGTCCCGGGCACGGGCGTCGGTGCGCTGGGGGCTGGCGTACTGGCATTAGGGCTGCTGTTCCTATTGGTCGTGGTGCGTCGTGTGCGTCAGGCGGTGTAGCGGCGGCAGGCCTGCCTTCTGATCACATCATGGTGTGTGCCAATGGTCGGGCCACCGCTCGCCATTGGCATTTCTTTATCTGCCACGGGCCGGTCAGATGACGGGGAGTTGTCTGCAGCGCCGCGGAAGGGGGGGGTGGCACTTTTCGCTGTGGCACGTGCCCAGCGATTGCGCGTCAAGGTGGCCGCGGAGGCAGTTGTTGGTGAGAAAGTCATTGGATTGCCTTCAACTCGATGCTGATGACGGTATAAACATAGGCCAGCGATGCAGACATTCCATGGGCAATGCGGCGGCCAACCTGGCTCGAAACGTCCACCGCGCGCAGACTGCCGCTCTCCATGGGGCAGAGTACAGCCAGTCCTCTCCCTTTGTCGTGCTCCTGGATGATCCACTCACCCCTGTGACGATAGCGGAACATCTCGCCCAGGAAACTGACCCATAGCAGGCGCATTCCTTGCGATGGATTGGGGAATTGCCGCAGGTGGCGGTCAATCCACTCGTCCAGGAGTTGCAAAGCGGTGGGGTCGTAGGCCACTTCATAGCCGGCGAGACGGCTCAAGCCCGCTCGCGCCTGTTCTGCCGTCTCGGCGAGATGGCGTACCTGCTCTGGGGTCAGAAACTTCGCTGCTTCGGCCATCACCTGCCCTGCTTCTTGCCACTGCTCGACATCCACTGTCGTACGCAGTATAGCACAGTCGTGGGGGGAGGTCAATTGGCTAAGGCGAATGCTAATCTGCTATACTCCGACAGTGTGTTCATCCTGATACTCTTTCAACCGCTGCATCTGCAATCTCGAATTTGCAGTCTACTGAGGCCGCATTGTCTCCTGTATTCCATTTCCCACCAGGTTGGCCGCCAGTACCGTCAGTGTCAGCGTCAGGCCGGGGAAGGTGCTGACCCACGGCGCATCCCGTAGATAGCCCCGGCCCTCGGCCAGCATCGCTCCCCATTCGGGGGTGCCCGGCGGCGCGCCCAGGCCCAGGAAGTTGAGGGCTGCCCCGTTGAGTAAGACCCACCCCAGTTGGGTGGCAGCGAAGGCCACGAGCGGCGCGGCGGCATTGGGCAGGATGTGGCGTATCAGTATACGCCACTCGTTACTCCCTATGGCCCGGGCCACGTCCACGTAGGGCTGTGTGCGCACCTCCAGGACAGCGCTGCGGGCCACCCGAGAGTAGGCTGGCGCTGCTGCCAGTCCCACCGCTATTGCCACCGAACCCATTCCCGGCCCCAGCAGTGCCACCATTGCCATCGCCAGTAGTAGACTGGGAAAGGCCAGTAGCGCGTCCACTATGCGCATCAATACCGCCTCGATCTGGCCGCCGAAGGAACCGGCCACCAGCCCCGCCGGCAGGCCCAGGCCCACAGCCACCGCCAGAGCCACGAGACCCGTCCCCAGGGTCCAGCGCCCGCCCCACAGGAGCCGCGCCAGCACGTCCCGGCCCAGTGGGTCGGTCCCCAGTGGGCTGCCTGGCCCCGGCGGGAGGAGTGCACGGTGCGTATCGGCCACCAGGGGGCCGGCAGGAGCCAGGAGCGAGGCCAAGCCTGCTCCCAACCCGGCCAGCGTCAGCCAGGTTAGCGCGGCCAGTGCGAGCGGTTGTCGCAGGAGGGGGCGCCGGAGCGGAGCGGTCCACTTGATCACGTCAGTCCCTCCCGCAGCCGGGGGTCCAGCCATGCATGTATCAGGTCCGCCGCCAGATTGACCAGGATGTAGACCAGCGCCCCGAACACGACCACCCCTCGCACCACTGGCAGGTCCCGCCAAAGGATCGCCTCCACTACCAGTTTTCCCAGTCCCCGGCGGGCGAAGACCGATTCTGTCACCACTGCCCCGCTCAACAGAAAGCCGAACTGTAAGGCGATGACGGTGAGGGCGGGGGCCAGCGCGGAGCGGAGCACGTGGACGAAGAGCACGCGCCACGGCGGCAGTCCCCGTGCCCGCGCCGCCAGCACGAACTGTCCCCCCATCACTTCCACTACCCGGGCCCGCACCAGCCGGGCGATAGAGCCGGAGAGAGCGAAGCCCAACACCAGCGCTGGCAACACCAGGTGTCGCAGGTCTCCTTCCCCAGTCGCGGGCAGCCAGCGCAATTGGAGGGAGAACAGGAGAATCGCCAGGAGGCCCGACCAGTAGGTGGGTGTGGATAGGCCCAACACCGCCACTGTCGTGGCGACCGCGTCCAGCCACGTACCCCGCCGCACGGCGGCCAGAATCCCTAGTCCCAGCCCCATCGTCACCCCTACCACCATGGCGGCCAACGACAACTCGACGGTCGGGGGAAGCTGCTCCAGGATCATCCGGCCCACCGACCGGCCATGGAGCCAGGATTGTCCCAGATCACCTCGGACCAGATCCAGCAGGTAGCGCGTGTATTGCACCGGGACTGGGTCGTCCAGCCCAAGTTGGGTACGTCGCTCGGTGACTTCGTCGGGAGTGGCTCCAGAGGCGGCCAGGAGCGCCTGGGCGGGGTCGCCCGGCGTCAACTGCATGGCCACGAAGGCCAGTGTCGCCGCCAACCAAAGGACGAAGGCCGCCTGCACGAGCCTTCGTCCTACGTACCTTGCTACCATGGCGAAATTCCTAATACTGCAGCGTCACCTGATTGACTGACAAACGTATCTCCTCAATTCAAGCCCTCAATTTTTCAGCGTCACGTCAACCAACCAGGGGAACCACCCCTGAGCGTCGAAGCGAAGTCCCTGCACCCGGTTGCTGACCCCATTCAGGTTGACGTAGTCGCGGATGGGGATCACCAGCGCCTGATCCATCACCTGGAGTTGAACCTGGCTATAGAGCGTGACCCGCTGCCTCTGGTCCGAAATGCGCGCCCCATCCTCCAGCCAGGCATCCAGTTCGGGGTCGTCCACCTTTGACCAGTTGAAGTTTGCCTGGGAGTGGAAGAACTTGCGCAGGATGTCGGGGTCGCTGCCAGAGAGGTTGAAGGGAATCAAGTGATGCCGGCCCTCGCTCGCCACCTGCAGCGCCTCCGGATAACTCACCACCTGGCTATTCACACCGACTCCCAGTTCTGACCATTGGGCTGCCAGCAATTGCCCTACCTCCGGCATGTAGCCCCAACCCATCAGGTAGAGGTCGAGAACCAGCGGCTCCCCGTCCCGGTCGCGAATGGCATCGTCGTCGGTGTCCGACCAGCCAGCCTGATCTAACAGCGTCGCCGCCCGCGCCGGGTCGTAGGGGTAGGTCTTCTGTACCGCTGGCTCGTAGCCGAAAGTGACCGCCGCCAGTGGCCCATGGGCCACCGGTGAGGTGTCTCGGAAGACGGCGGAGGTGATGGCCCGTCGGTCGGTCCCGTAGAGGAGTGCCTGCCGCACGCGGATGTCGTCCAGTGGCTGGCGGGCTGTGTTCATAAAAACCATCAGGGAAACGCCAGGTATGGGCACCGATTCGATGCGGAAGTCGGAATTCCCCTCCAGCCGGGCGACATCCTGCGGGGGAATCTCCCCCATCACGTCTGCCTCCCCGGTCTCCAGCGCGGGAGAGCGGATGGCCGGGTCCTTGAAGAAGCGGAACTCAATCTCCTCCAGCCTGGGCGCGGTCACTGCGTCCTTACTGGAATAGACGGGCGGCCCCCAGGCATAGTCGGAGTTACGCTGGAGCAACAGATGATCACCCGGTACGTATTCGGCGAAGATGAATGGCCCAGTGCCCACCTGGTGTAACTGGTACTCATCCCCCCACTGCTCGACGGCGGCAGGGGAGACCATCCCCAGATAGACCTGGCTGAGTGCGTCGAGGAGTGGTGCGAAGGGCTCGCTGAGATGTATCTGAACCGTGTGCTCGTCCACTACCTCTGTCCGCTCATAGGGACCGAGCATGAAGCGGGCTTTCTGGGAGGCCAGGTCGGGGTTGGTGATGCGCCCCAGGTTAAAGCGTACCACTTCGGCGTTGAAAGGGGCGCCGTCGTGGAAGGTGACGCCTCGGCGGAGGTAGAAGGTATAGATCAGCCTGTCCTCGGAGACCTCCCAGCGCTCGGCTAGACCAGGGATGAACTCACCAGTCTCAGGGTCCTGGTAGACCAGAGTGTCGTACACTGAAGTGAGAGGGATGCCCAGTTCGGAGGAGGCGTTGACGTGGGGGTCAATCCCCGATGGGGCCAACGTCAAGCCGTAGACGATGCGGGCACCGGATGATGGTGCGCTGCAGTCGACTAAGAGTGCTGAAAGCAGTGCGAGAAGGAGTAGATTGCAGATTGCAGAAAGAGAGAAATGTTTCACGATGTGCACCTTCTTGGGATTGTAGCAATGAATCAGAAATGGGATTATAGCACACCCGATGAGGTTGACAAATCCCACCCCCAACGGTACAATGCGCTCCTATGTATGAGACCATTGAGCCCTTGGACCGCAATCACCTGAGCGTGCTGGTGGCTGTGCTTCTGCTTGGCAGCGTGCTCTTCCGCTTTATCGAACTGCCCGAGTACGTGTGGAGACCGCAGCCTCTGGGGTCGCCTTTAGAGATTCGTGTCACCGGCACCTGGCTGCTGATCACGTTGATGGTTGGGTTGGTCTGTACCGGCACCAATCTTGTCCTTCACGACCACCCACATCTGGAGGAGCACTCTGGGCGACCTACTTACATCTCCTGGATTCTGCCCGGCGCGGTGGCCGGAATCTCCGCTTACTTGCTGTCGCTTGCCCCCACCTGGCTGGTATGGATTGGTGGGCTAGCCCTGGTCGGCATTGCCATCAGCCTGGCCGTATCTGCCGAATATACCGCTGTTTCCCCCGATGATCCCGGCTATCCCCTGGCCCGGCTTGCTCTCAACGTGCTGGCTTACCTCCTGGTCTTCACTCTTTTTGCCATTATCTACCACACTCGCACTCGCAGCCTGGTGACCGCCACTCTGACGCTGCTCGCGGCAGCGCTGCTGGCACTTGACCTGTTGAGTGTGGCGGACGCGCCACTGCGGCGTGTGCTTCTGTTCGCCGGCATTGTTGGTCTCGTCATCGGTGAAAGCACCTGGGCATTGAACTACTGGCAAATCAGCGCCTGGGATGGCGGTCTGTTCCTGTTGCTCATCTTCTACATCACTATCAATGTGGCCCATCAATACCTGCTGGAGCGCCTGAGAGTGTCAACCCTGGTCGAGTTCGCTGTTGTCGCCATCATCGTGTTGACCATCATCCTGCTCAGCGCCCCTTGAGTGGCGATGTGGTCACCGTGCCCCTACGGGAGGAGAGACTCGTGCAGATTGAAGTCTCATCGCTATCGGCCAAGATACCTCCGCGCATCGCGCGTCTGGAGGATCTGGCATACAACTTCTGGTGGAGTTGGCACCGCGAGGCCCGCGATCTGTTCAAGATGCTGGACTATCCGTTGTGGCGCAGCACCGGGCACAACCCTGTGAAGATGCTGTTGGAGGCGTCGCCAGAGCGACTCGAAGAACTGGCCGCCGATCCACTCTTTCTCCGTCAGTACGATGCCGTGTTAATCGCGCTGGACGCCGACATAGGTAATGTGCATCTCTGGTTTCCGGCCAAGTATCCTGACCTGATGGCCCGACCCGTCGCCTACTTCTCGGCCGAGTTTGGGTTGCATCAATCGCTGCCCACCTACGCTGGCGGTCTGGGGGTGCTGGCGGGCGACCATTGTAAGGAGACCAGTGACATCGGGCTGCCATTCGTCGCCGTGGGCTTTTTGTATGAGATGGGCT
>JADHWW010000068.1 GCA_016783285.1 Anaerolineae bacterium
CCTTCGCCTTGTCGCGCTCGCGTTTGCTGGCGTATAACCCGCCTAGATTGCCGAGCGTCTGGGCCTCACGATTGCGGTCCCCCAGGCGTGCAAAAGCTGCTTTTGCCTCGTCCAGGGCAGCAATTGATTCATCCCACTTGCCCTGCAAGCGGTAAATCACGCCCAGATTGTTCACCGTCTCGGCTGCTTCGATCTCGTTCTTCTCGGCGACGAAAACCTCCTGAGCCTGTCCAAACTTAGTGGCGGCCTTCTCATACAGCCCCTCCTGGAATAGCCGCAACCCTTCTTCCTTCAATTCCTGTGCAGAAGCCGTCTTCTCCACTACCGCACCTCCAATCTGTGATCTGCAATCAATACGTAATGTCCAACAGCCCTTCGGCAATGGTGCGCAGTCCACCAGCCGGCATGCGAGCCAGTTTCATCGCCACTTCCAGATATTTGATGTTGATGGGCTGAGTGACAAACTCCTGCACCTCCCTGGGAAGTTCGCGGAAATGGTGCCATGCCTCCTTCAGCCGATGCCATTCTCCCACTGGCCCTTCCCGATCGTCGAGGAAGTACTCCAAAGGCAGGTGCAGATGGTGAGCCAGCGCATCCAGTTCTGCCAGCGGGATAGGCCGCTCTCCATACTCGTAGGCGGAGAGGCGGCTGGTCGAACAGCCCAATACCTTCGCTAACTCTTTCTGAGAGATACCGGCCTCCAGCCGCGTCTGGCGCAGGAGCGCCCCCACAATGCGGTGACGCAGAGCCAGTACCTCCTGCAGCGGCGGTGGATCTTCCTTTGTTGCAAGCTCTGGATTCTGCTCCCAGAAACGTGCTATCGGAGTGTTGAGTACATAAGCCAGCACTTCCAACTCCGGCAGCGAGACAGGCTTGCGTCCATCCTCGTATGCTGTGATGGTGCCTGTGGAAACCCCCAGTGCAGCCGCGCATTCCCGCTTGGTCTTCCTGGCTTGCTCTCGTGCGTCGCGTAGCAGCAGGCCAATGATGCGGTTCCGCAGAGCTAGTTTATCATCAACCATCATCCCCTCCTTACTGTAGCGTCTGATCAGAAAAGGCCAGTCATTGTTCTCAGGCGTTAATTATAGCACAACCAGGCAGGGCTACAAAACGCGGAAAAATTGATTCGCGGCAGAAATTACTTGCGTGTTCAGGGCATCTATGTTATAATCTAATCAGTATATGTGGTGTGGTGGAGGAAGTGGGCAAGCCCCACTTTTCTTTGTATACGGTCACTGAGGGCTTATCCGATAAGGTGCTCCCTGTCCTACGCTCGGGGCGGGCGTTCTCCAGGGACGAGAGTCGGGACGGGGTTTTTCGGATCGGTTCTGTGGAGTAGTGGCCCAGGTTGCTCCGCCGGGTCGCTGACCCGGCGGCTTCAACGAGACAACGAGGGGAAATAATTGGCTATAATGCCCTTACCAGACCCGGCTTGTGATCGGAACGGGGGCCATAGATTCCCGTCAGCAGGAGATAGGCAATGAAGTCGGAGTTCCTATTGGCATTCAACCAAATCTGTAGTGATCGCAGTCTACCCAGGGAAGTTGTACTCGAAGCCTTACAGATGGCGTTGGTGTCTGCCTACCGCCGTAACATCGGTGTCAACGCGGTCCAAAACGTCACCGCCAAGATTGATCTGGAGACCGGGCAAGCGCATATCCTCGTCGAGAAGCGGGTAGTAGTAGGGGAAGCCAGCGATCCCGAACAGGAAATCGCTCTGGCGGATGCGCGTGCTATCCAGCCTGACGTCGAAGTGGAGGGTATGGTGCTGGTCGAAAGCACCCCCAAGAACTTCGGTCGCATCGCAGCGCAGACTGCCAAGCAGGTCATCCTGCAACGTATCCGCGAAGCCGAGCGAGAAGTGCAGTACGACCATTATGTCCAGCAAGAAGGGGAGATTGTCCACGGCATAGTGCAGAGCATCAAGCCACAGGCCGTGACGTTAAACCTTGAAGGCACCGAGGCGATCTTGCCGCGTAGTCAGCAGGTGCCTGGTGAGCGTTACAATCTTCACCAGCGTCTGCGGACCTACGTGCTGGAAGTCCGCAAGACGGGTCGTGGCCCGCAGATCACTGTCTCGCGCAGTCACAAGAACATGCTGCGCCGGCTGCTGGAATTGGAGGTGCCCGAGATTTTCAACGGTGCGGTTGAGATCAAGTCCATCGCCCGCGAGGCGGGTTCCCGCTCCAAAGTCGCCGTCTCTGCCCGCCAGCCCGGAGTAGATCCGGTGGGAGCCTGCGTTGGTATGCGCGGCGTTCGTATCCAGTCCATTGTAAACGAACTGGACGGGGAGAAGATTGACATTGTCGAGTGGAACATCAACACGAGTGCATTCATCGCTAAGGCGCTCAGCCCGGCTAAAGTGCTGAGCGTGCAACTGGAAGAGGGCCCGGTCGGGGGGAAAACCGCCAACGTGGTCGTGCCCGACGATCAACTCTCGCTGGCAATCGGGCGGGCTGGGCAGAACGCGCGGCTGGCGGCGAAACTGACCGGCTGGCGCATTGACATCCAGAGCGTCACCGAGGCGGCCACATGGTCGTTGCAACGGGTGAATGAAGACTCAAATGTCCTCCCCGCGCTGGGTCTGGTGGCGGAATCGCTTCCCACCGTCGCCATCATCCTGCGACGGCACGAACAGGAGAGACTGCCCTATAACAGTGAAGAATTGCTCACGATGCGGCAGGTGATCGAAGGGGTTCAGGGTTATTACGCTTCGATCCGCGACGCTGAACGAGCGCAGCGCATAGCAGAGGAGGCGGCCCGCCGTGCGGCTATAGAGGCCGCCGAAGCCGAGCACCGCGTGGTTATCGAAGTGGCTCTCGCCCGTATCCCACCCCAGGCCCACGAGATTCCGCTGACCGAGATAGGTCTCAGTGCACGTGTACTGGGTCACCTGGAGCGAGCCAGGTTGGCGACCGTCGGGGACGTGATGGAACGGCTGGCCGAGGGGGACGAGGGATTGCTGAGACTGGATGGCATCGGCCCCAAGAGTCTAGCCGAGGTTAAGAGGTGCATTGAAGCGTTGACTCTGCCAGAGGTCGAGGAGGGTGTTCCTGCAGAGGAGGCCGCTGTTGAAGCGGAGGCGGAGCCAGAGGCAGAAGCGGCGTTGCCTGCTGAACCAGCTCCTGAAGCGCCGGTCGCAGTTGTAGAGGTAGTGGCCGCAGAAGAGGAGGCCATGCCGCCAGAGGTCGCTTTGGAAGCCAAGGCGGCGGCGGAGGCCATTGAGGAAGCACCGGCTGAGGAGCCCGCAGTTGAACCCATGGTTGAAGAGATCTTGGCCGAGGTGAGGGTCTCAGAGCTGGCCTTCGAGGAAGAGGAAGTAGAAGATGAAACCCGACTCGAGGAGGAGCGCAAGCGGGACCGCCGCCGCCGCCGGGAGCTGGTCTACGATGAGGAAGCAGGCGTGGTCGTCGCTCGCCGCCGACGCAAGAGGGACGACGACTCCGGCAAGTGGAACGATATCTTGGAGTAGTGGCGGCATGAGCGAGAAATCTCAGCGGCGTAAGCACATTCCACAGCGCACGTGTATCGCCTGCCGCACGGTGCGACCCAAGCGGGAGTTGGTGCGCATTGTGCGCACGCCCGAGGGCGTAGTGGCAGTGGATGAGACGGGCAAGCACAACGGACGAGGAGCCTACCTTTGTTGTCAACGAAACTGCTGGGAGACAGCACTGGCACGGCGGCAGTTGGAGCGGGCCCTAAAAGTGACGCTGACGGCTGAGGCCGAAGCCCGGTTGCGAAGGTACGCGGAAACCCTAGGGGTTCCAGAAAACCCTTAGGGTTTAGAGCGACACAGGAGGGTGGAAGCGAAGGGAGAGGGTAGAGATGAGTGAGCAAGTAGAGGCACAGGAAAAGCGCCAGGTCGAGATACCGGACCTCCTGACAGTGCGCCAATTGGCCGCGTTGATGGACATCAGTCCCATCGTCGTGATTAAAGAGCTGATGAACGCTGGCGTTATGGCGAACATCAACCAGGAGATAGACTACGAGACAGCCGCTATCGTAGCGCAGGAGTTGGGGTTCGAACCCAGGGAGGAATCACCGGCTGTACGCGAGGAGGTCATTGAAGAGGGAGTGACGTTGCTGTGGAAACGCCTTTACGCTGGCGAAGACCCAGAAAAACTCAAGCCTCGGCCGCCAGTTGTCACTGTCCTGGGCCACGTGGATCACGGTAAAACCTCACTACTGGACGCTATCCGCCACACCGACGTGGTGGCCAGTGAAGCAGGAGGTATCACGCAGCACATTGGGGCTTACCAGGTCGAACACAATAAGCACCTTATCACCTTCCTCGACACCCCAGGCCACGAGGCCTTCACCGCGATGCGCGCTCGGGGAGCCCACACCACTGACATCGTCGTGTTGGTCGTGGCCGCCGACGACGGCGTGATGCCCCAGACCATCGAAGCCATCAACCACACTCGGGTTGCCGGCGTTCCTATCATCGTTGCCCTCAATAAAATGGATAAACCCACCGTCCAACCCAACAGGGCAAAGCAACAGTTGGCCGACGTGGGGCTGACACCCGATGATTGGGGGGGAACCGAGTTGTGCGTCCTCGTCTCGGCGAAGAAGAAAACTGGCCTGGATGACCTGCTGGAGGCGATCCTGCTTGTCGCGGATTCCGTAGAGATCAAGGCGAACCCCGATCGTCGTGCAGTTGGGACAGTACTGGAAGGACGGCTGAACCGCACCCGTGGTGCGACTGCCACTGTGCTGGTGCAGAACGGCACGTTGCGCGTGGGCGACACCGTGGTGATCGGCCTGGTTCATGGCCACGTGCGCAAGATGCTTGATGAGACCGGGTGTCCTGTTCAGGAAGCACTGCCCTCGACGCCGGTGATGGTCATGGGCCTTTCCGGTGTGCCCGAGGCAGGGGAGATGTTTAAGGTCGTGCCTGACGAACGCACCGCGCGGGCCATCGTCGCCAAGCGCAAGGAGGAACTGGCCGCCAAGGCCGTCGCCCCGGTCATGACCTTCACCCTCGACGACTTCTCCAGCCGCATCCAGGCTGGGCAGGCGAAGGAACTCAACCTGATCGTCAAGACCGACGTTCAAGGTTCTATCGAGCCCATTGTCAATTCACTGGAGCAGCTGGGCGGTGAGGGTCTGAAGGTCAACATCATACACGCCGCCGCGGGCAACATCAGCGAATCGGACATCAATCTGGCTATCGCCTCTTGCGCCATCGTCGTTGGCTTCCGTGTGTACCCCGATCTAGCCGCCCGTCGCTTGGCGGAAAGCAAGGGCGTGGACATCCGTTCCTATGATATCATCTACAAATTGGTGGATGAGGTGGACAAGGCACTCAAAGGGCTGCTGGAGCCAACTTATACGGATGTGGTGATCGGCACCGCCGAGGTACGGGCCACCTTCAAGGTCCCCAAGATTGGCAGAGTAGCCGGGTGCTACATCCGCCAGGGGGAGGCGCGGCGCAACGCCCGTGCGCGGGTCTTCCGAAGCAAGGAGCAACTGTACGATGGCCATGTCAGTTCGCTCAAACGGTTCGATAAGGACGTGCGCGAGGTACGAACGGACTTCGAATGTGGTGTGGGTCTAGAGGACTTCCAAGCCTTCGTCGTCGGTGATGTGATCCAGTTCTATGTGAAAGAGCGGCAAGAGGCCGAGTAACGAATCCCGAGTAACGAATCGTGAAGCCCAATGGGCAAAAAGTATCAACGCCGGGTTTCTGACCTGATACACACTCACTTGACAGACCTGCTGGAGCGGAAAGTCCACGATCCGCGCCTGGAGATGGTCACCGTCACCGACGTGGTGGTGACGCCCGACGCGCTCCGCGCCGATGTGCATTTCAGCGTGCTGGGTGGGACAGAGGCGCAAGCGGAGGCGCAGGCTGGGCTGGAGAGTGCGGCTGGCTGGCTGCGGCGCGAACTGGGCCGTCGGTTGCGGCTGCGCAACATACCGGAACTGGTCTTCCACTACGATACCTCGCTGGAGCGCGGTGAACACATCGCTAGCATCCTCGATGAATTGAGACTCAGTGACGACAAAGACGAACACTACTCTGAAACAGGCTAGCCGGCTTATCCAGTCGGCGCACCATCCCCTGCTTATATGTCACGTCGCCCCTGATGGCGATGCCGTGGGTAGCCTGACGGGCCTGGACCGGGCCTTACGTAAGATGGGCCTGGAGCCGATTATGGCCTGCTCAGACCCCATCCCCGCTCGCTTCAACTACATCCCTGGCGTCGAGGCTGTAGTGGGGTCTGTGAACAGTTCCTTTGATCTGGTCATCTCTCTCGACTGCTCCGACCTGGAGAGACTCGGCGACTTTCCACAGATGCCAGCGTTCGGGAGCGCACCGCTGCTAAACATCGATCACCACCTGACCAACCTGAATTTCGGCACTGTCAACCTGGTGGATCCCCAGGCCTCGTCCACTGCCGAAATCGTGTTGCGGCTGTTGGAGTACATGGCTGTGCCGCTCGACGCCAAACTGGCCACTTGCCTGTTGATCGGCATCGTTGCTGATACACGCGGCTTCCGCACGAACAATGTCACCATCCAGATAATGGAGGCCGCGCTGCGGTTGATGATGGCCGGGGCCTTGCTCCCCTATGTCACACAGCACAGCCTTGACCGCCGTTCGACTACTTCGATCGTCTTGTGGAGAGCAGCGATGGCTCTGTTGCAGATCGAAGACCGTGTGATCTGGACCAGTATCCCGCTGGTGATGCGCCGCGCGGTGGGCCACACGGGCAACGGTGACGCCGGATTGGTCAGTTTCCTCGTCGGCACCAACGACGCTGACATTGCCGTTGTCTTCACCGAGCGCGAAGACGGTCGCATCGAGGTCGGGTTACGCGCTATGCCTGGCTTCGACGTCGCCCAGGTGGCGCTTCAACTCGGCGGCGGTGGCCACGCCCTCGCCGCTGGATGTACCCTTCCCGGACCACTGGAGGAGGCCCAGACCCGGGTGCTGACCGTGCTCCAGAATGTAGTGCGCAATGCATGATCATGCCCCACGTTTCACGCTTCCCAGGCGTGCTCAGTAACGCACTATGACCGACGGGTTCCTCAACCTCAACAAACCACGAGGACTAACCTCTCACGACGTCGTGGACCGTGTCCGCAGGCTGACCGGCGTTCGCCGCGTGGGTCACGCTGGCACGCTTGATCCGCTGGCGGCGGGCGTGTTACTCGTCTGTGTCGGGCGGGCCACCCGCGTATCCGAGTACCTGATGACCGGGCAGAAGGTCTACCACACCCGCTTGCGGCTAGGTGTCGCCACCGACACCTACGATGCTGAGGGACGGGTGGTGGCGGAAGCGGAGGTCGAGGTGAGTCGCGCTCAGGTCGAGGCAGCACTGGCGCAGTTCCGGGGCAGGATCACCCAGGTGCCGCCGGTGTACTCGGCGCTCAAGCACAAGGGCACGCCGCTTCACCGGCTGGCCCGCCGAGGCGTCGATGTGGAACGGATTTCTTTTCTCAAGGCACGCCAGGTGGATGTCTTTCGGCTGGAATTGACCGGCTGGGGGCCGCCGGAGTGCACGTTGGAGGTGACCTGCTCGCCGGGGACCTACGTACGCGCGCTGGCCCACGACCTGGGGCAAGCCCTCGGTTGCGGGGGCCACCTCACCGGACTGACTCGCCTGGCAAGCGGTGACTTCCGGCTGGATGCCGCCATCACGTTGGAGGAATTCGCCCAGGCGTCCGCCGAGGGCCGTTGGCCCGACCTGCTGTACCCGATAGACGCGGCGCTGACCCGCTTCCCGGCGCTGTATCTGGATACGGAGGCGGCGCGGCGGCTCTGCGCAGGACAGGCAGTGGAGATGGGGGAGACTTCGCCGAGCCCAGTCGAGGCGTGTGGAGGTGTGGGGGTGGAGGTGGACGAGAGGAATGAGGCTGCAGGCCTGGCCCGCGCCTATGGGCCTGACAGGACCTTCCTGGCTCTCGTGGCTTATGACCCGGCGACCCGCCGCTGGCGGCCTCGCAAGGTGTTCCACACGTGGTGTTCTGAGCCTGTCGAAGGGCCGGAGGGTTTCTTCTGAACATGGCAATGCGCGTCGTCCACGATGGCTCGACTGAGCTCACCGAAGTCCTGAAGCAGGCCCAACTATCCGCTCGCTCGCACCTGGCTATCGGCGTCTTCGACGGCGTTCACTGTGGCCACCAACAACTCATCACCGGCCTGGTGAAGGCGGCTCACTCGACGGGCAACGTTGCCGTCGTTCTCACCTTCGACCCCCACCCGGCGACCACGCTAGGCCACGAACCCCTGCCTCTGCTGACGACGGTGGAGGAGCGCGCCAGGTTGCTGGCCGCATTGGGGCTCGATATCCTGGTTGTACTCCCCTTCACCCCGGCCACTGTCCGCATCCCGGCCACTGATTTCGTCGAGGCCCTGGTCCACCACCTCCGCCCGACCGAACTGTGGAGCGGCCCAGACTTCGCGCTCGGCCACCGGCGCGAGGGGGACATCCCGTTCTTGCTCCGCTTGGGGGCAGAGCGCGGGTTCGCTGTACACGTTGTCGAGCCGCTGATGTGGGAGGGGGCCACGGTGAGCAGTGGCCGCGTGCGGGCTGCGCTGAAGGCAGGGGACATCCCCCAGGCAACGGGCTGTCTGGGCCGTCCCTACCGGCTGACGGGCGTCGTCACTCCTCTCCAGCCCCCCTCTCCAGGGGAAATGGAGCAGGAGGGGCACGGCATCAGGGCGCCCACGGTCAATATCTCCCCTCCGCCTGAACGGTTGGTTCCCGCCTGTGGAGTCTATGCCTGCCTGGCACAAGCCAAACGATTGGGGACTCACCCGGCGGTGGTAAATATCGGCACTCGATCCACACCTGGCGGACGTGCGCTGGTCGTCGAAGCGCGCCTACTCGATTTCGAGGGCGACCTCTGCAACCAGGCACTAGCGCTCGATTTCATCGCTCGGAAGTCTTGACCGACCTGAGCAACCGGCCCAACTTTGAGATCGTGCATCTTCTGCCCTTTGACCAGGAGGACACCCGGGCCATTCTGCAGGCGCGCTTCTCCCATGGGGATGAGTGGGAGCGGTACTGGCGGCGGATTGAGCGCACGTACAACCTGGTGGAACTGGCGCAGCGGCCGGTGCTGTTGGATATGATCGCCTACTCTCTCCCCGGACTGAAGCCCAGGCAGGCGATCAACGCGGCGCAGTTGTACGAAGTCTACACCGACCTGTGGCTGGCGCGGGACGCTGAAGAATGATCAGTGTGATCAGTGCCTTCAGTGTTTTAGTGGTCCTGCAGCCCCCGCTCCCGACGCGCTTTGGCGATGATACGGTCGAAGTACCAGCGAAAGAGACCGGTGAGGCCGTTGGAGAGCAGGAAGTAGAGCCGTGTGTCGAGGCTGGGCAGGATGTACACCTGTCGTCGCTTGATGCCGCGCACCAACGCCTGGGCGACCTGATCGGCCGTCAGTGCCCGGGCCGCCCCAGCGATGCGGCGAGTCTCCAGAGGCTTGAACTGGTTCTCGTAGTGGAGTTGAGGCGTGTCGGTGTCGGGTGGGAAGATGATGGAGACGTGGATGGAGTAGGGCTTCATCTCCGCGCGCAACACGTCCGAGAAGCCGCGCACGGCGAACTTGGCCGCGCTGTAGGCGGTGTAGCCGAACACCCCCAGGAATCCGGCCACCGACGAGAAGTTGACGATGTGACCGCTGCGCCGCTCCATCATCATAGGCAGGACCGCCTTGATCGGGTGTAACGTGCCGAAGAAGTCCACGTCCATCGTACTGTGGAAGGTCTCCAACGCCAATTCCTCAAAGTAGCCGGGATGGGCGAAGCCGGCAGCGTTGATCAGGATGTCGGGCGGGTGGCTGTCGGCGGTGAGGGCGGCGATGGCCCCCTGTGTCTGCTCCCAGTCCGTCACGTCGGCAGAATAGGCCCGGAACCGCTGGGCTGGATTCTCCCGCAGGGGTTCCAACTCGGCCAGTGTCTCGTCCAGCAACTCCTGGCGGCGGGCGATGATGGACACGTGGGCTCCGCGCCGGGTCAGCAGTCGGGCCGTGGCCCGGCCAATGCCGCTGGAACCGCCGGTGATGATAGCGTGTTGGTTGTTAAAGTCCATGTTTTCTCTCCTTACCCGATGAGCCCCAGGGCCTGGCCCACCTCCGCAAACGTCGCCAGCACGCAGTCGAGTTGCTCATCGGTGTGGGTCGCCATGTAACTGGTGCGCAGCAGCGCCGACTCCGGCGGCACCGCTGGCGAGATGACCGGGTTGGTGTAGATCCCCGCCTCGTAGAGCGCCTTCCAGGCTACGAAGGTGCGCATGTCGTCGCCGATGATGACTGGGATGATGGGAGTCTCGCTACCACCTACGTTGAAACCCAACCGGCGGAACCCGGCCCGCATGCGCTCGCCGATCTGGTTGACCCGCGCGATGCGCTCCGGTTCCCCCTGCATCACCTCCAGCGCGGCCAGCGCAGCCGCCGTGTTGCCCGGTGGCATACTGGCGCTGAAGATCAGCGAACGGGCGTTGTGCTGTACGTAGTGGATCACGTCCGCTGCGCCAGCGATGAACCCGCCCAGGCTGGCAAAGGATTTGCTGAAGGTGCCCATGGTCAGGTCCACCTGATCGGTGAGGCCGAAGTGAGCCGCCGTGCCGCGTCCCCCGCCCAGCACGCCGACGGAATGGGCATCGTCCACCATCAGCCGCGCCCCGTATTTCCGGCACAGCGGTACGATCTCCGGCAGCGGGGCAATATCGCCGCCCATACTGAAAACGCCGTCCACGACCACCAGTTTGCCCGCGTCCTCGGCCAGTCCAGCCAGGACGCGCTCCAGATGGGCCATGTCGTTGTGGCGGAAGCGGCGCATCTCACCGAAGGCCATCTGGCAGCCATCCACGATGCTGGCGTGACCCTCTTTATCGGTGACGACGAAATCGTTCCGGCCCACCAGCGCCGAGATGGTGCCCACGTTGGTCTGATAGCCGGTGGAGAAGACCAGCGCCGCCTCCATACCCACGAACTCGGCCAGCCGGTGCTCCAGTTCCAGGTGCAATTCCAGCGTGCCGTTGAGGAAACGGGAGCCGGTACAACTGGTGCCATACCGTCGCGTCGCCTCGATGGCAGCCTGGCGCACCCCGGGGTGCATGGTCAGGCCCAGGTAGTTGTTGGAGCCGATCATAATCAGGCGATGATCGCCGACGGTGACCTCGGTGCCCTCGCTGTCGGTGAGAGGGATGAAATAGGGATAGAGGCCGGCCGCCTGAATTTCCTTTGCCTGGGTAAAGGCCCAGCACTTGTCGAATAAATCCATCCGAATATCCCCCTTGCTTCTGCGTCGCTCAAGTTTCGTTTGTGACACCTGTCACAACACCCTAGCTTCGCTAATCAGCCCCGGCGAACAGTTCCGGGTGATACTGGCGGGCCAGCTCAACGTATTCTATCACAACTCGCTTTCCGCGTCCAATCAGGCCGCTGATCTCCGCCGCCGCCATGCCCCGTTTCAGCAGCAATTTCACACGCTCGTAGTCTTTCAGGTAGCGTTCCACGGCTTTCAGGCTATGCCCTGTCTCACGGGCGACGTCGGGCGGCTCCAGACCCTGCTCGTACAGCCGCACGATCTCCTTCTTGTGCGTCGGACGGCTGCCCTGATCCATCCGGTAACCCTTCATAGGCAACAACTCGCCCGTCTCTTCTTCCCACTGCCGTATGTACTGCCGGGTCACCTCGTAGGATTTGTTCAGGATGACGCTCAACTCGGCGATGGTCAGCAACCCGCC